>CAZIGZ010000030.1:37224-49414 GCA_964538835.1 uncultured Chitinophaga sp. | reverse complement strand
TTGCTGTTGATTGAAGATCTCGTCATCGAAGGCTCCTGGCCGGCGCAGGGAAAGAAGAGTCTGGAAGAACAGGCGGTGTTGCTGGGAATCACCTGGAAGCCCACACCCGACGGTGTGTTCACACGGTTTCACGTTTCTGACATCTGGCTCGATGACGACTCAATGCAGCGAGCGGCCAAAAGTCAGACAGAAGTTCACAAAGCCTTCATTCGAAGTCGCTGGATGCCGGCATGGATTGATTCCGTCGAATACGGCAAGTTCGGCCGTGCGACTGTGACTGCGACTCTGTTCGGTGGCATGGACGCATCGCTCTATGCGGACTTCCGGAAGGGCGATACTGCGATGATGAACGCCGTCGAGAATACTCTTAAGCATACTCATGGTGCGTACGGCCCCTCGCACATGGCGTCCCGAGGCACCATTCTGGATGTCACTCAAATGCCTGGCCAGGCTCCAGTGGGCAGCAGCGGAATTCAGGTACGCTTTGAGACGGACCTCGTCATCGAAGGAATCCGGCCTGGCCGAGTCGTCCGAATTCGCCCCGGCAACTGGCCTCACGTCCAGGTCCCTCGTGAAGAGTACCTGAACGACGCCAATAGCCTTGAAGAACGATTCCCGACGCCTGTCATCTTCCCCAGGTACTGAGACCAGTAGGCTCAAAGTATCTCGCAGAACGAACGCTGGACGTCACTGGCCATCCGGTTTCCTGACAATCGCCGCGTAGGCC
This sequence comes from uncultured Chitinophaga sp., assembly GCA_964538835.1. Lineage (GTDB taxonomy): Bacteria > Planctomycetota > Planctomycetia > Planctomycetales > Planctomycetaceae > SXXK01. The sequence continues at coordinate 48,687 of CAZIGZ010000030.1, read as the reverse complement.
GGTTTTGGCTGGGAGTTTGCGTCGAGAATCAGCGGATGCTGGCCGAAACGCCAGGTGCGACGGTCGTGAAGGCCCCAGAACGTGACTCGTTCGATGACGTCTTTGTGCTTCCTGAAGATCGCGAATAACTTCGCATAGTCCTCCGCCTGACGATTCAGATCCTCAGCCGAAGCCGGAGCTGCATTTCTCTGGTCACGTCGCCCCGGACCTCCTCCAAACTGTCCGCCGGATGCGCCTCGAATCGTCACATCCAGTTCCGTGATGCTGACTTTCAATCCAAGCGACGCGTAGTTGGAGATCGCCTTGTCGATGTCCTCGAACGGAACGCTGCCGGATCGCCAGTGCCCCTGAATGCCAACCGCATGGACCGGTGCGCCTTCGCCGAGCAATCGTCTGAGCAGTACCATCGAGCTGGCATGCTTCGGGCCGGATTCGATATTGTAGTCGTTGTAGTAAAGAGTCGCGTCCGGATCGGCTTCGTGAGCAAGACGAAAGGCCATCGTCAGATAGTCCGGACCCAGGGCCTGCAGCCACGGAGAATCTCTCAGCCCTTCCGTCTTTGCGGTCTCTTCATTGCCACCGTCATTGATCGCTTCATTCACAACGTCCCAGCTTTGAAGCTTTCCCTTGTATCGTCCGACAAGCGTATGAATGTGATCCTTCATTCGCTCAGTCACGACCGCCCGGTCACCGTTCTCGAAGAACCACTTTGGTGTCTGCTGGTGCCAGACCAGCGTGTGACCATGAATCGACATCTGGTTCTTCTGAGCCCATTCCACGAGTGCGTCGGGAGCTTCAAAACGCCATCGTCCTTCTTCCGGATGGATGCCTTCCGGCTTCATACAGTTTTCCGGAGTCACCGCATTGAAGTGCTTCGTCGCCGCTGTCAGTTCCACTTCGGAGTACCGCGCTGGCACATCACCTGCCATCCCGATCAGGAAGGAATCCTGAAACGCGTCCTTGATGATTCGGTCAATTTTCACTTCCACCGCCGGAGCCGCAGGCTGCTCGGCCGGAGGAGTCGGTAGGCTGCGAGTCGCGATCGTCTCCGCGCTGCCAAAGTCGCCAACTTTCCGTGAGACAGTCAGGCTGTCGTCCTTCAGTTCTGCGCGGAATTCAATGCGAATCTCGCGATCCTGCAGCTTGCGGAGTTCTTCAAAAGTGATCGTGCCTGATTCGACCTTCACATCGGAAAACGTGACCTCACGCTTCTCTCCGTTTTGTTCCACTACCGCCCTCGCACCTGGCATTCCTGCTTTTGTATCGAACGTGAAGTGGTACGTTTGAAGACCGGAGAACGTCTCGAACTGCGCGTGCCAGGTACCGGCAAGCTCTTCCGCAGCGGCAACAGCAGGACTCGCAATCGCCGTCAGGCTGCACATGAAAAGAAGGAATCGGTTCATGTACGAGTTCTTTCAGGGAGGAAAAGAAGGCTATTCCCTGAACGACTGAGACAGTCGTTCTACATAGAGCGATTGTCCTCAATCGCTCCATGCTCAAGCATCTTACTGAAACAGCAGTGGTGCCAGCTCACGCAGACTTCTGCGCCAGGACTGCCATTCATGACCAGTCTTCGGCGACACATAATAATGAGCATTGACGCCCGCTTCCTTCAATGCTTCGGTCGTTGCCTTGGGATCTCCGCCGCGGCGAGGATTGTCGCCACCGACTTCGTGCCCGCCGTAGCTGACAAAGACCAGACGATTCTGCTTCTTGAAGGCGTCAAGATCTTTAATGTCACTGACCGCAATGCTGCCGCCGCTGAACAGACCGATGTGCGAAAAGAGATCCGGTCGGGCCAGAGTAATCGTTTTTGTTTCCATGCCACCCATCGACAGTCCCGCCATGGCTCGATGAGGCTGATCGGCGATCGTGCGAAACTGAGCATCAACAAACGGGATCAGTTCGTCACACAGAACCGTCTGAAATGGCCGAATGTCGAATTCGCGAATGCCGCCGAAGCGAATTTCGTTCGTCATGCCGTAAGTCATTACGATCAGAAACGGCTTCGTCTTCTGCTCCGCCAGAAGATTGTCCATGATCAGGCCCGCATGTCCCTGAACGCTCCATCCGTATTCGTTTTCGCCATAGCCATGTTGCAGGTAAAGGACCGGATAACGTTTCTCCGTGTCCTGATCGTAACCGGGAGGCGTATAGACAAACGCTCGTCGTTCTGAGTTCGTGCTGGGCGAATGAAACATGATCTCTCGCACCTGTCCGTGCGGGACATTCTTCAGAGCATAGGAGTCCGCATCATGAGCCGGCACTTCAACGCCGCTGCCCCAGCGAGCTGCTCCGAAGAAGTACCTGCTGTTCGGATCCGGAACTTCCGCTCCATTGATCTTGATCATGTAATAGTGGAAGCCTTCGTCGAGTGGACGCGTGTAACCGATCCACGCACCGTCTTCTCCTTTGACGAATTCCGTGCTGTCGCGAAAAGTACAGCCGACGCTCGTTGCTTCGGGAGCAACGATGCGAAACTTCACACGTCCCTGAGAATTCACCTGCGGATACTCTTTCCCAGGCTGATTGGTCGACGCGGGTTTGAAGTCATCGGTTATGCCATCCGGTGTTTTCTGAGACTGCGACGCTGAGCTGCCTGGCTGTGGTTTTTCCGGAGTGGCCGGCTTCTGTTCCGCCGGAGCAGCTTTCTGGTTCAAAGCAGCCTTTGAAGCTTCGTCGTTGAAAACGAGCTGAGCAAAGTAGTACAGATTGTTCCGCCAGTGAGTCGGGTCGTGGCCGTGTGAGTCGACGTTCCAGAGGTGCGGAACGCCTTTGTCCTTGAGATAACGCTGAGTCCGCTGGCTGATGTTGATCAGTCCATCTTTGTTGCCACAGGACAGCCACAGCAGCTTCAGTTGTTCTTTCGTCTTTGCTGCATTAGGGACAAGCTCCTCAGGCTTGCGCGTATTCGGCGCGGATGAGAATCCTCCGACCCACGCGAATGTATCAAGGTGCCCGAGACCGAAATTCAGAGACTGGCCGCCGCCCATGGATAATCCCGCGAGTGCTCGATTGTCACGGTCGGCCTGAACGGAATAGCGAGCTTCGATGGCCGGAATCAGGTCGTCCAGAAGATCCCGTTCGAAGACACCAAAGGCGGGAGCGGATTCAAAGACGTTGCCTTCCGCACGATCGTTCTTCTGAGCACGTCCGTTCGGCATCACAACGATCATCGGAACCGCTTTACCGTCTGCGATCAGGTTGTCGAACAGCATTTCCGGCGTTGCGAATCGCTGCCATTCGGTTTCATCGCCGCCAATCCCGTGAAGCAGATACAGCACCGGATACTTTTTCTCCGTGGAATAACCAGGAGGCGTGTAGACGTTGGCTTTTCGCTTTGTGCCGACCGTCTTCGATTCGTACTCAATCATTTCCAACTGGCCATGAGCAATGCCGTCTCGCTTTGCCACGATGCTGTCGTCCGGATCCGGATAGACCTGCCTGTCGTCGGGACCTAGTTCAATCGGACCGCCAAACCCGCCGGGGCCTCGCCGTCCCTGCTGAGGACGATTCTGACCAGGTGCGTTGTTGGATCGCGGAGATTCCTGGCTCGCATCGTTTGCCCCTGCCCTCGATTCCTCCTGAGCCTTCAGGGTCGGCGGTGTGAAGAGTAACACTGCCAGAACAACCATGCATCGCATATCACGCTCCTTGAGTAGTGGGATTGTTGAAGGCGAGCGGGGGAGGTCAGTCCCCTGATAACACCACTGCGGAAGAATCTGGGAACAGACATCCCCCGCTCACCTCAGGACAGACCGCATGAACCACAATTCATCATTCCGTATTTTCTGAAACTGCAGCCGTTTCGGGCACCGGGTCTTTGAGTGACGCTGTCATTCGTTGCAGCGATGACAGCAGCGTGCGAGTCTCAGCGGCGCTGAGTGATTCCGTCATTTGATCGCGCAGCTCCTGTCCGGCATCAAACGCCAGCTGATATGTTCGAACACCCGACTTTGTCAGACTGACCATGCGTGCTCGCGCATCGGTTGGATGAGCTTCACGAGTGACCAGGCCCTGCTTTTCGAGAAGCACAAGCATCGCGCGGACGGTGCTGGGATCAGAAGGCATGCGAGCTGCGAGTTCCCGCTGAGTCATCGCCTGCCCCCGAGCAAGAGTCGCCAGGAGCACGAACTGGTCCGCCGTAATTCCGTATTCGACAAACACCGCATCCGACCGACGATGCAGAGTCAGGTAAGCCGTTCGCAGTGCCAGCGGAAGTTCATCGTTCGGCATCATCGCTCGCTCGCCCCAGCAGCCAATTCGTACGTATACGCACGAATTTAGCTGAGGGCAGAATTTCGTCAAGCATGGTGGTCGTCATTCCACCGGACGACGTTGTTACCTGGGATCTTTGAGTGACCTCAACTGTGCCAGCATTCCTTGCGTATTCATCCGCTGAGCCGGTTCTTTGGCGAGCCATTGCATGATCAGGTCGCGAAGGGCAGGGGATAGTCGGCTGTTGGGCGGGATGGCTTGCGGAGGATGAGACGACAGAATCTGGCTCAGTGTTTCAGCAACATCGTGGCCCTGAAAGGGCGCCTGCTTCGTTATGAGAAAGTAGAGCAGTGCTCCGAGGCCGTACACATCGGTGTGTTCGGACACTTTGCCGAAGACTCCAGAGATTTGCTCGGGAGCAAGAAACCCTGGTGTGCCACCTTGGAGGATCAGTCCGGCAGAAGGCCGGCTTTCCATATGGCTGGTGTTTCCAGCCGAGTGACTCAGTCCAAAGTCCGTCAGTACGAAGTCATGAGCATTTCGGCGAAGAACGTTGCCGGGTGCAAGATCCCCATGGACCAGTCCCGACTGATGAAGGGCGTCCAGTGCAGAAGCGATTTGAATCCCGCAAGTGAGCACTTCACTTTCATCAAACTTTGAGTTCTTGACCCAGCGAGAAAGATCTGGCCCGTCGACAAGTTCCATCACCAGAAATGGCGCACCGGAAGGTGCCATGCCCCAGCCCTGATAGCCGAGGATCTGCGGATGCGAAACAGACTGAGCCTTCTTCGTTTCATCGATCATCGATCGAATGGCAGCCGGGTTTCGCCAAAGCCGCTTGTTGAGATACTTGAGAGCCACGATGCGACCATCGAGCACGCATCTGGCTCGGAATACTTTTCCAAATCCGCCTCGTCCAATCAGCTTCTGCAGCACATAGTCGTTGTAACGAAGGGGCGGTGGCTCATGTGGCAAAGTGATCGTATCAGCATCGTCACAGAGCGTTTGTCTGGAGTGTTCTTCCGAGTTCGACTGACCGACAGATTCATTCTCAACGTTGCCACCGCTGTCGGCCGGCAGGAGCAGCGGTTCCGAAGCCAGCGGTTCCGTCGATTCCAATTCGAAGTGAGCGATGACGCAATTTCGAATGTCCTGCATCGCACGTCGAACTGTTCGCTCGGAGCAGTTCCTCCTGGCTGCGATGCTCTGAAAGTCTTCACCCTGCAGTCGGAGCGTCAGGACTTCGCGATCCGACGGCGACAATTTTGCCAACAGACTTTCCACATCCAGTGTCAGCTGCGCGGCTTCATCGGGGGTGGGATCCTGCGAGACAATGGCCTGCCATGCGTCGGTGTCTTCCAGAGCCACCTCGCGGCCAGTGGTTCTCTTTTCTGATTGGTGTCGCTGGACCTGCCGCTGCAGTTTTCGAAGCGTCATAGTGACAAGCAGCGGCCACAGGTTGTCGTCGTCCTGTACCTGAATTCGACTGTCGCGGGCGGCAACAAAGAAGCTTCTCCACGCAGACAGGACAACATCATCCGCATCAAGCCGTCGACTCAGCTTGTGCGAGAGACGGCTGCGGGCCAGCGCGGTGAGTCGCTGCATATAACGATCGGTCAGCAAGGTTGCGGCAAGCTGATTTCCCGATTTCCATCGGGCCAGCAGCTCAGCATTCGACTGGTTTTCGATCGTCATAGAACAAAGCCGGAGAAAAAAGAGAAATTTGTGTCCGACGAATTCTACGGATCTGCATTCACTTCGGGGGACATCTTTTCAGGTGTTCCGGAGTCCAGAAACTTCTCCGCTTTCGAAGGATACTGCAATGACAATGGTCGTCACGGAACCGTGCTTTGGCTGCAAATATACGGATTGTGTCGTGGTCTGTCCGGCAGACTGCTTTCGTGAAGGAGAGTCCATGTTGTTTATTGACCCCAACGACTGCCTCGACTGCGAAGCCTGTATTCCGGAATGTCCGGTCGCCGCCATCTTTCATGAGGACCTTGTCCCGGAACAATGGCAGGAATACATCGCGCTGAACCGCGAAATGGCGGCCATCAGCCCGCCGATTCGGGAGAAGAAGGCACCGTTGTGTGGCTGAGTTCGGGAGTGTGCGATTTTCGAACTCCGGCAGGTAAGATCCTGCTCGGCCGGAGCGTCACACGAGTGTGCGGTCGGAATCGGTGATGCGGCATCGCGGCATCGCGACAGCGTGTTTCCGCCGACAGACCATTCCGGAGACGATTTCCTCAGGCGACTCGTGTGAACGAAAAACGGACAGCAAGCCAGAGATCTGGTTGCAGGTGAACACAAGCGTGACTCTATCGACTCAGGCTGAACCCGGTCGTGAGGACTGGGTGCAAGTGTTGACCGCAGGGACTTCGCAGCGTGAAATGGCGCTGGAGGAACTGCGGAGTTTTCTGCTGCGCGGTCTGCAGCGTTCGCTGACTCATCGTTATGGTGGTCAGGTTGATGTGGAAGATGTCGTTCAGCAGGCTTTGGTGAAGATCCTGGATTCGCTCGATTCGTTTCGCGGGCAAAGCCGATTTACGACATGGGCCATGTCGATCGCCGTGCGCATCGGTATCAGCCAGCTGCGTCGTCATTACTACCGCGATGTGTCGCTCGATCTTCAGGATTCTGAAGGGCACGCAAAGCTGGAGCTGTCAGTCGGCCAGGAACCTCCGTCGGATAAAGCGGCAAGCCGTACCAGTGTCCTTCTGCTGCTTCAGTCTCTGATCGAGACGGTGCTGACCGATCGACAGCGAGCCGCCATTCGCGGAATACTGGAAGGACTTCCGGTCGAAGAAATTGCGGTCCGCATGGAGTCAAATCGTAACGCTGTCTATAAACTGGTTCATGATGCACGTCTCCGACTTCGTGATGGATTTGAAGCCCGAGGAGTGACGATGGAAGATGTGCTGGAGACGATCTCATGACTCAGCTGACCCCCGGACAGGTTCACGAATTGCTCGCCATGGTGGCTCAAACCGTGCCGGACGCCATGACGTGTGATCAGTGCTTTGAGCTGCTGGCTGTTCTGGCGGACTCCGATGTGACGGGAAGGAAGCCGGCCGTGTCACTTGAAGCGGTTACCACACATCTGAAACAGTGTCCGTGCTGCGCGTATGAGTATGAGACGTTGCTGGAGAGCCTTGGAACGACGGGGCAGGGCAGGGTGCCGAAAGTAGAAAGCGGCACGCTGTGAAGTGAAGATCGACGCGTCAATGTTCCCGGAATTATGGTAAGACGCTCGCCGGTGGAAGCGTCAAAGGAGTGTTGCGACAGACAAGAGTGAGCGGAAGACAGTGACTGTCCCACGCGGAGCTTTCTGTCGCGGCCTGCAGAACCTGCTGTGTTCCCTGAATGCCGATTTTCGTGTGTCGGCTGTTTTGGCTTTCGGTCCTGACTCCTGCGGAGTCGTTGCGCCGTGACCTCCTTTGAAAGGCTCTCCTGTGAAATCTCTGATGTGTGTCGTACTCTGTTTTGGTTGTGCCATGCTGGCGGCCGGGTGTTCGGAATCATCGGATTCCGCGATGATGAACAAGCCGGCGGGTGGTGAGCAGATGTCTGGCGACATGAAAATGTCGGGTGACAAGCAGATGGCTCAGCCGATGATGAAAGACGGAATGTCGGGCGACATGAAGGGAGGCATGATGAGAGATGGCGACATGAAGAACTCCGAGATGGCCAAAGATGGTGCGATGGCCAAAGATGGTGCCATGATGAAAGACGGCAAGTAGTTTCGGCGGGCAGGCCCATGAAAATTCCTTCGATCCCGGATCATGAAGTGACACCGCCGGCGGTTTACTTTAACCGTCGGCGATTTCTGCGAGCAGGTGCTGTTGTCGCCAGTACCGTTGCGACTGCAGCCTTGTATCGCTGGTTTAATCCTCGCATGCAGGTGGCTGTGCAGACCGAAGCGGTTTCCGGGCTCCAGGCGGCACAGTTGTCTGAAGCGGAGCTGCTGGCTCGAGGATGGCGGACGTCAGAATCATCGACATCAGAACCAGACATTCTGAGTTACAACAACTTCTACGAATTCACGACGGACAAGCAGGGCGTGGCTGCTGCGGCTCGCGACTTTCGGACCGATGGCTGGACGATCACCATCGATGGTCTGGTGAACAAGCCGCAGAAGATCACCATCGATCAGCTGCATGCCCTGGTGGCTCCTGAAGAACGCGTGTACCGCATGCGATGCGTGGAAGCGTGGTCCATGGTCATTCCGTGGGTCGGCGTTCCACTGGGGCGACTGCTGGAAGCCGTTGAGCCTCAGTCGGAAGCTCGCTATGTCGCCTTCGAAACCCTGCTGGACCCTGAGCGAATGCCGGGGCAGAAAACAGATGTGCTCGAATGGCCTTACGTCGAAGGTCTGCGCCTTGATGAAGCCATGAACCCACTGACTCTGCTGGCGACCGGTCTTTACGGAAAGATCCTTCCTCCTCAGGATGGCGCGCCTGTTCGGCTGGTGGTTCCGTGGAAGTATGGATTCAAGGGAATCAAATCCATCGTGAAGATGACGCTGGTGAAGGATCCGCCTGTGACAAGCTGGAGTCGTTATTCCCCTGAAGAGTATGGCTTCTACGCCAACGTCAATCCGGGCGTCGATCATCCTCGCTGGAGCCAGGCGACCGAACAGCGCATTGGCGAAGCAGGACGACGTCAGACACTGATGTTCAACGGCTACGAAGACCAGGTGGCTTCGATGTACGAAGGGATGGATCTTCGAATCAACTTCTGACAGAAAGCGAGACCGAGGCTCCCGGATCATGGAGTCTGCAGGCTCGCGGCCGATGCTTCACTCATGAACACGATTTCATTTCAGCGATGGCTGGTGATACTGAATGGCCTTGTCCCCTGCGCCCTGCTTTTGTGGGACGCCTGGTCCGGGCAGCTCGGCGCGAACTCCGTCAACATCGCGCTGCATATCACTGGAATACTGTCGCTTGTCTTTCTGGTGCTCTCGCTGCTGATGACGCCGCTGAAGGTCATCACGGGCTGGGGTGGCTGGATTGCATTTCGCCGAGCCCTCGGGCTGTATGGTTTTTTCTACGCAGCCGTGCATCTCGTGATTTATGTGGTTTACGACCGTGCGGGCAGTTTGCAGAGTACGCTCAGCGAGATCATCAATCGTCGTTTTCTTCAGGTCGGAGCCGTGGCACTGTTACTTATGGTGCCGCTGGCGGTGACGTCCACAAACGACATGATTCGCCGCATGGGAGCTGCTCGCTGGAAGAAGCTGCATCGACTGGCCTATGCCGCTGCGATTCTTGGTGTCCTCCATTACTACATGCTGGTCAAATCCGATGTTCGACAGCCACTCGCTTTCGCAGCTGTTCTGGGGATGCGGCTGGGTTTTCGCGTGATACCGGCGAATCGCACACCGGTAAATCACAGGGTGGCAGGTCGCGACCCCGAGAGTCGCCAGAAAGCAGCGTCATCAACCACCGAGTCCGCAACTCGCACAGAACAGGTCGTCGCGTCTGCGGCGTCTCGCTCAGCCTCGGAAAGCGGATCGCGATGGAAAGGTGAACTTCGGGTTTGCGGGATGCAGCAGGAGACTTCCAGCGTCCGCACGTTTCGACTTCAGACGCTTGACGGGACCATGCTTCCCTTTGAATGGCAGGCCGGTCAGTTTCTGAATGTTCAGTTACTCATTGGCGGAAAGCGAGTCAATCGCTCTTACACGATTGCGTCGTCGCCTGTGCGCAGGCAATGGCTGGAACTGACGGTCAAGCGTGAACCTCAGGGAGTGGCATCTTCGTATCTGCATGACCAGGTTTGTGAAGGGGATGTGATCGCCGTTTCCGGTCCTGCTGGTCGCTTCACGTTTCCGTCACAGGATGAACAGCGAGTACTGCTGATTGCCGGTGGAGTCGGGCTGACTCCCGTCATGTCCATTCTGCGAACATTACATGCTTCCATGTGGCAGGGATCTCTGGAACTTGTCATCTCTGCAAAGACCGAAATGGATCTGATTTTTCGCCAGGAGATAGAGATTCTCTGTCAGCAGTCGCCGACGTGGAATGTGCACATCACGCTGACTCAATGCACCGAAACAGACACATGGTCAGGCCGACGAGGACGAATATCAGCCGACCTTCTTCAGTCGTGCCTGAGTCATCCGAAGGAGACCCCTGTTTATCTTTGCGGCCCGACCGAGATGACTCAGAGTGTTCGCGGCCTGCTCATTTCTCTGGGTGTTCCCGAGTCACGCCTTCATATCGAGTCATTTGGCGGAGCGAAGCCGGGCATTGCGGAAAGAGCCTCCCGCGGAAAGGCTGCCGCAGAATACTTCGTACCGGAAGTGAAGGACACGGCCATACATTCCGTCAACTTTGTGCGCAGTGGCCGGAGCGTGCCGATCGACCAGGAGACGACACTGCTGGAAGCGGCCGAGCAGCAGAACATTTCCCTCGACTTTGAATGCCGTTCAGGAATCTGTGGCCAGTGCCGCCTTCGCCTGCTGAGCGGCACCGTCGTCATGCACACCGAGGATGCACTGACTGCGTCCGACCGGCGCTCCGGCATCATCCTCGCCTGCCAAGCTCGTGCCACTTCCAGCGTTGCCGTGGACTGCTGAATCGAATCTTCGCCTTCTGTCTGCTGTTCTGCTTTTGCTTTAAGGAAAGCTCCACATGCTTCGCGCCTTCGCTGCATTCTGGTTCATTGGACTCTGTGTATTTCAACAAGCGGATGAGAAAACACCCGTCGTCTGGTCCCAATGGAAACTGCCTTGCCTGACAGATGACTCGACCGTCGATCTCGGTCAGCAATCTTCCCGTTACGTGGTCCTTCATTTCCTTCTGAAGACCGAATGTCCGTACTGCCTGAAATACACGCGAGACTACGCAAAGCTGGCGAAGTCAGAGACAGACGTCGTCCACATTTTCCTCAAGCCGGATTCCGAAGAGGAGATCCGACAATGGATGGATCACCTGGATCCGGAATTGAAGAAAGACCTTCCCGGAATCTGTCGAGACGTGGATGCAAAGCTGGCGGATGCCATGAAGATCCCGGACGGCTATCGGTTTCATGGCCAGAATGTCCATTATCCGGCACTCGTTGTTCTTGGTCCGAACAGAACGGAAGTGTTTCGCCATGTCGGCAAATCCAACGCGGATCGATGCTCCGTCGAGATGTATCAGGCTCAGATGAAAAAGCTGAAGGAAAAGTAACAGGCGACGTTGATCGCCGTGATTCGCTTAGCTCAGCATGATTACGGTTGATTCAGCAGAGTTACGG
>CAZIGZ010000030.1:0-37124 GCA_964538835.1 uncultured Chitinophaga sp. | reverse complement strand
ATCGCCGTGATTCGCTTAGCTCAGCATGATTACGGTTGATTCAGCAGAGTTACGGAACTGACCACGCTGGAACTGTCGGCGCGTTTGGCGGCGATCGTGACGAGGAACTCGGTTCCCTGGGGGCTGGACTGCACGAGTTCAATATCGCCTTCCAGAGACTGGCGAGTCAGCTGGCGGCAGACGAAAAGCCCGAGTCCGGTGCCGTGAGATTTGGTCGTGAAATAGGGCTGGAAGATCTGCTTCTGAGCTTCCTGGCTGATCCCATGACCCTCATCGCGCACTCGAATGCCGACACGTTCCGGCAGTCCGCCATAGGGTGGAATAATCTCCGTGGAGATATGCATCTTGGCGCCTTCGGGCATGGCATCGAGGGCGTTCAGGATCAGATTCAGCATGACCTGCACAAGCTGGTCATAGATCGTGCGAATGTTGGGCAGACCGGGCACATAGGCTGTTGTGACGGACTTGCCTTTCCAGGTCTTGTAGTACTTCGCGATATTCAGAGCATCATTGATGGCCGCGTGAACATCCACCACGGACTGCTGCTGGTTCGCAGGGCGACTGAAACTGGTCAGTTCCCGCAGAGTTCTCTGGATACGCTGAAGCTGCCCGTCGACCATGTCCAGTCGTTCTTTGACATACGGGTCGCTGTTCTTGCGGCTCAGGATCTGAACAATGGAACTGATGGAGGCGAGCGGGTTACCGACTTCATGAGCAATCCCGGCGGCCAGCAGTCCGAACGCAGCCTGCTTTTCCTGCTGAACGAGCATCGCCTGAGATTCCTGAAGCTCCTTGGTTCGATTGGCGATGCGCCGTTCCAGAAGCTGCTGATTCTTTTGCAGTTCCTCATTCAGAATTGCGAGCCTCTGTCCCGCTCTCTTCAGCAAACCCGTCAGCGCGATGATGGCCCAGGCGGCCCAGCCAAGAAAGACCAGCGTCAGGATGACCGTGACGAAGTCCGCGTTCTCAGTCTCCTGCCCGTAGAAGCCCAGCAGGATGTAACTGATCGAATGCAGAGCAAACGTGGAGAACGTCAGCGAAGGAGAATGTCGAATCGCGCAGACCAGCAGAGACAGGAAGTAATAGAAGCGGAATGGACTGCCGACACCATCATCAAAGTGACACAGCAGTCCGATGAACAGGGCTTCCATCAGCGAAATGCCAATGCGATAGTTGGACAGCAGCAGCTTGCCCTTCCAGCTGGCCAGAGTATCCACCATCGCGTAGGCAGCACCGAGTGTCAGCATCGCATTCAGTTCGGCGCGACCCACTTCGCGGTCGACCAGATTCACGTACAGATAACCGATGCACAATCCAAACCAGCGGATTCGAACGGTGATCGATTCGGCTTCCGATTCACGGCCGACCGGGTCGAAGATGCGACCGGACGCCGCCGCTTTCAGTGTCGCCGGAATCTTCATAATGCCCGATGGCGAATCGGGCATCCCCTTGTGTGAACTTCGACCTGGTTCCGCTGAACTCATAGGACTTCCTGCAATCTGCTCAGGATGATTGTGCCATCATCCCGCAGACCTGATCACCATTCACCAGAGCGGGATTGCAAACAGGCAGTTTCTGCCGCCAACTCGTCCGACTATGAAAGAGTTGACGCCCGTCTTGCGACTTCTCCAGACCGACTTTTACTGATCTCCCGATTGATGCGAAACCCTGCAGGCCATCGTCCGATAATTTTCACGTCACTGAATCAATGGAACGCGGCTTTGAGGGAGCGAAGCTGATGAGTAAAGCGGTCAACGTCCTGGCTCTGGTCCGTGACGGTCAGCGGTATGTGTTCCTGTACGACGACAACAGCGTCGAAACCGTGCTCGAAAAGCTCGCGGAATGTGCAGCCGATCCGGAGCTGGATTTCACGTGGTATGACGCCGCAACGCTCTCACAGCGAGTCCGTGACCTGCAGGAAGAAGTCGAAGAAGTGGGCACGGAAGACTTCACCAGCTTCTTTTAGTTCGCCTTTCTGATTCCATTGGGTTTCGGGCCCTTGTGGCTTCGTACTTTGTTTCATTCGCATTGACGCGCCTGCCTGAGGCAAGCAAACGACGCAAATGACGGCCTGACAGAAAGTCGGCAGGGGTCAAAATGCAGGACGCCATCAAGCAGTTTTTGAACTACCTGAAGGTCGAACGCAATGCGTCCGAGCTGACGATCAAATCCTACGCGGACGATCTGTCGCACGTTGTCGAGTTCTTTCAGGAACAAACCGGGGCGGTGCCCGACCCAAAGCACGTGGATGTCGGTGCCCTGCGAGGATACGTGTCGTGGCTGCATGAATGCGGTTACGCCCGAACCACGGTTGCTCGCCGTCTCGCCTGTCTGCGAAGTTTCTTTCGCTACTGTAATCGTGAAGGCATCTGCGAAACGAATCCGGCCCGGCCGCTTCGGACGCCTCGAACCGGCCGCAAGCTGCCCCATTTTCTGACAACCGAACAAATCGGAGCGCTTCTCGCTGCTCCTCCGGGCAATACCGATGCGGGGCTTCGGGACCGTGCGATTCTGGAAACAATGTACTCCGCGGGGCTGCGAGTTTCCGAACTTGTGGGGCTCAACGTCAGCGACTGGGATCGCTCATCGGGGATATTGCGGGTTTTGGGTAAGGGGCGCAAGGAGCGTCTCGCTCCGGTCGGAAGCTTTGCGACAAAGGCTCTGGACCAGTGGATGACGGTGCGGCAGCCCGACCCAAAGGCTCCGGCAAAACAGAAAGATGCCCTGTTTTTGAATCGTTTTGGGCGACGGCTGACGACTCGCAGCATTGGCCGACTGCTGGAGACACACATCGCAACCGCTGGATTATCGCAGCAAACGACGCCCCACACGTTGCGCCACACATTTGCGACACATCTTCTGGACGGCGGGGCGGACCTTCGCAGCGTTCAGGAATTATTGGGCCATAAAAGCCTGACGACGACACAGATCTATACTCATGTCAGTACTCGCCGATTGAGGGAGACCTACGAGAAGGCTCATCCTCACGCGGCAAAGAATCGAGCTTCCTGAATTCAGGAGGTCCAACGGATCAATTTTTCGAAGATCCATTTCCTGGTTCGCCAAGGACGATGATGTTTGTTAGAGTCCGGGCACAAGGGATTGGTCGCTGCCGCTGAGCGGTAGTTTTCCGGAGGGGGACAGGATGTCCGCGCCATCACATTTATCACTGCATGAACCGTCTGCGCCGATTGAACTCGGTTCGCTGCTGCAGTTTTCGGACGATCCCATCGCCTGTATGAAGCGTCTGCACGCTCGCTTTGGCGATCTGGCTGTTCTCCAGGACAGCGATCAGAAGCTTGTCTTTGTGTTTTCGCCGGACCTGAATCGTCTGGTGCTTTCCGATCCTCAGACGTTTGAATCACGTTTCTTCGCTGTTCGTGGAAGTCGAAACTCTGCGCAGCGACGAGTTACCTCCGGACTGCTCAGCCAGAATGGTGCTCAGCATCGCGACACGCGTCGTGTTCTGAAGGACGTTTTTGCAAAGCGAGCTTTGCCCGGATATCACGAAATCATCTGTCGGCTGACCGGCGAACTTGTGGAAGGATGGCGGCCGGGGAACGAATGCGATCTGAACACGGAGATGGTTCAGTTCATGCTTCGTATGACCAGCGCGCTGCTGTTCGGCATGGACGACCTTGATTTCGCACTGAAGCTCGGTCACCTGATTGATCGATGGACGCATCGCAATCACGAAGTTGGCATGGGCGCTCTGGTTTCGACACCACAGTTTGCTGAGGGTTATGCAAGACTGCTGTCTCAGGCGGAGGAACTGGAGCAGTCCGTCCGCGAAATGCTGGCACGACAGAGAGCCGCCAGCCGGGACGAGGTCAACATTCTGAGCCTGCTGATGGAAGCTCAGGGAGAAGACAACGATCCGAACGACGACAAGCTGATCGGTCACGCGACTCTGCTGTTTGCGGCCGCGCATCTGACCACGGCTCATACCTTCAGCTGGACGCTGTTCCTGCTGTCGCAGCATCCGGACGTTCTGCAGAAGCTGAAGGCGGAACTGGATGCGAACGTGGCCCGAGACATTCCGACTCTGGAAGAACTGGAACGCCTGCCATATCTCGATGCGGTGCTTCGGGAAAGCATGAGAATTCTTCCGGCTTCATCGTATTCGCAGCGAGTCACCACGCAGCCGGTGACGCTGGACACAGTGCGTCTGAATGCCGGTGCTCCCGTCATCTTCAGCCAGTACATTACTCATCACCGCAAAGACATTTACGAACAGCCGGACAGCTTCATCCCGGAACGATGGGCTTCCATCACTCCTTCACCCTACGCTTACCTTCCGTTCGGCGCTGGTCCTCGCATGTGCATCGGAGCGCCGCTGGCGATGGTTGAGCTGCGAACGGCCCTGACGATCATGCTGAAGAAGGCCCATTTCCAGGTGCAGCCGATGAGCACCGTGAATGGCCATGTGATCTCAACGATGCTGGGGCCGACAAGTTCCATTCGAACAACTCTGATCCCGACGACCGAACTTCCGACGACCGTACCGGTGCTTGGCTCCATTCATTCGCTCGTCGATCTCCCCGCGGCCGCACGCATCTCCGTGCAGCGTCGCGCGGCGTAGTTGTTCAATCGAAGCAGGAGCCGACGGATTCGACATTGAGTCAGCTTCAGTCCTGCGCAGGCCGCGAGATGCGATACAACACATGGCGCCTGAGCGCGTGGCCTTCAGGAACAAGGGGATGTTCGAAGTCATCATCGGAGTTGTGAGTCATCCCAAGACGCTCCATGACGCGGCGTGATCGGATGTTCGATACGGCCGTCATTGCAACGATCTCTGACAGTCGCTGCTGCTGAAAGCCAAACTCCAGTGCCGCGCGAGCACCTTCGCTGGCCAGTCCCTGTCCCCAGTGTTCGGGCATCAGTCGCCAGCCGATTTCGACGCAGGGAGTGAAGTGAGCTTCAAATCGAGGAACAGCAAGTCCGATGAAGCCTGCGAAACGAGCCACATCCGGAAGCTCGACGGCCCAGTAGCCAAAGCCGTGAGTTTTATGATGAAGCTGAATTCTGTTCCACATGGCTGCGGTGTCTTCACGCGACATGAGTGACGGAAAGAACTCCATTACGCATGGATCCTGGCCCATCGAGACGAGCGGTTCAACATCGTCGTCGTGCCAGGGACGCAGCAATAGTCTTCGAGTACGAATGACCATGGACCAACTCCGTTGCCGTTGTGGCCCAAACGCTGAGACCAGACGGCAGCCAAAACAACAAGGGGCAGCGATTGCTGCCCCTTGATGATTGAAAACTCTCGTTGAGTTAGCGGAACGGCGCAAGCCGTCCGGTAACGCGAAACCGGAGGGCTCGCGCCCTTCCGCTATTTGGCGCACTAGCTGACGTATTCGCGAGTCTTCTCGAGACCTGGCAGAGGAATCGGGTAGCGACCTTCTTCGTCAGCCTTCAGCGGCGATTCTGATTCCAGAGTCAGTTTTTCGATTTCCGGTGCGAATTCGTGTTCGCAGTTCAGCATCTGTTCCAGAGTAATCTCCTGGCCAGTGTGAGCCGCCATACGGCCCATTGAAGTGACCAGGCTGGCCATGCAGCCTCGTTCGACTTCGTTGTACTTTTCGTTGTTGCGGATGGCCGCGATCAGATGCTTCCATTCGTCGACGTAAGGATTGTTCTTTTCGTCGCCGAACGACCAGACCAGGTTCTTGTCGTCCAGGTTGTGGCCCTTGTAAATTCGGGCACGTGATGGCCAGTGACCGCCGTTGGAAACCACGGCAATGCCCTTGGTTCCGTGAGCATAGCTGGAGAAGTCCTGATAGCAGCCAGGCATCGTTCGGCCGTCCATGAACAGCTTGGTACCGTCTTCGAAGGTGTATTCCATGGAGTACACGTCGAAGTTCTGGTCAACGCTGTCACCGCGGTAATGACGACCACCGAAAGCAATACACTTGACTGGCCATGCATTCTTCATCCAGCAGCTTTCGTCGATGTTGTGAATCAGGAAGTCGCTCACAGCACCACCGCTCAGCCACAGGAATGCATGGAACTTGCTGATCTGCCACTGCAGCTCGCTCACACCTTCCGGCTTTGGTCCGGTTGCGGCCGTTCCGGTCGGTCCGGCCACTCGATAGGCACGCAGCATCGTGACGTCACCGATTTCGCCGTTCTGAATTCGATCGAACAGTTCACGACGCGCTTCGCAGTGACGGCACATCAGACCAACAGCGACCTTCAGATTCTTTTCGATGGCCTTGTCATTCAGAGCCAGCATGCGCTTGGTGGTTGGACCGTCGACGGTGACGGGCTTTTCCATGAAGACGTTCAGGCCTTTTTCAATGGCGTAGGTGTACATCACCCATCGAAATGCCGGTGGAGTTGTCAGAATCACAACGTCGCCTGGCTTCAGGACATCCATTGCCTTCTTGTAGGCGTCGAAGCCGACAAAGCGTCGTTCCGGCGGAACGTCCATCTTACCGGAAGTGCCGTGTTCCGCGTTCAGTCGGCCGTAGCTGCCTTCGATGTTCTTTTCGAACACGTCGGCCATGGCGACCAGCTTCAGTGGTCCGTTGTCGACCGCGAAGGCATTGCCAACGGCACCAGTACCACGACCACCGCAGCCGACCAGTGCCAGCTGAATCGTGTTGTCTTCCGTGGCGTATGCACCAATGGCCGGGCTGGAAAGAAGAGTTGTCGCTGCGGCGGCGACGCCGGAGGTTTTCAGGAAGTTGCGACGGGAAGGACCTGACGGTGTTGTCATCGGAATACTCCGCTGGTTGAGGTGGGTTAGCTGTCACAAACTCTGACAGCCTGACATTGAGAAGTTCGTCAGGAGGCTCTGAAATTCCGGGCCTCCGGCAGGCGAGCTATTATGGCGAGGACTCGTGCAAGAAAAAACTCAGGCCGACACAATCCCTTTTTTCTGTTCAATCTGACGTGGCTGATGGGCAAATTTGCTCCGCGCAAGCAGTATGTGACGCTTTCCGAGCGGCACTTTGCGGCCTCCCCTCAACCAGCGCTGTTGAAAGTGGGCAAATTTCTGTGCGAATCCCGTCGCGAATTCGTTTCGATCAGGACTGGTCGAAGTACTTTGATTCCGAGGAGTTTTGCCGTGACTGGGCCCGTTCCGCAAGGTTCAACGTTTCTGAAGCTCGTGTTATCGCTGGTGTGCCTCGGGGCCTTTGGCGGCGGTTGCACGGCCGGATACTTCGCCTACCGTGCCGTCGTCGAAGCAAAACAGTCGCTCGACTGGCCAAAAGCAGCTGGAACTATCACACGATCCGAAGTGGATGTCACGGTTTCGGAAGACAGAGATCCTGACCATCGCAGGCGACGCAAGGAAACTCGCTCGTATTCCGCCGCGATTGAATACGAATTCACTGTTGATGGGACGGTTTACACCGGGACTCGCATCATGGTGATCAGTGATCAGTTTGGAAGCAAAGACTGGGCAAAAGCAACCGCGGCAAGGTATCCCCGAGGAGGTAGCGTCGCGGTGTCGTATGACCCTGCAAACCCGAAACGATGTGTTCTGGAACCAGGACGCTGGGGCGGTGCGGCTTATCTGATGATCATCGCTGGTGTGTTTGGTCTGTTTCCACCGCTGGTCCTGAAGGCCATCTGGTCTACGAAGCCTGTTAAGTCCGGACTGCACCCGGAGACTCGTGATCAGCGAATCCTTCGGGGCATTGAAATCCGTGAGCGAGTCCTTGAATGGGAACCAGGCAAGCTCGTTCACCTGCAGCGTGACTCCATCAGTCTGCTGTCAGTCATCGGTGGAGCTGTCATCGCCGGACTGTTTCTGGGACTGTTGTTTGGATTGGTGCCAGCGATGTTCTTCTTCAGCGGGCAGGGACCCGTGTTTCTTGGAAAAGCCTATCTGGGTGCATCGCTGGTCACAGCGATCGTCTGTGCCGTCTGGCTGTGGCTGGATAATCGGCCTCGTGAAACTCGAATTGAGTGGTCGTCGCAGCTGATTCACCTTGCGGTTGGTTCCAGCTCCACGGATGTTGGATTCAGCGACATTCAGGAATTGACGGTGACGGCTCCTGAACCAAAGCGTTCCAGGAATTCAGATCAGCAGCCTAAGAACATTGCTGTACGCATCAACCTGCTCACCGGCGGCAAGACCTACATCCTGGCAGAAGCCGAGTGCCCGGAAACCGCCCTGCGACATATCCGCTCAAAGATGACCTCCACCGCGCGGCAGCTTGCGGAATCCATGAATGTGACGCTCCAGGATTAAACCCCATCCCCACGGCGAGCGGTTGGGCGTTAACCCTCCGTGTCGTCGCACTCCGATCTTCGTCCTAATCTTGATCGTGATCTCCACCTTCGCGTTCCTTCGCCTGACAAGAGAATCGCTGGACCCCCGGCGAGCGGCCCGGTGTCAGCCGGCCGGTACATCACGGCGATTTCCATGTCGAAACGCATACCGGGAAGCTGACGCATCCCGCTCGCCACATGTCGTACGCCAAATGTCGTTCGCACGCCGATTTGCATTTTTCATTCTCCAATAATCACTCATCATTTCTTCGCGGATCCCAGTGTCCGGCCAGAGCGTGGGGCACGGAGGGCTGACGCGGCTGACACCCAGCCGCTCGCCTGGGCGGTTTTCTGCTCGGATTTCGGCGGCGGGTTTGTTATCTTCAGGTTCCTTCCTGACACCAATGACCTCGCCGAGGGTCCTGCCGATGGCTTTTCTTCAGTCCCGCCGATCTTGCCTGCAACATGCCGCATGTGGCTTCGGTTCGCTCGCGCTGGCTGATGCTCTGCGCGCCGCGGATGTCGCCGGAATTCCGCAGCCTCATTTTCCGGCGAAGGCAAAGCGAGTCATCTTCCTGTTTATGCAGGGCGGACCTTCGCAGATGGATCTTTTCGATCCGAAGCCATTCATTCAGAAGATGCATGGGAAGCCGATCGATTCTCCTCTCAGCAAGAATGTCCTGCAGGTCGGCACGGAAAAGTTTCTGGCTCTGGGCACCGCCATCCCCGTCAGGCCACGCGGTCAATGCGGAATGAAGATCTCCGACCTGTTGCCGCATCTGGGCACGATTGCGGACGATGTCTGTCTGCTGCGAGGAATGAACGCGGACAATCCTCAGCACATGCCTGCGGAACTGCAGTTGCACACCGGCGTCGTTAATGATGCTCGACCTTCGATGGGTGCCTGGATCAGCTATGGACTGGGGTCGGAGAATCGCAACCTTCCGAGCTTCGTCACGATCAATCCTCATTCCGACGTTCGCTACTATGGATCCTCATGGCTTCCTGCCTCTCATCAGGGCACGAAGCTGATTGCGAGCCCGGATGATCGCACACCGCCGGTCGAGAACCTTCGCAATATCTCCCCCACGGAGACGGCTCAGCGCGCACGACTGTCGCTGGTGCGTCAGATGAATCACCGATTGGCGGCTCGGTATCCCCATGACGGGGCGATGGAGGGTATGATGGATTCGATGGAGCTGGCATTCCGGATGCAGACAACCACTCCGGAACTCGTCGACCTTTCAAAAGAATCCAAAGAGACTCTGGACCTGTACGGCGTCGGCCACGGCGAAGCCGACCGTAACGCCCGTGCCTGCCTGCTGGCTCGCAAGATGAGTGAAGCCGGTGTCCGCTTCGTTCAGGTGACTATGGGAGGCTGGGATCATCATGGCGATATCCGAGGCGCCCTGCCGCGGTTGTGTGCTCAGACTGACCAGCCCTCTGCGGCGCTTGTGAAAGATCTGAAGCAGCGAGGATTGCTGGACGACACGCTTGTGCTGTGGTGTGGTGAGTTTGGTCGAACGCCATGGAGCCAGGACCTGAGCGGTACGTCACCGATTGAAACTCATGGTCGTGAACACCAGCCAGAGAGCTTCTGTGCGTGGATGGCTGGTGGCGGAATCAAAGGCGGCCTGATGTGGGGAGCAACTGATGACATGGGATATCGAGTGATCGAAGGTCGTATCCACATTCATGACCTCCATGCCACGATGCTGCATCTTCTCGGACTCGACCATACTCGCCTGACCTGGCGTCACATCGGCCGCGATTATCGACTGACTGACGTTCATGGCTCCATCGTGAACGAAATCCTGGCGTAGATGCCGTTGGTTCTTTCATGTCGCAGAAACCGGACGTCTCGCGCTGTTCCGCGACATGGTGGAAATGTCCGTGGTCCAAAGAAACTGACGGGCTCGTTTAGCGTCGCAGCAGGAACTCATTGGAATTCAGCACGGCCCATGTGACATCCTGCAGGCCAGCCCGACGATCTTTTGCGGAGGCCACATATTCACGCATCGACTGCAGTTCAGCGTCCCTCGGAGATCGGCTGAGCGCGGTCCACCAGAGGCTGGTGACAAATTCGTCAGTTGTCTGACTGGAAGACACCGCTCGATCAATCCGGCTTCCAGACTCTTTCAGCAACTCCGTGACGACAGAACCGGCCACCATCTCCATCGTTTGGGCCAGGGTCGTTTCCCCCGTTCGTTCACATTCGCAGGTTTGCAGTCGACCGGGTTTTCCGAACAGTGCGAGAAAGCGGTCTCCGGCTTCCGGGCGGCTGTAGCGATGTCCGCCGTTTCGAACGCCGGCCAGCTGTACGGCTCGAGTCCCTTCCGGATATCCGCCGAACCGGATCGACACGTCGACAGCCTGGGCCATCGTATCCAGCATCTGCTCGGCGGTCAGTCGGCGAGGAATCGTGTGGGAGAACAGTACGGCATCGTGACCATTCGTGGCGTTGGCTTCCGACGAAAGCTGATACGTTTTCGAATTGAGGATCAGGCTCATCAATGGACGAACGCGGAAGCCTCCATTGACGAATTCTTTCTTCAGCACGTCCAGCAGCTCGGGGTTCGAAGGAGGATTCGTGTTGCGAAAGTCGTCGATAGGATCCACAACCCCGATGCCGAACAGCTGATACCAGATGCGATTGGCCTGAGTGGCCACAAAGCGATCATTCGCGGGATCACTCAGCCACTGTCCAAGTACCTGAAGGCGATCTCCTGGCAGGGCCGAAGGATCAGCGGCCGAATTGCCCAGGAAACGAATGCCCACAACTTTGCCGGTCGTCGGATTTTTGATGTCACCTTTGTCTTTCAGGACAACGATCTGCTCGCCATCGAATTCGTGCTTATCATTCTCATCACGCCGACGGTTTTCGAGGATCTTGTAATCGATGCGGGCAAAGAAATTCGTCCAGCCGTAGTAATCATCCTGAGTCCATCGATCAAACGGATGATTGTGGCAGCGAGCACACTGGAGCCGGATGCCCAGGAAGACCTGTGCGGCCGATTCCGCTCGTTCTTCCGGCGTCCTGAGGGCTCGATAGAAATTGGTTGGCGGATGTGAATACGTACTTCCGCGTGCTTCCACAACTTCCGCACAGAACTGGTTCAGCGGCTTGTCCGAAGCCACACTTTCGCGGATCCACTGATAGAAGACCTCAACTCCCTTGGAATCGAGCGTCTTGTCTTCGACTCGCAGCAGATCCGCCCATCGCAGTGCCTGAAAGTCTGTGTACTCTGTGGAGGCCAGCAGGCGTTCGATCAGCCGTTGGCGTTTGTGCGGATCGGTGGACGCAACGAATTCTCGGGCGTCTTTTTCTGAAGGCAACAGCCCTGTGACATCCAGGGAAACTCGACGAAGAAACGTTGCGTCGTCGCACACAGGAGACGGATTGATCTTCAGTCGTTGAAGCTGACCAAACACCGCGCGGTCGATGGGGTTATCGGACGCGGGGGCCTGAAAGGCAAAGCCCGGCCGTTGAGGCACATATTCGACTCGAGCGACCGTTTGCTGATTGAGGTATCGCACGGTCACAGAGGTGTGGCGAGCCATATCGGTGTCGGCAAACTGAATTTCGCCGGATGGTCGCACGATGGCCGATGGATCAGATGATTCGAACACGGCGAGCGAGTTGACGTTTCGCGTCGTGCCGTCGCTGAATTCCGCAGTCGCTTCCAGAGACACGCTGTTCCGAGGAGCTTCGAGGGTGATGAATGACGGCGTCACGTTCAGTCGAACGACATGCGGCACGGAGTCTGCATCCCGTGGCATTCCCGCCGCAATCCAGTTTCGCAGAATCTGATATTCGTGGCTTGTGAGCGAAAAGCGTCGTCCGCCGTCATGGGGCACCTGCATGGACGGCTTCTGAAGCAGCAGGCTTTCTTCCGGCGCCAGCACGTTGGTTCGTCGCGCACCGAGCTGTCGGGTCAGAGTGATGAAGTCGGATTCCGGATCCTGCCCGCGCAGGGAAATTCGAAACCCGCCTTTGCCATTCTGGTTCCCATGACATGTGCCGAGGCTGCAGCCGGATCGAGTCAACACGGCCATGACGTCGTTGCGAAAGGACGGCACGGCGTCATCGGCCGAAACCTCCGTCGCTTCATACACGATCGTCGGACACAACAGCGTCATCAGGCAGAAGGCGGAGACTCTCAGGACACTCATGCGCAACACCGAGGATGGAAACGGTGGAAGGATTCAACGGCAGGAGTGCGCATTGTGGTGTCGTTCAAGGCGATTCGACCAGCGAAATCCGGTGCGTCCGGGAAAAAGTGACGATCGGCGTCGGTGGTCGAATGGGGCACTGCGTCATAATCAGCGACACCAGGACGTGGCCAGGATCATTCGGCCTGCCTTAAACGTCCTTTTTTGCCAGGCCCTTGAACAGTCGACGATCGTTGCGAGGATTAAACGGGGTCCATGACGATTCGGAATTCATGTCGTCTTCGATCGCCCGAGTAAACTCGTGCAGCTTGGCGTCGAGAGTGTCGATGCAGTTGAGTGCAATGGCTTCGGGAGTCATGGGAACTGTGGGGCTGCCGAATTCGCGACTTCCGTGATGGCTGATGACCATGTGCTTCAGACGCAGAACTTTTTCTGCATCAAACGGGTGACCGATCAGCAGTTCGGCCACTTTGAGTTTTTCGTTCAGAAGTTCGATGCCGATATGAATGTGTCCCAGCAGCTGACCTTCGTCGGTGTACGCGAGAGTCGGATCCCAGGACAGTTCGCGAACTTTGCCCAGGTCGTGCAGAAGGACTCCCAGCAGCAGAAGATCGCGATCCAGTGTTGGGTACTGCTGACAGATTTTGTCTGCCACCTCGGACATCGAAACCACATGTTCGATCAGACCGCCCATGTAAGCGTGATGCGCCTTCACACCGGCCGGAGCCGCACAGAGCGCATCAACGAGGCGACTGTCTTCCAGAAACGCCATGGCCAGAGCATGCAGTTCTCTGCAGCGAATGGACATCAGCAGGTCACGCAGTTTCTGAAGGAGAGGACCCGCATTCGCCTGAGGCTGTACATGGAAGTCATCGGGATTGCAGGCCTGTTCCGGCACGGCTTCGATGTGAGCCACGATCATCTGCAGGTTGCCCTGGTAGAGCTGCACCTTCCCGCGGACTCGCACAAAATCACCGGCTGCCAGATGCTGCACGGAATCGTCCGTCACGTTCCACATCAGACCACTGATGACACCGGATCGGTCACGCAGCGTGGCCAGCAGGTACAAATTCGCATTCCGATTTGCGCGCAGTTGCTTGTCGGCCAGCAGGAAAATCTCGTTGACGGAATCGCCGTCCTTCAGTTCTTTGACAAAAACGCGAGGCATCAGATCAACTTACTTCCAGAACTCTGAACAACAGCCAAACTCCAGCAAGTTCGAAATGTTCCCTGCGGAGACGGACGGAATGTAGAACGACACTGGCTTCGATCCCAGTCACATTCTGAAAGTCGTGCTCATCATTCCGCATTGGCAGAAAACAGAAGTGGTCCTAAAGTGTGGAGCAGCCATCTGAGCTGTTTCCGGTTGTCAGACAGCAGTATTGCCTCGGAGAAGATTCCTTTGACCAGCGACAAGCCCATCCACCATCAGCGCCGTGAATACGATGCGCCGCCGATCGATGAAAGCAGCCTGCTGGACAGTCCGTTTGAGCAGTTTCAGGAGTGGTACCAGACGGCCGTCGCGGCGGATGTTCTGGAGCCCAACGCCATGTCACTTGCCACCGTCGATCCCACCGGTGCTCCTCGACTGCGAACCGTGCTTTTGAAGTCATATGATCGCAACGGATTCGTCTTTTTCACGAATCTGGAAAGCTGCAAGGCGCAGCACATCAGCCAGAATCCGCGAGTCGCATTGCTGTTCCAGTGGCTGCCTCTGCAGCGACAGCTGTCGATCCAGGGCCGAGCCGAAAAAGTCTCGACGCTGGAATCCATGACATACTTCGCCACTCGTCCTCGAGGAAGCCAGCTGGGCGCCTGGGTGTCGCAGCAGAGCACCGTCATTACGACTCGCAGCCTGCTGGAAACGAAACTTGCGGAACTGAAACAGAAGTTCTCCGGCGGCGAAGTCCCATGGCCCTCCTTCTGGGGCGGCTTCCGCGTCATCCCCGATCGCCTCGAATTCTGGCAGGGTCAGCCCAGCCGGCTTCATGACCGCTTTGAATACCTGCTTCAGCCGGATGGAAGCTGGAAGCATCAGCGTTTGTCGCCGTAATTGTAAAACAATCGTAGAACGGCTGTCCTCAGCCGTTTCACACCCCTTTCTGCGATTCCATGCCCGCATATCCCAGCGCGATCTAAGCGGTTGAGGACAACTGCTCTACACTGGGGCCGAATTCCGTTACAGTGATTCCGTCATGCTGGTCTCATTGTTCCCGGAGGATTCTGCGATGCGCGGCGTTGTGTTGGTTGCTGGTCTGATGCTGTGTTGTCTGCCGAGTCTCAGAGCCCAGGAAGGGACGTACGCAAATTCGCTGGCCGTGGAAGCGCCGTACTATCACGTTCGCTACGAAGCATCCACGAAGGATGGCGAACTGATCTATCCGGTCAGCTACACGATCTGGGTTCCTCCAGGTGTGAAGACGTTGCGGGGTGTCGTCGTTCATCAGCACGGTTGTGGCGAAGGATCGTGCAAGTCTGGCCAGACAGGGGCCTTTGATCTTCACTGGCAGGCGCTCGCGAAGAAGCATGACTGTGCACTGATCGCGCCGGTGGTTGAGCAGCCCGAGAAGGCTGACTGCCAGATGTGGTGCGATCCTCGAAATGGTTCTGACGCCGCGTTTCAGAAGGCGCTCAACGATCTGGCAGGGCTTTGCGGACATCCGGAACTTCCCGATGTGCCATGGGCATTGTGGGGACATAGTGGAGGAGGGCACTGGGCCGGCGGAATGGTGTTGCTTCATCCCGATCGCGTGGCGGCTGCCTGGCTTCGATCCGGAGTTCCAGCGGTCGTGGCAAATCCCGCGTCGCCGAAAAAGCCTTATGATGTTTCGGAGGCGTCGCTGACGGTTCCCGTTATGTGCAATCTTGGAACGAAGGAAGGCGTGACCGGCAAAGAAGGACGATTCGCCGGAGTCTGGCCAGGCGTTGAGACATTCTGGAAAACACTGCGAGCCAAACGAGCACTCATCGGAGTTTCGATCGATCCGCTTTCCAGCCACGATTGCGGCAACCAGCGCTATCTGGCGATTCCGTGGCTTGATACCTGTCTGACGCTTCGCCTGCCGATGCAGCCTGGTCAGCCGCTGCGTGAGATTCCCGCGGACAGCGGCTGGGTGACGACGCTCAAGCCCGGTGATCTGGCGATTGAAGCTCCGGTACCCGCGAGCGACTTTGGAGGCGAGCTGACCGGTTCGATCTGGCTGCCGACAGAATCGATTGCCGCAGCCTGGGTTCAGTACACTCGGGATTCCAAGGTCAGTGACGACACAGTTCCCCCAGCGCCAGGCGAGCTCAAAGTGAGCGGAACAAAGCTAACGTGGACTTCCGAAGCAGATCCGGAAAGCGGGCTTGCGGGCTTCGTGATCTTTCGCGACGGCAAGGAACTCGCGCGAGTTCCGGAGCAGCCGAAGAATCCGTTCGGTCGGCCACTGTTTCAGAATCTCTCGTACAGCGACACGCCGACTCAGCCTTTGATGAATATGGAGTTTACCGACGCGAAGCCCGAACCAGGCACAGCTCATTCGTATGAAGTCTGTGCGGTGAACACGGTGGGGTTGCAATCCGCGCGAACGGGCACAACGAAGGTTGCGATTCTTGATCCTCAGCAGCCATATACGGCGCAGACCAGTCATCATGTGACATGGACCGGCGAGTTGATGTTTACGATCACCGCGCCGTACAAGACGAAGCTGCTTCGAGTCTGGGTGCCGGTGCCTCCGACGGATTCGGTGCAGACGGTCCACGAATCCACATTCAGCACGTTTCCTCTGTCTGTTGAACCAAAGGTCGGGACCGAGGAACGGTTTGGGAACACGTTCGCGTACTTCGAGTTTCCGAATCCTCAGGGTGCTCAGGTGATTCGGCACCAGCTGAAGATTTCGACTTCGCAACTGAACTGGAACATCGATCCTGCTCGCGTGGAAACGCCCGAGCAATGGCCCGTGTCATTTGAGCCCTGGCTGAAGGGCGAGCAGCAGGCAGTTGTCCTGGATGATCGCTTCGATGAACTGATGAAGCAGATCGTGCCCGAGCGACGTAATCCTCTGCTGGACATGGATGCGGTCATGACCTGGGCCGATGAGAATTTTGTCTATGATCATTCGAAGGCGTCTTTGCAGGCCAGTTCTCTGCATGCCCTGGAAAACCGACGTGGGCACTGCAGCGACTACCACGGCTTCTGCGCGGCGATGGGACGACTGCTGTCGGTGCCGACTCGAGTCACCTATGGAATCAATCCGTTCCCGAAAGCATCACCGTCGCACTGCAAGCTGGAAGCATTTCTTCCGCCGTATGGCTGGGTCAGTTTTGACGTTTCGGAAACACAGAAACTGGCTGGCCTGATCCGCGCGGACAAGACCTTGAGCGATGAGCAAAAGCGGCAGCGTGTGAGTGCCGTGCATGCTCGGCTTGTCCAGGGGTTCCGAGACAATACGTGGTTCCTGCAGACTCGCGGAACGGACTACGACCTTGTTCCCAGAGCATCGCAGCGAGTTCCCGTGGTTCGGACCTTGTACGCGGAAGCGGACGGAAAGCCATTGCCGGATCCCGATCCGTCGAATGTGGCTGAGACAAAGTTCGCCTGGATGAGTGCTCACCGCTTTGATTCTGACCAGCCGGCACCGAACCCGTTCACAGAGGTGAAGCCGCTGAAATAGTGAAGAACGCCTGTCCTAAGGCGTTTGTGCCTGCCTGCGATTTTGTGATTTGCATTGCTTAGTTGTGCGTGGAAAGCGGCTGCGGAAAAAAATGTACGTTTGGTCAGTAAATGCGCCCCGCCAGTCGCCTGGTCCAGTGTGCAAAATCACTGGAATCGTGGGTTCTCGGAAAATTTTCTGAAATTTGGATAGTCGAAGCGAACCTCCTGAGGCGATGCTGTGTCATAGGACCATTGAGAAAGTCCGGGCACAGATTGTTTCCGGAGGGTTCTCAGTGTTTCCCTGCTGTTCCGATGGCTTCCGGCTGACGAATTCAGAAAGAACGGTTCACTGGAATAGGAACGGCCTTTAGTCGGCAAGTGGTTGCTGACATCTAATTACGCCGCTGAAGGCGGCGTCTCACATGGACCGAAAGACCCAGTCAGGTCGCGGGACAAATACAGGAGGCAGAACAATGCTGCTGAACACAACGATTCAGGCTCAGATTGCATCGACAACCGCGTTTGCGGCTACCGTCATTGCCGGGCTGTTCGTACGTTCTGCCTCTCCCGCAGTTGCAGTCGTAGTCCCAGTGCCTGTGGACCCGGTGCGTAGTATGCGCTGGCGTTACCAGGGACAACCATGCGATTCGAAACAGCATCATGGACATGATTCCAAACGCTGTCGACGGTCGCTCTGTCGCTCAACGACCCTATTGATGTCGAGTTCTGAGCGGGCCCTCAACCTAACCGAGGGCAATGGTTGTGAAACTGGTCCTGGCAGAAGCTGAAGAGCAAATCGCTCCCGTCTTCGGACGAAATCAGAACTTCTTCTGCCTGAACCGCCTCGGGGTGTTTGCAGCATCGCTGCCGCTTGCCCCAATCGTGTGAGTTTCTGAGGCCTATTCTGCATTTCCGCAGTCCTCAGCTCACGGCCGTTCCTGCGAAGCAAATTCACACACTCGGATGTCGCCCCTGTGCCGCGCCGGATGTGTTTTCAGACTGGAGTCTGTAATGGTTATTGATTCTTTGACCCCTCTTGTTGTGCGAGCACAGTCCGGCGACCGGTCTGCTTTCGATGATTTGATCGTGCTCTTCCAGTCTCGAGTGTATGGCATTGTCATGCAGAGACTGCGAAACACGGCCGAAGCGGATGAAGTCGTTCAGGAAGTCTTCCTCCGAGCATTCCGCAAGCTGCCTCAGTTGCAGGAAGCGGATCGGTTCGGCGGATGGCTGTGCCAGATCGCCGTTCGTCTCTCGATCAATCGAGCTGTGCGACGTCCTGCGGAAACCAGCGTAGAGCCTGAAACTTTCGACAGCGTGGAAGAAGCGGACGCAAGTCCTCTGTCTGAAATGCTTCGACAGGAAAACATCGAACAGGTTCGCGAAGGTCTGAACCAACTGGGCCGTCTCGACCGGGAAACTCTGTGGGCCTTCTACTTCGAAGGATCGTCTTTGAAGGAGATGAGCGAACAGTTTGAAAGCCCGATCGGTACGATCAAGCGACGACTGCACACCGCTCGTGGCCGACTGCGAGACGTCATCAGCGGATTGCAGCCTGCCTGACAAGGGGTGAATGCCCGTTGTTCGGTGGAGCCATTTCGCCTGTTGCTCACGCTGTTCGCTTGGCTCAGGACCACAACAATCAATCCTTAGCCCCGGTACCCAACAGTGCCGGGGCTTTTTTAGTATGCTGCATTGCACGGGCTGCGCATGGTTATGAGGTGTTAAGTCTCGCAGTCACCGGAGGGCTCGCGCCCTTCCACTACTTTTGGCTCCAGACAGACGAACGGGAATCCTGAAAATGCATGTGCCGGCGGCGTATTCCATGACGGACTCGGACGCACTCAGAGAATTCCTGCAGGCACATTCCTTTGCACTGCTTGTCTGCAACGGAGCCTCGGGTTCTGAGCGGCATGAGCCGCATGAACCACCGTTTGCCGTACATCTTCCGCTGATCGCTGACCCGGATGATGCCTCCTGCCTGATCGGGCATGTCGCTCGAAACAACCCGTTGTGGAAAATGGCCGCTGGAACGAAAGTACTGGCCGTGTTCAGCGGTCCTCACAGCTACATCACGCCGACGTGGTACGGCGAAAAGAACGTCGTGCCCACTTGGAACTACCTGACCGTTCATGTGACCGGAACACTCCGGATCGCCGAAGATCCTGAGTCTGCGCTGAAGATCGTCGATCACGCCGTTCAATACTACGAATCCTCCAGTGACCAGCCCTGGTCGTTCGAATCAACGGACTCGGACTTCCGAGAAAAGCTGGTCGCCGGCATCGTCGCCTTTCGAATCCACATCGACTCCATGCAGGGCGCCTGGAAACTCAGTCAGCACCATCCCGCCAGCCGCCGACGCCAAACCATCGAAGGCCTCCGAACCCGCGCGACCGGCGACGACCTGATCATCGCTGCCCTCATGGAATCCCACGGGCCATCGTGATGAGTCTTCGCAAGACGGCAAACTCTGGCAGATGTCGGTTTACTGCACGAACAGGAACTCGCGAGTATTCACGAGGGCCCAGATGACGTTGCCGTAGCCGGCGGGGCCGTTGTCAGTGACTTCCTTGATCGCGAGGGCCTGTTCTTCTTCGGTCGGCTCACGATTCAGAACGGTCATGAAGACGGCTCGAACGCCATCGGGGATCGTTCGCTTTTTCATCACGTTGTTGTAAATCGTGGAGTTCTTCTCCAGCAGCATGTGGGTGATCGGACCGTTGAACATCAGCAGCACCTGAGGCACGGAGCCTGTTGTCGATGACGCGGAAATGAGTTCGCGGTCCGACTGGCCGAACATTCGCAGGAAGTGGTTCGGAGGAACCGGTGACGGCAGCTCGGATGCTCGGGCGAGAAGAACGCCTTTGTACGTGTAAAGCTGCTTGCGTTTGTTGTACTGCGAGTCCAGTTCACGAGTCCGATTGTCGGCTTCCAGCACATCGTCAGCTTTGACCTTCAACAGGTCCATGCCCACAACGCTGTTTCGTTCATCCGCCGGCGGTTCGTGATAGTCGTCTGGAACAGCAAGGATCAGGAATGAGTCCCACGCCTGTTCGGCCGTCATTCGCCGAAGAACGGGGCCTGTAAAGTGATACGGCTGTCCGGGAGGAACTTCCTCGGCCGGCGTCTGCTGTTGATACGTGTCGGAATTATAGATGATGCGCAGGTATTCCTTCATGTCGAAGTTCAGACGCTTCATCTCCGCTTCCAGAAACTTCATCAGTTCCGGATTCTCAGCGACTGTCCCGTCCATCATGTCATCCACAGGTTCGATCTGTCCGATTCCGAACGCCTGTTTCCAGAGGCGATTGGCAATCGTGAGTGCGAAGCGAGGATTCTGTTTGGAGGTGACCCAGCGAGCAAAGGCCTGACGGGGTGCTTCGTTGGGAAGCACGGTGGCGTTCTCGCCGAACAGAGCCTTCGGAGCGACGACTTCACCAGGTTTGCCGTTGGTGTACTGATAGTCTTTCGGAAGAGTGATCTTTCGATCCTTCTGATCGTTCACAATCATCATGTTGACATCAATGACTCGATCGAACCGATACGAGTTATTTCGACGGTCTTCTTCTTCCTGTTCGATCAGAGCATATTCTTCCTGCAGCCGATCGGTCGGATTCTTCTCCCAGTAACGCTTGTCATCACCGCCCGTTCGAGTCGTGGTGCCGAACGTAAAGGCAGCGACCTGATAGAACTCCTTCTGAGTCCAGCGGTCAAACGGATGGTCGTGGCACTGAGCACATCCGATGCGTGTTCCAAGGAAGATTCGGACGGTGTTGTTCATGTTATCCAGCGGCATGCCGGAATCTCGCTGGAAGTAACCTGTCGCCGGGTTCTTCCAGATCAGACCTTCCGCTGTCAGGATTTCAAAGACCATTTTGTCCCACGGCTTGTTTTCCGCGAGCGACTGCTTGATCCACTGGCGATACGGCTCACCGCGAACGTTGTTATTCAGGTTGTCGGTGTATCGCAGGACGTCGGCCCAGTAGTTGAAGGAATGGCTGGCGTAGCCTTCGCTGTTCAGCAATTCATCAATCAGCATGGAGCGCTTGTTGGCTTCTGTCATGCCAAGGAAGCGACGAGTTTCCACGTAGGTCGGAATGCGGCCGACGATGTCGAGGTAGATTCGACGCAGGAACTGAGCATCCGTTGTTTTTTGATTCGGCGTGATTCCATGCTTGGAATAATTGGCCTGGACCAGTCGATCGATTTCTTTGGCCGATGCCTGAACGCTCCGAAGCTTTGTCGGATCGACCGGCTTTGATTTCACGATGAACTCGGGAGATTCATCTTTCTCCGGAGTCTTCTTGTCTTTGTCATCCTTCTTGGGAGGATTCTGGATGCGTTTGGCTTTCAGGGAATCTGCCGCAGAATCTTTGGCAAGCCCCAGCTTCTTGAAGGCCTGGCTTCGGCCGGTGAGTGCGGGGACAAGATTTTCATCCAGTTCAAGAGCCTTCGTGAAATCCGCTTTGGCTCCTTCGTTGTCACCCTTTTCCAATCGTGTGTAGCCTCGATAGGTCCATGCCATGGGCTCGCGAGCATTCTTTTCGACCGCTTTATCGAGCGATGTCAGTGCGGCATCGAATTCCTTGCGTTCGAAGCTGACGATGCCCTTCTGAAAATGAGCACGCGCATAGTTGGGGCTGATCTGAAGCGCTTTGTCCAGATCGGCGGAAGCTTTCGCAAGATCCTGCTGCATGCCATACACGACAGCGCGGTGGCAATAGAACTCCGGGTTGGTTGGATCTGCCGCAATGGCCTGATCCAGGTCTTTCAGTGCATTCGCCGGATCACCTTTGGCGGCCGTCATTGCACCTCGACGAGCAATCGCAGACGGCAGGTTTGGCTGAAGCTCCAGTGCTTTCGTGACATCCTTGGCAGCCTGATCGTTATTCTTCTTTGCGACGTACGCGAGTGCCCGCAGGCTGTAGGCTTCAGCAGATTTTTCGTTGGCCGCGATGGCTCGATCCGCACTGCGAATAGCCTTGTCGTATTCGCCTCGCACCATATAAGCGATGCCGCGATTCAGATGAGCTTCGAGGTGATCGCCTTTTTCCAGAGTTGCAAAGTAAGCCGCATCAATCGCCTGCAGGTATTCACCCTTTTCAAACAGCGAGTGCGATTTCTGAGCATACGCATCGGCACGATTCTGCAGCAATACGGGATCTCGCCCAGCCTGGCCCGTGACGATGTCGAATTCGGCGATCGCCTTGTCGAAATCTCCTTTGCCATTCCATGCCATGCCTTTGACGACATGAGCCGCACCAAACTTGTCATCCAGCGCCATGGCTTGATCGGCAGTCTTCATCGCCTGATCCCACTGCCTCGCCTGCAACTGAGCTTTTGCTGTAGCAACGATGGATTCCAGTTGCACGGTCTTTGGATCTTTGGGCGGTTCCTGCTTTGGCGGCGTTGCCTGTCCAAAACTCTCTGAGACAAGAACAAAACAGATCAACATTGGACCTGCAAAATCCGCCAGACGGCGAACTGCCAGAGAACCTGCCATGCGCTTCCTCCGAAAATGAGGACTGAAGAGAGGTCTGACTGCACTGGAAAGGAGGATCGCTGCCGAAAGGAAAACGCAGCGACCAGTCCCGAATGTAGCGGCGAAAATTCACGACTTCCAGAGGTGAGTTGCACCCCCTGGGGTGAATTTTGACCAAAATCCAGTCCGACCCGGTACGTTCGTTAGATTGTCAAGTAGAACGACTGTCCCAGTCATTAGCCGCGCTGGCTGTGTTTCAGCGACTGCGTGTTGCGAAGTGGTGGCGGGAAGCGATTGAGGACAATCGCTTTACAATCGTCGCAAGCCGTCTTCTTTCATCGGGTTTGGAATCGCTTCATCGATTTCGTTGATGCGGCGGAGTGTTTCGGAATCCAGTGTCAGGCCGTCGGCGGCGAGGCTTTCTTCGAGGTGCTGGAGGGTTGTGGCTCCGATGATCGTGGACGCCACGAAGTCGTGCTGTTTACTCCAGGCAACACTGAGTGCCGTCAGGGTGATGCCAAGGTCGTCGGCAATGACCTTCAGCCGTCGCACGGTTTCCCGAGTCCGTTCGTTCAGGAATCGCTCGGCAAGGCGCTGCTGGCGTTCACCCAGTTTGCGGTATTCCGTGAAGCGTGCTCCTGGCGGATCCGAATGCATGTATTTGCCAGTGAGGACTCCGCCACCCAGAGGTGAAAACGGCAGAAGGCTGATGTTCTCACGGCGACACACCTGAGCCAGTTCGCTTTCACAGCGGCGATTGATCAGGCTGAAGTTATTCTGCACGCTGTCGTAGCGACACAGGCCGAATTTCTCTGAAGCAGCAAGGCTCTTCATTACGCCCCAGCAGGTTTCGTTGCTGCAGCCGATGGCACGGATCTTTCCCTGGCGAACGAGTTCTGTCAGAGGTCCGAGCACATCTTCGTATCGCATGCCGTGGTCGGGCCAGTGAGTCTGATAGAGGTCGATATAATCGGTCTGCAGTCGTTTCAGGCTGGCCTCCACAGCTCGCACGATTTGAACTCGATCCAGAGCCGAGTGGCCATGGCGAACGGGCGGCACGAACCATCCATGGGCCGGTCCTGTAATCTTGGTCGCGATGATGACGGATTCACGCGGCTTGGTTTTCATCCAGCGACCGACGATTTCCTCCGTGCGCCCGAAGGCCTCGACGGTCGGCGGCACAGGGTACATTTCGGCGGCGTCATAGAAATCGATGCCAGCGTCATAAGCTCGGTCCATGATCGCGAACGACAGCTTTTCATCGCACTGACTGCCGAAGGTCATGGTTCCCATGCAGATGTCGGAGACAGTGATTCCGCTGGTTCCGAGACGTCGTCGTTTCATTGCGTGGTACCTTCAATCGCCGTGCTTCAGAGTCCGCCGCGAGTCAACAATCGCGCTTCCCTGAGTTCTTCGGTGGCGGTAGTATCTGATACAACCGCAGGCGGTCAGTCAACAGGAGCGGTGGAATGACATTTTCGCGATCATGGGCATCTGCCGTTTCAGCCTGCGCTATTTGTGCGCTGTGGCTGATGGCCGATTCTCTGTCAGCCGACGAGATCGCTCGGTTTGCAGATCGGGTACGTCCTCTGCTGATGGCGAAATGTGTCTCATGCCATGGCCCGGACAAGCAGGAAGGTCAGCTGAGGCTTGACGCACGAACTCACGCGCTGGCCGGTGGTGATCGCGGACCCTCGCTGGTTCCTGGCGATGTCGATGGCAGTCTTCTGGTTCAGGCTGTGGAGGGCGGTGATCCGGATTTTCAGATGCCGCCAAAGCAGCCGCTCTCGTCGGAAGAGATTCAGCTGCTGACGGACTGGGTGAAAGCCGGAGCCGTATGGCCGGAAGATGTTGCCGTCCTGTTTGATGACGATCCCGATTTTCCGACGGCACTGACGAACGGGAATGGTACCGCGCGGTTGTCGAAAGACGCTCCTTATTCCGGGGCCGCCAGTCTGACGATGACGCCGCTGCAGCGAGATGCCAAGACGATTCCAGGCTGGGACTTTGAAATTCGCGAGACACCGGCAGCAGGGCAGTTTCGGTTTCTGCGACTGGCATGTAAGAAGCAGGGTGCCGGAAGCATCATGCTCGAGCTGGCTCGCAATGGTGAATGGCCAGAACCGAATGATTCGCGAGGTCGTTACGTGGCGGGGCCGAATACAACTGGCTGGCAGGCTGTGTCTGTCAGCGAGCAGGCTCCGGCGGAATGGGCGGTGGTGACGGTCGACCTGTGGAAAGACATCGGCGACTTTACTCTGACCGGCTGCGCGCCGACGTGTGATCAGGGAGAACTCGCGTCGTTCGACATGATGATTCTGGGACCGACGGTTGAGTCACTCGATGCGTATCGAGTCAGTTCGACGAGCGATGCAGAGAATATCGGCGATGCGTTCACCGACGAACGTAATCCGATTCGTCAGCTGTTCGGCGGCGAGCGGCTGGATCTGTGGTCACTGCGAGCGCCGGTGGCTGTACCAGTTCCTTCCGGTGCCGCTTCTCCGGATGCAGTTTCTCCAGGCGTTGATCATCCGATTGATGCGTTTATTCGCGAGGCTCAAAGCAAAGCCGGAATCGCCAGTGTTCCGAGGGCCGATCGTCGCACGTTGATTCGGCGCGCCACGGTGGATCTGACAGGTCTGCCACCGACGGTCGAAGAAGTCGACTCGTTCGTCAAGGATGAATCAGACCATGCCTTTGAGCATCTTGTGGACCGGCTGCTTGCATCACCTCGATACGGCGAACGGCAGGCTCGGTACTGGCTCGATGTTGTTCGCTACGCGGATACTCATGGCTACGAACGTGACGAATATCGACCGCTGATCTGGAAGTATCGCGACTATGTCATTCGGTCATTTAACGCAGACAAACCGTTTGATCAGTTCGTGAAGGAGCAACTGGCCGGTGACGAACTTGTGCCCGGTTCTCCTGAGACTCCGGAACAGGCGGATGCACTGATCGCCACGGGATATCTGCGGCTTGGTCAGTGGGACAGCACCGCGGAGATTTTTCAGGAAGAAGATCGTCTGCGAGCCGAAGTGCAGGCGGACCTGACCAACACGACAGCATCGGCGTTCCTGGGACTGACGATGTCCTGCTGTCAGTGTCATGATCACAAATACGATCCGTTATCACAGGCGGACCATTATCGTCTGCGGGCGTTCTTCGCCGGCATCAACCCCGTGAATGATCTCGCGATCGATCTTCCGGAGGAGCGTGAACAGCTTCAATCTCACAACGCCGAGCTGGATGAAAAGATTGCTGCTCTGAAGACGCGGCGTCCGGAGAAGCCTGAATCCGACGAGGACAAGGCCGTCGCGGAATCGCTCGACAAGGAGATCGCCGCCCTGGTAGCTCAGCGAAAGAATCCTCAGGTGGCGATGGGCGTTCGGGAAGTCGGGCCCGTGGCTCAACCGACCTTTGTGCTGTATCAGGGAGACTTCCATTCGCCAAGGCAAAAGGTGAGTCCCGGGTTTCCATCGGTCCTGTTCCCTGGCAGCGCATCGCTTAAGAACATTGGGTTGCCGGATGACGCGGACTCGGAGCACGAATCGAACGAGACCTTCGGACGGCGACGCATGCTGGCGGAATGGGTGACGTCGCCAAAGAACCCGTGGACCGCCCGAGTGCTTGTGAATCGAATCTGGCAGCAACACTTTGGAACAGGAATCGTCGCAACTCCGAACGACTTCGGATACACCGGAGCCCGCCCGACTCATCCTGAACTTCTGGACTGGCTCGCGATCTGGTTGATGAACAATGACTGGTCCGTGAAGAAGCTGCATCGGCTGATCCTGACATCTGAAACGTACCAGCAGGCTTCCTTATATAAGGATGGGTCAGAGGCTTCGCAAAAGGACCCTGACAACCGACTGCTCTGGCATCAGAACATTCGCCGGCTGGATGCGGAAACACTTCGAGACAGTCTGCTGGCGGTGTCGGGGTTGCTGCGGCCGTACGATTCCGGTCGTCCTATGTGGCCAGCGGTTCCGGATGACTTGCTGCATGCCCAGCCCGCCATTCTGGAAGCACTCAAAAATGACGACGGCGGACGAATGCAGGGCTGGTACACCGACCCTGAAGATCAGGTCGATGTGCGAAGCCTGTTTTTGATTCGCAAGCGATGTTTGCCGGTTCCGTTTCTGCAGGCGTTTGATCTTCCCGATTCCACCGTGTCGTGTGCTCGGCGAGATACCACGGTCGTGGCGCCTCAGGCGTTGATGCTTCTGAATAGTCCCGAAGGGCTGCGGTACGCTCAGGCGTTTGCCGATCGAATGCTGAGTCACTGGGAATCAGAGACGAAGTCCGCGAATACGCAGAGTGGTGAATCGAACCTTGTCCCGTTGATTCAGTCGATCTTTCGTGAAGCGCTGATGCGGGAAGCGGATGCGGAAGAGCTCCGGCTGTCGGAATCGATGCTGGCGGATCATCTGAGTCGGCATCGGGAGGCAGGAAGAACCGATGAGGCCATGAAGCTTGCGGTTCGTGATTTGTGTCGTGCCATCCTGAACGTGAACGAGTTTATGTATGTCGATTGAAGCGAGTTTCTCTGTTCGACCGGATCGGCGCGAGTTCTTTTCTCGCACCGCGTCCGGGTTTGCCGGCGTGGCACTCAGCGCGCTGCTGGCTCAGGAGTCGAAGGCGGATGGTGCGGCATCGAGGAACGAGGCGCCGGATCGCCTGAATCCGCTGGCCGAGAAGATTGCTCAGCACGCGGCTTCGGCCAAACAGGTGATCTTTCTGTTTCAATATGGCGGGCCGTCGACGTTTGACCTGATCGACTACAAGCCAGATCTGTTGCGGCTGCACGGACAGCCGGTTCCGGAATCACTGAAAGCCCACAAGGACAAAGTGGGCGGTGTCTTCAATCATTGCAAAGACGAACTGCTCGCCGGGCCATGGAGATGGAGACAGCATGGGGAATGCGGTGCGTGGTTTTCGGAGCTGCTGCCTCACACCGCAAAGCACGCGGATGATCTATGTTTCGTTCGATCGATGTACAGCGACAGTTCCAACCATGCACCAGCCACATATTTGATGAACACTGGTGCGATTCTGGGCGGGCGGCCGAGCCTGGGATCGTGGCTCACGTATGGTCTGGGATCGATGAATCAGAATCTTCCGGGCTACGTGCTGCTGTATGAAGTTGGAGGACTGGGAGGATCTGCGAACTGGAGCAACGCGTTTCTTCCGGCCGCCTTCCAGGGAACTCAGTTCCGCCACATCGGACCGCCGGTCTTGAATCTGTCGCCGCCGGAGGAACTGGCTTCGGTCCAGCGATCAACGCTCGACTTTGCTCAGGCACTGAATCGAAAGCACGCGGCCGCGCGAACGTCTGTGCCGGATCTGGATGGTCGCATTGCATCGTATGAATTGGCTTACCGAATGCAGTCGGAAGCTCTGGACATCGGCGAACTTTCACAGGAAACGCAGGAGACTCAGGACGCTTACGGCATTCATGATTCGAACGAAGCTCTGGCGAAGTACGGACGCATGTGCCTGCTGACTCGACGACTGATCGAGAAGGGCGTTCGAATTGTGCAGACGTACAACGCGGTCGATAAACTTGGCTGGGACAGTCACAGCGACAACACGGAATACCACGAGCGCAATGCGGCTCAGACGGATCGACCGATTGCTACCTTGCTGGCGGACCCCAAGCAGCGAGGACTGCTGGAATCGACGCTCGTGCTCTGGGCAGGAGAATTCGGTCGCACGCCGATGCTTCAGGGCGAATCCGGTCGCAACCATAATCCGTATGGCTTTAATGTCTGGATGGCCGGCGGCGGAGTTAACGCAGGTGTCAGCATCGGGGCCACGGATGAGATTGGACTTCGAGCTGTCGACGAAGTTCAGCCCGTGAAGAACCTGCACGCCACGATTCTGGCCGCACTTGGCATTGCACCGGATGAACTGTTCTTCGAACATCAGGGTCGGCAGGAACGACTCACCGGGGTTGCTCAAAGCTGGAGTCTGATTCCGGGCGTGTTAAAGAGTTAGAGTCGCATGAAGTTCAGTTGATCAAGGAGCGGCACGGCGCGAGCCGTCCGGTTATGGTGATTCAAGTAGCGGCACGACGCGAGCCGTCCGGTGTCGCGGTCACCGGAAGGCTTGTGGCTTTTGGTAACCGATGGAAGTCACCGGAGGGCTTGCGCCCTTCCGCTAACTTTGTTGGGGGGCGTTGCATGACGGAATCATCAGAATCATCCGCTTTATCTCGACGCGGATTTCTTGAAGCGGCATCGGCGGCCAGTCTTGTTCCGCTGATGGCATCGTCAGCGACGGGCGAGCCTGCAACGTCGTCCGTTTCTGTGAACGAAACTGGACCGATCGCAAATATGCTCCCGCCGGCCGTCGAGCCCAACATGATTGGCGCTTACGGTCCGTGGGCCGCGGGGATTGTTGGAGACCAGCCGGCTCGTCTTTCGTTCCTTCAGAGCCAGTTCACCGATGTTGAAGCATGGCGGAAGCAGGCGAGATCGCGAGTCCTGGACTGCCTTGCTCCTCCTGACGTTGGGCCTGTGGCTGATGTCCGTGTGGATCATTCCGAAGTGTTCGATGGTTTGCAGATTGAACACGTGAGCTGGCAGCTTCCGTATGGGCCTCGGACCAAAGCGGTTGTTCTAAAGCCTGCTGGTGCCACTGGAAAACTGCCTGCCGTCATTGGCCTGCACGATCATGGCGGAAGAAAGTTCTTTGGTCACGAGAAGATCACGAAGACCGGCGCCGACCAACATCCTCTGATGAAAGAGCATCAGGACGACTATTACGGTGGCCGCGCCTGGGCCAACGACCTGGCTCGCCGAGGCTACGTGGTGCTTGTTCATGACACGTTTGCGTTTGCCAGTCGCAAGGTGGACATGAACGACGTTGCTCGCGGCGCGCTGATGAACAGTCAGCCGATCGCGGATTCGTCGGACGAATCGATTGCCGCTTACAACTCATGGGCCGGGCAGCACGAACATCTGATGGCCAAGAGTCTCTTCTGTGCCGGGACGACATGGCCTGGTGTGTTTCTGACGGAAGACCAGCGGGCACTCGATTATCTCTGCAGCCGGCCTGATGTGGATGCAGGCCGAGTGGGATGTGCCGGGCTTTCCGGCGGCGGACTGCGAACCGTGTACCTCGGCGGTCTGGATGAACGGATCAAATGTGCGTGCTGCGTCGGGATGATGTCGACGTGGCGAGATTACCTTCTTCACAAGTGCCATACACATACGTGGATGATCTACATCCCGCTGTTGCCTCGCGATCTGGATTATCCGGAGATCCTTGCGCTTCGAGCCCCCGCGGCGACACTTGTGCAGAACGACAATGAAGACAGCCTGTTCACTCTGCCGGAAATGCAGCGAGCCGATCGGATGATGAAAGCAGTCTTCGATAAGGCCGGTGCCTCCGATCGATATCGCTGCACGTTCTATCCTGGCCCGCACAAGTTTGACGTGCCAATGCAGACCGAAGCATTTGAGTGGTTTGACAAGTGGCTGAAATGAGCCTTCGCGAGAAGTGCAGGGGAATTCTGACCATGGTGAAGTGGCGACATTGGATTAGCCTGCTGTGCCTCTGCATGGCCGTGGGTTCAGGTTCATTTCTCGCGGCCGATGAGCCGCCGGAACAGCTTCGTGTCTGGCTTGGTCCGCAACGCTGGCAGCGCGATTCGGAGGGGCCGGTTCTGTCGCTCGGAGACAAAGGTCACTTCGATGATACTCATATCTTTGCTCCGACGGTCGGGCGAGAGAAGGGTGAGTATCAGCTGTGGTACTGCGGTTCGAGCGGCTTTGCTCACGATCTTGCTCCGACTCGAACTCGCGATGAACGAGTCTTCCGACTGGGGTTGGCCACAAGTTCGGATGGAATTCACTTTCAGCGTCATCCCGGTCCTGTTCTGGAGCTGGAGACCGCTCGTCGTTCGATCGTGACCCCCACGATTCTACGTGACCATCATGGTCAGGTGTTCCGCGAAGACGGGAAGCTCCGCATGTGGTTCACATCGGCGACTCTGGGTGGCGGCGGCGATCCCCATTCCATCCAGCAGGCGCTCAGCGACGATGGCCGACGCTGGACGGATGTGTCTGCGGTCCAGATCACGCGGGCCTATTGTCCGTCTGTGGTGAAGACATCCGATGGGTACAAGCTTTGGTACACAGAACCAGGACGCTATCCGTGGCAGATTCGACATGCCTCCAGCACGGATGGCCTGTCGTGGAAAGTCACAGAAGAGCCAGTGCTGAAGATATCACAGTCGTGGGAGCACGATCTTCAGATTTACCCGTGTGTTCTGATGGTCGATGGTGTCTACCTGATGTGGTACGCCAGCTATCTGGACGCCGAACATCTGACGACGGGGATTGGTTTTGCAGCCAGCACCGATGGTATTCACTGGCACAAGCATCCTGACAATCCTGTTCTGCGTCCCGATCCGAAACGTCCCTGGGAATCTCATTACGTCAGCAGTCATTCCGTCATGCAACTGGATGACGGTCGATTTCGCATCTGGTACTCCAGCCGCAAAGCCCCGCCGTTTCAGAACCTGTATTTTGCAATCAACACGGCCGTGTGGAGCGGGGCGAAGAGCGATGACGCACAACGCTGAAATTGGGGTCTTGTTATTCTCGCGTAATGAACTCGTCCGTGTTCATCAGGGTACGGCAGACGACGATCCACGCGGCTTTGTTGAAGGTGCTTTCGGGATCTGTTGCTGCGGTCGAAGAGTTGGTTGCTGGTGGACTGGTTTCTGGTGAAGCCGTCAGGCGTGTCGCTTCTTCGGTGTGCGTTTCAAAGTGGCGGACGGCATCGGTGTGGAGAGCCAGCAGAGTTGATTCTTCCTTCTCCGAGGGACGTCGGCCAAAACAGCGTCGGAAGATTGTCTGAAGGATAGCTTCCGGCGCGTCAGGTGATCCGGTCAGTGTCGTTGCAAAGTGCTTTGCCGCGTCTGTGAAACTTTCATTGTTCAGTGTGACCAAAGCCTGCAGCGGTGTGTTCGAGACGGTACGCTGGATGCATGTCAGATTCGCATCCGGACAATCGAACGTCGTCAGGTTGGGATGAGGCGAAGTGCGTTTGAAGAACGTGTACATTCCTCGCCGGTAGCGGTCTTCTCCCTTCGACGTCGTCCAGTTGAAATTGCCTGCGTAACTCAGTTCCGCGATTCCGGCAGGCAAAGCCGGGAACACGCTCGGGCCGCCCACTTTTCGGCTCAGCAAACCAGACGCCTGAAGCGTAATGTCTCGGATGATCTCGCCGTCGACACGAACGCGATTCTGCCGAGCCAGCAAACGGTTCTGAGGATCGATTGTCTGCAGCTCCGGCCTGACTGTGGACGATTGCCGATACGTTGCGGAAGTCACGATCAGCCGAATGAGTGCCTTTCGTGACCATGCTGGCTGAGTCCTGTCAGCGACTGGATTCTGGCCGGCGAAGTTTGACGCCAGCCAGTCCAGCAATTCCGGATGAGTCGGCGCTTCGCCTCGAACACCAAAATCCGCAGGTGTTCGAACAAGGCCCTGTCCAAACAGATGACCCCAGATGTGATTCACGGCGACACGGGCTGTCAGCGGATGCTGCGTCGACACAAGCCAGCGAGCCAGATCCAGGCGGTCCGGTCGCGCACCGGGATCTCGCGGGACGATCGGTGGAAGAATCGACGGAGCCTGCAGAGTCAGCGGCG
Source organism: uncultured Chitinophaga sp. (assembly GCA_964538835.1). Classification (GTDB taxonomy): domain Bacteria; phylum Planctomycetota; class Planctomycetia; order Planctomycetales; family Planctomycetaceae; genus SXXK01. The sequence goes on along the minus strand of CAZIGZ010000030.1, from coordinate 4,937 downwards.
TCTCCTTGACGGGTTCCAGGAAGTCGCCTCGATGCAGAAGCCATGTCGTTCGAGGCTCCTTTGTTCGTTCCGCGAGAACTCGCACGACAGGTTCGGGTCTTGGTGGTTCTTTCTTCTTCAGTTCTTTCAGGTCGGCTGCTTTGTCCGGCTGAGATTTCAGAGCATCGATCTTCTGTTGCCACGCTTCATGTTCCTTCTGCCATGCCTGAACGTCCGAGGGCAAAGCCGGAAGAGTGGTCGTGGATTCATCCGCGTTGTTGAAAACGCTGAAGAGCTGGAAGTATTCCTTCTGAGTAATCGCTTCATACTTGTGCGAATGGCAGCGAGCACAGCCGAGCGTGATGCCCATCCAGACGGACGCGGTGGTTTCCGTGCGATCAAAGCAGGCTTCGAAACGAAACTGTTCCTGATCAGTCCCGCCTTCGGTGTTGGTGAGTGTCTGGCGATGAAAGGCGGTTGCGAGTTTTTGATCGGGCGTTGAATCGGGAAGAAGGTCGCCCGCCAGCTGTTCGACGGTGAACTGATCGAAAGGCATGTCGCGGTTGATGGCATCGATCACCCAGTCACGCCATCGCCACGCATCGGGACGAGCGTTGTCTTTCTCGTAGCCATCGGAGTCTGCGTAGCGAGCCAGATCCAGCCAGTGACGTCCCCAGCGTTCGCCGAAATGCGGAGAAGAGAGGTATGCGTCGACGACTTTCTCCCATGCATCGGGACTTGTGTCGTTCACGAATGCGTCGACCTGTTCGGGTTCCGGAAGCAGGCCTGTCAGATCCAGTGACAGTCTTCGAATCAGAAGTTCTCTCGGCGCTTCCGGAGACGGCTGAATGTCGGCTTCGGTCAACTGATCTAGAACAAAGTCATCGATCACATTCTTTCGCCACGGGTGCTGTGAGTGGTCAGTTTTTGGAGATGGCACCGTTACTGACTGATACGCCCAGTGGGCCGCAGAGCCAGACGCAGAACTTGGCCAGTGAGCACCCGCCGCGATCCAGCGAGCGATCTTCTCAGTCTGGTCCTTTGACAGGCGTTCGCCTTTGGGCGGCATTTGCTCATCAGGATTGGTGCTCAGGATTCGCTGCAGCAGAAGACTCTGCTGGTCTTGCCCTTCAATGAGAGCGGGCCCAGAGTCACCGCCTTTGACAGCGAGTTCACGCTGGTCTAGACGCAACCCGGCTTCATGTTTCTCCGGTCCGTGACATGACCAGCACCGTTCGCGAAGAATGGCAATGGCCTCAGTGGCATCGCGTGACTGTTCAGTGTTCTTGCTGGAAGATTCGTCCGCTGACAGGGCAGAGCACATCGACACCTGCAGCAGGCTCGACAGCAGCATCGTGAAGCAAACACAGGCAGGGCGAATCACCATGGCAGGACCTTCGAAAGTGGCAGGTCACACTGTACCGAAGGAACGTCCTTCCGGCGAGCGGTTGGGCGTCAGCGCGGCAGTCCTCCGTGTCAACTCCCCACCGATCCACCGAACGAACGCCAATGCCGTCATCCGTGTGAACGAAGAGCCGCGTAGCCATAGATCACGGTCTGCCAGACGAACAGCCCGGTCAGGGCATGATAACCGATTCGAAGATACCACTTCGTCAGGTACGGCTTCGCATCAAACACGAAGCACTGAATCAGCAGTCTCAGTCCCCAGAACAGCGAGACATACGCGCAGAAGGCTCTGGCAAGAGGTGTCCCTTCGACGAGTTCTTTTGAGAAGCAGAGCGAGATGATTCCGAACGAGACGATGTTGAACACGATGTAGATGCCCGCCACCAGCACCCACTGTCTCAGGAGCGGATTCAGCTTTGGCAGATCTTCACGAAACCGAAGCTCTCGTGGAACCTGTGCGCTGGCCGTCAGTGTTGCGAGATGAAACCAGCCGCTCAGGAAGATGAGATCGGCAAGAGTCAGATGGAACATGGGAGGACTCCTCGGCAGACGCGGCCTGCTGCTTCAGGGCAGAGACAATGGTACCGTCAGATTGGAATCACCACGGCAGCAGTGGCAGGATGACACGATCACGGAATGGCTGATGAAACAGCAGTGGCATCGGCAGAAGCAGAATGATCCAGGTTGTAATTCTTCGAGCAGCCTGACGGCCCGCAGAGTGACTTCCCGGGAAATGCCGTTCTGCCAAGACAGCGACTGCCTGAATCAGAAAGTAGAGAGTTGGACCTCCGTAGCCAGCTCTGGCCGGGACGGAGATCGCAAGTTCGTGAATGAGCCCAGAGACGATGAAAACGGTCAGCATCGCCCAGTTCGGACCACCGTGGCGAAGTGTGGGAAGAAAGACATGGCGGTATACCAGATCGCGGAAAGCCGTGTTCCATCTCCGCCCCCAGAACTCCGTAACACTGCTGGATCTCCATGGAGCATTCATCAGTGGCTTCAGTGTGAACCCGGACAGATTCCAGAAACTCACCACGAGATGAAGGAGTCCGAAGTGAAAGATGGCGAGCAACGAAGCGATTGCCACATAACCTGCCAGAGACGGCGCGTGCACCTTCATCAGTGGAACGACGCAGAGGAACGTTGCCAGTCCGAAGATTGCGAACGCGAGCGGCAAGAGGATCTCTGAAGTCCAGCGCATTGGAGCACCGGGGCGTGGTCCGGCAAGAAAGTCGTCGGCGTTCAGCGTCGGTGTGGCACAGCACCAAACCAGCAGACGGCGCCAGGAATTTTCCGGATGAGTTTGAGGGAAGAACGTGAAGACTTTCAGGATCAGAAACAGTCCTGTTGCAATGATGCCCATCACGACAGGCGGAGAAAGCGGGGCCATCGTGGCTGCGATTGCAAGCACGGTGATCAGAACACACGTCACCACGCCGGGATGTCGAAATGCAGGGTTCATGGAGCAACCTCTTGTCGGGAGCAGGCCAAACGGGCTGCATCAAAAGGCGAACCGCCGATAGTCAAATTGGTTAACCAGCGGCGTTCTCCGATCCGCAGAATTGTCCGTGGCTGGTATGCTTCGTCCGTAACAGGTGCTTCGTGAGAGGCGTGCTCAGGCTCTGGCTCGCCTGTTTAATGCGAGCAAACACCGTGGCCACGGCTTGGCAATGAATCGGCGGGTTCTCTCGGGTTACGGGCTTTTCGGCCCTTGTTTGAACAGTGATATGAGTGGAGGATGTGTCATGGTTCGGGTTCAGGACGTCTGTGAATATCTCGAACAGTTAGCTCCGGGGAAGCTTGCCGAAACGTGGGACAACGTCGGACTGCTGCTTGGTCGTCATTCAGCTTTCGTTCGCCGCATCATGACTTGTCTCACGCTGACTCAGGCGGTTGCTGCTGAGGCAGTGAATCGCGACGTTCAGATGATTGTCACCCACCATCCGATTCTGTTTCGGGGAGCCAAGCGGCTAACTGATCGCAATGCGGAAGGTCGCCTGTTGCTGACTCTTGCCGAGAATGCCGTGGCCGTCTTTAGTCCGCATACGTCCTATGACAGTGCAGGGCAGGGGATTAATCAGCAGTTGGCCGAAGCCTTTGGTCTTCAGGGAATCACGCCGCTTCGTGTCGGGACCGATTTGCAGGGGCTGGGAGCTGGCCGACGGGGCCTACTGGAATCGCCAGAGCCGGTTTCGGAGTTTCTGGCAAAGGTCATGGAAGTGACGGGAGCGACTTTTCTGCAGACATCGCTGGCTGGAGCGAAGAATGTTCAGCGAATCGCAGTGGCCTGCGGAGCCGCCGCGGAATTTCTGGAAGATGCAGTGAGATGTGGGTGCGACACGTTCGTGACCGGCGAAGCGAGATTTCACTCGATTCTGGAAGCTGAAGCCGCTGGGGTGAATTTGATTTTGACCGGTCATTATCCGAGTGAGCGACCGGCGGTTGAAGAGCTGGCCCGAAAGCTGAGCGAGCAGTTTCCGGGAATTGAATGTTTCGCCAGTGAAGAAGATCGTGATCCTGTGACCGTCTATGTAGCTTCGTGAATGTCACTCAGGTGACACCCGCGAAATTCGTTTCCGTGGAAGACGGCTTGTGAAAACCGCCATGGAATTTGGCAGCTCCCCCATCGGAGCCATGCCGGGAGCGGGCAGAGAAACCGAGGTCAACATGGAAGAAGAGCAGGAAAAAGGCTTGGCGAAACGATTTCCGCCTCAGTCCGCAGGACAGGCGTTCAGTCGCGGTGTATCACTGAAATGCCCGATGTGTCAAAAGGGGCATTTGTTTGCTGGTGTGATCCGGATGAACGAAGAATGCCCGGAATGTGGGTTTCGGTTTGAGCGTGGCCCCGGCTATTTTTTGGGGTCAACCTACATCAACTATGGATTGACTACGCTTCTCACAACTTGGACGTACATCGTTCTGAGGTTTGGGTTTGAAGTGGACAAGAAACTGCTGATTCCGGCATTAGCGACATTTTGTGTCATTTTTCCTGTGGTTTTCTTTCGGTATGCCCGATCACTGTGGCTGTCCTTCGACTGTTACTTTGATGGAACAGGAGCGATGGAAGAGCGGTCAGAGTTGGCAAAAAATGAGATTGAAAAATCTCGTGAAGAAATTTGAGAGCGAAGTATTGACACTTCCTCAGACGCCGATACACTGCCCCGCCCCGGACGCGACCAAACGAAGTCGGAAACGACGCGAGTGAGGAAGTGAGGGTAAAACCTCAACGTTCGGATTGATCTTTGACAACATGATTGAGTTTGTGAGCCTGAGTGATTTTGGCCGAATTTGTTGGTCATTTTGCCGCTCTTTGACCGGAGCGGCTTTCAGGTCATTCCTTTCGCTAGCAGCCGAAACCTCGGTTTCGGTCAAAGCATATTTTTGAAGGGTTTGATTCTGGCTCAGAATGAACGTTGGCGGCATGGATTAGGCATGCAAGTCGAGCGCTCGTAGCAATACGAGAGCGGCGAACGGCGTAGTAAGGTGTAGGAACGTGCCCTCTGGACGGGGATAGCTACGGGAAACTGTAGGTAATACCCGATGATCTCTGC
>CAZIGZ010000029.1:31295-50564 GCA_964538835.1 uncultured Chitinophaga sp. | reverse complement strand
CCTTTGTTCCTTAGAGTATTCAGGATCACCGCGGCGGTGATGTGGAAACAGAATTCGTAGAGCTGGGTGGGATGTCGTGGCAGCAGGTCGACTCGAGGAAAGATAACGGCCCATGGCAATGAGGTGGGTGTCCCATAGCAGCAGTTTCCAGCGAAACAGCTGAGTCGACCAACTCCGATGGCGCCTGCGACAGGGACCGCGAATGAATCACCGGTTTTGACTTTGATTCCCAGCCGCCACTTGGCAAGCTCAACGCCAAAGTACCCGCCGATTAATCCGAACAGAATCGTCTTGCCGGTCAGGAAGATCGAGCCATCCCCGTCACCGGCCTGGTCCAGAATGAGGAACGGGAGCTTAGCCGTCAGCATGGCTCCGGAAAACGCGAGCAATCCAATCCAGAGCCGTTGATACGGGCTTAATCGCGGGTCGGGTGGCTGGCGTCCTTTGAGCCAGATTCCGGTCCAGAGTCCAGCCATCATCAGCAGTGGATAGAGCAGGATCGACCATTCCGGGACTCGCATTCAGGACGCTCCCCGAGACAGCTGGTTCAGAGCATCGTGTTTCATTCAAAAACCTCTTCGGTCGGCGGTCCGGAAAGACGGGCGATTGTAGGAGGCAACTCAAACCCATGGTAGAAGGACTGTCCTCAGTCGTTGACGCTTCCGAACAACTTCAGCGATCCCAGCAATCAGCGACAATCATCAGTGATTTGAGCGATTGAGGACAATCGCTCTACAATTTTTGGGGGAACTTGGGGCTCACTTCTTGCCGGAGATCAAATTCCGGGTATCCTCGCCATCCTTCGAGGATTCCCCCGCCTCACTCACTTGTTGAACTCGCCAAATGAGAGCCCTGCACTCTTAACCCCGTCGCCAATCGGCTCCCAGCTGATCGTTGCCTGGCGGGTTTGTCGGTTCGTTGTCCGCGTTCGATTTTATCAACGAGGTTCGCTGTGCGATTGCCAAGATTCCTGGCGGGATGGTCAAGCATCTCTGCCTGCGTGGTGTTTCTGTCTTTGTTTTGTTCTTCTGCGATCATGGCGCAGGGGCTGACGAATTCGAAGTATGGGCAGGAAGACAAATTCCGCCAGCTCGAGGAGATTCTACCGACACCCAATGATTATCGAGCAGCCTCGGGAGCTCCGGGGCATCGTTACTGGCAGCAGAAGGTTGACTACGATATTGCGGTTGAGCTGGATGATGCGAAGCAGCGGATCATTGGACGTGAAACGATCACGTATCTGAATAACTCGCCAGACACGCTGTCATATCTCTGGCTGCAACTGGATGCCAACATCTTCGCGCCGGATGCGAATTCGACTTTGTCTGATGAAGCCCCGCCGATCAATGGCGGCGTTCCTCTTCGCAGCCTTGAAGCCATGCTGACTCGCGATGAGTTTCAGGGACAAACTCAGATCAAGGAAGTCACCAACGCCGAAGACGGATCGAAGCTGAGCTACAGCATTGTTCGAACGAACATGCGGGTTGATCTGCCGACGCCGCTGGCTCCTGGTCAGTCTGTCCGCTTCGTCGTCGGATGGGAATACAACATCAACAATACTCGCCTGTTCCCAGGCCGGACCGGCTATGAGTATTTCGAAGAAGACAAAAACTCCATCTACGAACTGGCTCAATGGTTTCCTCGCCTGTGTGCTTATACAGACACGACCGGCTGGCAGCACAAGGAGTACGTTGGACAGGGCGAGTTTACTCTGGAGTTCGGAGATTACGTCGTTCGAATCACCGTGCCGGACGATCACATTGTTGCTTCCACAGGCGAACTGCAGAATCCTGCCGAGGTGCTGACGGAAACTCAGCGGCAGCGACTGGAACAGGCTCGTTCGGCCGCCTCACCAACCTTCATCGTGACACCGGAAGAGGCCCTCGAGAATCAGAAGTCCGGCAGCGACGGTCGTAAGACCTGGATCTTCAAAGCTGACAATGTTCGCGACTTTGCATTTGCTTCATCACGAAAGTTCATCTGGGACGCACTGGGGCACAACGTTGGCGGCAATCAGGTTCTGGCAATGTCCTTCTATCCGAATGAAGGCGAACCGCTGTGGAGCAAGTATTCCACTCGAGCCATCGTGCATACGCTGAATGTGTATTCGAAGTACACCTTCAACTATCCGTACCCTGTAGCAATCTCAGTGAACGGACCGGTTGGCGGCATGGAATATCCGATGATCTGCTTCAACGGTCCACGACCGGAGAAGGACGGAACGTACTCGGACCGCACGAAGTTCGCACTGATCTCGGTCATTATCCACGAAGTCGGTCACAACTACTTTCCGATGATCGTGAACACAGACGAACGCCAGTGGACCTGGATGGACGAAGGTCTGAACACGTTTCTGCAGTACCTGTCCGAAGTCGAATGGGAAGAAACGTATCCGGCAGATCGTGGTGAACCCAAAGATATCGTTGGCTACATGAAGAGCACCGAGCAGGTGCCGATCATGGTCAACAGCGAGTCACTGCTGCAGTTCGGAAACAACGCGTATGCCAAGCCGGCAACGGCGTTGAACATTCTGCGTGAGACTGTTCTCGGACGGGAGTTGTTTGACTTTGCGTTCAAGGAATACGCTCGCCGGTGGAAGTTCAAGCGACCTTACCCGGCGGACTTCTTCCGAACAATGGAAGATGCCAGTGGCGTGGATCTCGACTGGTTCTGGCGAGGATGGTTCTACACGACGGACCACTGCGACATTGAGATTTCCGGAGTTCAGCACTTCACCGTGTCTGACGGAGATCCGGAACGCGAAGCTCAGGAAAAGCGGGCGGCTCGGGATGCCGAACCGAAGACTCTGTCGCAGCAGCGCAACAAGGCTCTGCCAAAGCTGGTGGATCAGTTTCCGGAACTGAAGGATTTCTACAATTCGTTCGATGAGTTTCAGGTTTCTGATGAGGATCGAAAGAGCTTCGAGAAACGCGTGGCCGCAATGCCGGAGAAGGAACGTGAGCTTCTGAAGACGAAGATGAACTTCTACGTCGTTGACCTGAAGAACCTCGGCGGGCTTGTGATGCCTGTGATTCTTCTGCTGAGTCATGAAGACGGCACCACGACGGAAGTCCGCCTCCCGGCGGAGTTGTGGATGAAGGACTCCGTGTCTGTCTCCAAGCTCCTGATGAGCGAGAAACCAGTGACTTCGATCGAACTGGATCCTCACCTCGAGACAGCGGACACCGACCGTTCGAACAACTACTTCCCGCCAAAGATGAGCTCCAGCCGATTCCGTACCTTCAGCGGCCGCATGCAGCGAGAACGAAATGCAATGCAGCGTGCTGGTCTTGGAAAGAAGGAAGAGGCCAGGGAACCGGCAAAGGAAAAGAAGCCGGAAGGTGAAGGCAACCAATAGTCCTGCGAAGGTCCAACCATGCGTGGTGTGATTGGGATCGTAATGTGTGTGATGCTGACCGGACCGGCGTTTGCTGTGTCCGGTCTGGCGTCACATCCGCTGCACACGACATATTCTGAGATGGAATGGAATCCGGAATCACGTCGCTTTGAAGTGGCTCTTCAGTTGCCAGGCTTCGTCATTGACGAAGAGCTGTCACTGATTCATCGTCGCCGAATCAACGTAGAGACGGCAGACGATGCGGAGAAGATGGTCGAAGAATATGTTCGCAGTCGCTTCAAAGTCACGACGGACAGCCTGCCGGATTGCAGACTGCACTGGGTTGGCATGGAAGTGGAGTTGAGAGACGTTTGGGTTTACTTTGAAGTGGAGCCTGTCTGTAAAGCGGAGACGGCAAAGACAGCAGTCGCAGAGCCTGACGCTGCTAAGTCGAAGGATGTCGTCACAGATTCATCGGATGACGCATCGGAGTCAAAAGCCGACTCAACCACGTCGGTTGTCTCTGGTTCGAAGAATCGGACGCTGATCCCGGACGAGTCTGCTTTGGCGGGATTGAAAGTCCGCAATGCCCTGCTGATTGACGGACGCCCGGATCAGGTCAACCTTGTGAACGTGACGATTCACCGTAAGCTGTCGTCGCTGAATCTGACGGCTGAACAGCCGGAAGGCAAAGTGTCTCGCCTGCAGAAGGCTCGAGACTGAATCGCCGTTTGTCTGCGAGTCATGGAATGGCTCGACTGCGTAGCTCGGTCATTCCATGACCGAGAGCCAACTGATCACACGAGAAGAGCTGGATCCGCGAAGTCGTCTCCACGACGTTTCTGAAATCGCTGGGGCAGTTTGGCGGTGTAGTGGTTCTCTGGTGACGCAACGTTGCAGGAACTGGGGCACTCGGTACGATCACCCACGGAGCGGTGGTCTGCCCTTGCCTGGATTCTGTGAACATGAAGTCACTGATTATGAAGACATTCGCGCGAGTTGTTGTGTTCATCTGGATCCTGATCGTCACCGGTACGACTGTGCCTGCGCAGGTGCCGCCGTTTTTGGAGCCCCTGGCGAATTCCGAACCGTTCTCTGTCGCGCCCGAAGAATTGCATCGGCAGGCCGGAGAACTGCCGGTGCCGGAACAGGCAAATTCTGAAGTGCTGATTGACTGGACGTCGGTCTCATTTGATAACGAAGGCAGAGAGACGATCACGTATCGTCAGGTCTATCGAATCCTGACGGAAGCTGGCATTGACCAATACAGCAGCATTTCGGCGGCCTGGGCGCCGTGGCATCAGAAGCGACCAGTCCTGAAAGCTCGCGTGATTGACAAACGCGGCAAGGCTCATGAACTTCATGACTCGGAAATCTCAGAAGCCCCGGTGCAGCGTGGGGACAATCTCTTTTCGGACAAGCGTGTACTGCAGGCACCGTTGCCGGCTGTGGAGACAGGAGCAATTATTGAGACGCTGGTGATCCTCGAAGATACACAACCGATGTTTGCTGGTGGTGTTGGCAGTCCATTATTGTTTCACACGGCCGAGCCAACTCGCTGGTTTCAGCTGAAGATCTCCGCGCCGGAAACGCTGCCCCTCCATGTGAAGGCTTTTGGGGAAGCACTGAAGCCTACGGATGAGACGCGGGGCGGTCGCCGTGAACTGAGCTGGTCTCTTGATCGACATCTCACGTTTGAAGACTTCGAAGCCAATGTTCCGCCAGCGGAGACTCAGGGCACTCAGGTCTGCTATGTCACCGGAAAGTCGTGGAATGACGTTGCCGTCGCCTATCAGAGTCTGATTGAGAAACAGCTCGAAGATGAATCGCTTCAGTCGACTGCCTCCAGTCTGCTTGAAGGCGAAACAGATCGCACAAAGAAGATTGAGAAGCTGCTGTACTGGATGCAGTCTCAGATTCGTTACACCGGACTGCTTTTTGGTGACGGAACGATTGTCCCTTCCGCGCCATCCGATGTCATTCGGCGAAGATATGGGGACTGCAAGGATCAGTCGATCCTTCTGGCAGGGATGCTGCGAGCGTCCGGGATTGAAGCATGGCCAGTGCTCTTGCGCAGCTCGCAGGGATGGGACGTGCACTCCGATATGCCGAACATCAGCTTCTTCAACCATATGATCGTGTACGTTCCTGGGGCACCGGATCTTTGGATCGACCCGACCGCACCCTTGCTTCCATTGGGAGAGTTGCCCCTGGCCGATCAGGGACGCAGGTGTCTGATCATTCGTCCGGAAACGAAGGAGCTGACGCTGAGCCCTGTGATGCCGGCCGCGGATTCTCAGGTTCGTATCGAGCGGGATATTCAGCTGGGAGACCTGAAGGGCGTGACGGTGCAGGAACGCAGCGTGTACACCGGAATCCTGGCTCAGGATATTCGTGCGTTTGCTGTTTCAAACGGCGACAAAGAACTTAGGAACTGGATTCGAGACATTGGAATGTCTCGTCTGAGTTCTTCAGAGGTTGGAGGCATTCGCTTTTCCGCCCTTCGTGATCTTTCGAAACCTGCTGAGTTTTCGTACGACTCCGAATCCGCCGGCATTGCGGAGTTCAACCTTCGTGGCGGTGAAGTGGCGCTTCGGCCCGGCACAATTCTGGATGTGCTGCCTGCTGAAGTGCGTGATCTTCGCCCCTACCTGACGGATACCGAGCGTGCCGAAATCCGAGCCAACTACGACGGGGAGCGTGAAATCCGGCTGCAGAACGAAAAGCAGCGTCGTCGAAGATACTCGCTGAACATTCGCGAGCCGCAGACGATGGAGTTCACCGTCCGCGTTCATGTGCCGGCGGGATTTGAGGTTTCTGAAATTCCCAAACCGTTCTCGCTCCGTCGCGGCGACATGTATCTCGAAGGACGCTGCGAACTGTCTGCGGAGAATAGTGTCTTGACCGCCAGCTACCGTGCTGGAACGGGCAATGCGCCGTTGAGTCCGGAAGATCTGGAATGGTGGCAGAACTCACTTCGATCGCTGTTCCCCAACGGGAATGAAGGGGAATGGAATCCGATCGTGAAAGTAAATCATCCGCTCGCCGAGCTTCTGATCTCAGACCCGAAAAGAGCTATTCAACAATTGCGAGAGGAAGGTCAGAGGAATCCAGAGAATCTGGCGAACGAATTACGGCTTGCGGAGGCTCTGCTGCAGGTTGGGCTTGTTGAAGGTGCTCGTGAGATTGGCGAGCGGGCTGTCCTGAAGGCTCCGGCTTCATCGGAAGCACATTTCTACGCCTCAGTGGCCTACGATACCGGAGTTCTGGGAAGCGAACAGACTGCCAGTGATCGTCGCCGTCAGACCGAGCTGCTGAAGAAAGCCGTGGAGCTGGATCCGGAGAACGTTCTGGCATCGCTCGATCTGGCCCGAATGTACCAGGTTGATCATCGTCAAATCGTCAATTCGAAAGAGGATCTGGAAGCTGCTGTCCGGTTACTGACGAAACATCGCGATCGATTAACGGCGGAATTCCTGAAGCTGCTTCTGCAGTGTCACTTCTACCTTGGGAACTACCGGGAGATTCTTGCTGAGACAGAATCATTGCCTGCCGACCAGGTTCTGCTCGGACTCCGCTTTGCGGCTCACTCGGAACTGAAAGGGTTTGATAGTGCAATGACGGAGCTCAAGGCCAGCTTCGACGAAAAGGGACAAGTGGCGATACTGCTGGCTGCATACGACATGCTGAATGGAATTCGAAGTTACCCGACGGCACTGAAGACGCTTCAGACCGTCGAGGCACTGCCTTCCGGCAGGCTGGAAGGACTCCGCGAATTGATCGATGTCGCAAAGAACATGGCGAGGCATGACGATCTGCTGCGGCCTGAAACCGAGGTTGAGGGCGTTGTGCAGAGGGCGTGGATTTATGCGGCGACTGGTCGTGCTCCTCTCGGCGACCCGACTCTCCTGGTTGATGGCTCAGAACACGAGCGTGAAATTCTGTTGCGACGTCTGTATCAGGCATCTCTCGGCGGACAGAGTGACGGAAAGACGATCCGAGCGTTTGACAGGGTTGTTGACGCAATCTCGCTCTTAAAGATTGAGGTCGAAGGCAGTGAAGAAGCGGCATTCCGCGTTACCGCAAAACTGTCAGGACAAATGGTACTCTTTGTGGTTCGCCGGGATGAGCGGCTTCGAATTGTTGGAACTTATCGGCAGCCAGGACTCGTCTGCGACAGCGTGCTCACTCTGATCGACAGTCAGCAGCTGGAGGCTGCTCGCCAGGTTCTGACGTGGATGTCGGACAGTATGGTCGATCAGTTGTCTTTCCTGAACCCGGCCGTTGGTCCCGTCTTGCCTCGGCTCTGGAAGAAATCGGTGGCGAAGGAAGCGACCGCTGAACAGATGAAGCTGGCGGCACTTTCGCTTGCAGATTCGTCGACACTGGCTGCTCACATCAGTTTTCTTCAGGAACAGAGAGAGAAAGCCAAAAAGGCAGAGCAGTTTCAGATCGATCGAATACTTGTCGTTGCCACCGCTGCCGCAGGCGACCACGAGTTAACGCTGACAGTGGCCAATCGACTCTGTGAAACTCGCAGCGGCGCCACGGAATTCTGGCCGGTGAAGCTTGATGTACTCAGACGACTCCAGCGGCTGGATGAAGCCGACTCGTTTCTTGCCAGCCAGACTGCCAGTGACCCGAAGAGCATCGCTGCCAGAACTCAGATGGCCTACAACGCAGGCGCGCGTGGTCAGTATGGTATTGCGGCCGAGTACTTTCAGCAGAATGCCGAGACGAGAAAGGCCACGATTTCGGATTTCAATATGTCAGCGTGGTCGGCACTGTTCGTTGATCCGGAACGCGGACACATTTTGGATCATGCCGAGAAAGGGGCTCGTGAGCAGTTCGCTGCGGATTCGGCCGGGTTGCATACGCTTGCGACCGTTCAGGCCGAACGAGGTATGACGGCTCTGGCGATGCAGTCGTTGAAGCAGTGCATCCTGATTCGCGAAGACCAAAAGCCCCGTCCTGATGACTTTTATGTGGCCGGTCGGGTCGCAGAGCTGCTTGGTCTGAGCGAACTGGCTCAGAGCTACTATCAAAAGGTACTGGATCATTCCCGGGACAACAGCAATCCGTTTGCCACAAGGCGGCTGGCTCTGATAAGGCTGGATCAGATGAAAATGCCGTAGTTTACGCTGGCCGGGAGGTTTGTGTGGGCTGGGGGTGTGATTGTTGGGACGGGTTTGTTTCAAGGATCGAGGTCGAATCCAACACGCTTGTTTTGCGGTAGATTTGACCGACCTTGACCGCACGGCCGAATTTTCAGTACAAAGATGAGTTGATCAGCGAAAACTGCTGCACGGAATGCAGCATTGGCGAATGAAAGCAGAAGGAACTGCGACATGTCCAACCGGCATGGAGAACTTAAAGCTCCTGCATTTGCCGGTGGTGTTGCGCGCCGAGCTATGCGATCGAGTCCTTCGCCCCGTCATGGAGGCGACAGATGACGGCCGCTGTCGAAGACACCTGTGTTTTGATTGCTTCGTGCGACGCCTATTCTGATGCATGGGGACCGTTCTTTGCCCTGATGCAGAGATACTGGCCGGACTGCCCGTATCCGGTGTACCTGATCAGCAACCGACAGGAAGCCGGGATCCCCGGTGTCCGTACTCTTTTGCTGAATGACGATCGCAAGTGGGCTGGCAACATGCTGGCAGCGCTGGACCGGCTTCCGTATCAGCGGATTCTGTATCTTCAGGAAGACTACTTTCTGCAGCGTCGAGTCAGCAATCAGACGATTCAGCAGGTGCTGGACTTCGCGACTCAGACCGGAGCGGGATTTATTCGGCTGGCGGGCTGGCCCGATCCGGAGCTTTCACATGCCAACTCGCTTGGCCTGGGGCAGCTCGCACGGCAGCAGAAATTCCGCGTCTCACTGCAGGCAGGACTTTGGCAGCGTTCCACTCTTGAAAAGCTGCTGGTCGACGGCGAATCCGGGTGGGAAATGGAGATTCGGGGAAGCGAACGTTCGCAGGCACTTTCCGAGGCGTTCTTTGCCGTCTCACATCTCCGACCGATCATCGACTACTACGTCTACACGGCGATCCTGAAGGGCAAATGGGTGCCGGGAGCATTGCGGCTGTGTCGGCGAGAAGGCATTGATGTGGACACAAGTCGTCGCGGGATCCACGGAGAATGGCCGTTCCTTGTTCGGAACTTCCGCAACATGACGATGATGGTGGCCGCTCGAAAATGGTGGAAGCGAATTCGCGGGAGAGCCGCATGACAAGGCTGCCAGGCGAGTCAAAGATCGCGGCCGGAACTTTCATCAGATCAACAGAAGAGTTCAATAACAGAGAAGCCTCATGAGTGTATTCAAGAATACCGGTCGGTTGCTGAAGCTGTCAGGCTTTCAGCCTCGCAGTCTGATCCGCAATCTGCGCCGCCTGCCGTCGTATCTACGCGGGTATCAGGAACTCAAGCAGCAAGCGAGACAGTCTCAGGAGACATTTGAGTTTGGAACTCTGTTTCCGATTCTGGATGAGCGATCAAAGCCTGCAGGAAGCGCCAACGGGCACTACTTCCATCAGGACCTTTTGGTGGCTCAAAAGATCTTTCGAGCGAATCCGGAGCGGCATGTGGATGTTGGTTCGCGAGTGGACGGCTTCGTGGCTCATCTCGCCACATTTCGAACAGTCGAAGTGATTGACGTTCGGCCAATGACCAGCACCACGGAGAACATTCGGTTTCTGTGTGCGGACATGATGCAGACGCTGCCGACAGAACTGCTGGCCTGCACGGATTCCCTGTCATGTCTTCATGCAATTGAGCACTTCGGGCTTGGACGCTACGGCGATCCGCTGAACTACGAGGGGCATCTGCGAGGCATTGCGAATCTGAGACAGATGCTGAAGCCGGGAGGCACGCTGTATCTGTCGACGCCGATCTCCTGTCGCCAGCGCATCGAGTTCAATGCTCACCGAGTGTTTCGGCTGCCCTATCTGATGAATCTTCTGACGGGCACGTTTGACCTGAAGTCATTTTCGTATGTGGATGACCACGGTCAGCTGCGATGCGATCAGGACCCCGGCACGAACGAAGGCCGAGACACTTTCGGGCTGACCTATGGCTGCGGGATTTTTGAGCTGACCGCGAAATCGCATTCGGCTGTCAGAGCTGCGTGATACGACTGGAACACTGCCGGGAAACCGTTCAACAAAGCGACCAACACTATGCACATCTTTCCTCGCATCATGCATCACCTCTGGCCGTTCCGTCGACAGTTCTTTCTGTCGGTGACATGTGCCGTGATCATTTCGTTCCTTTGGGCGATGAATCTTTCGGTCGCGTTTCCCGTCGTCAAGGTTTTGTTCGAAAACGACAGCCTGCATGGCTACGTGCAGAAGCAGATCAAAACATATGAAGACGAAATTGCTCATGAGAAGGCCGCGGAAGCTCGTCTGAGGCCGGATCAGCTGGAAGCCAAGGCCAGAGTGCAGAAGCGAATCAGTCTCGCATCGAACAACCTGATGTTTGCCACGTGGGTCTCTGATTCCATCCTGCCATGGATTCCGCGAGATAAATTTGATGCGATAGTTTTGATTCTGGGTGTGCTGCTGGTCGCGACATTTATCAAAGGAGTGTTCATCTACTTTGAGGAGATTCTGGTTGGCAGCGTCGTGCAGCTGACAGTGAACTCGATTCGCCAGGCCTGTTTTCGCGCGGCTCTGAAACTGGACTTTCAGTCTGCGAACCGGATCGGGACATCCGCCATGATGTCTCGCATGACGAATGATATTGAACAGATGACGGCAACGATCAAGATCTTTGGCGTCACGATGATCCGCGAACCACTGAAGGCGATCGCGTGCACGATTTTTGCCTTTTTGCTGAACTGGCGGCTGGCGTTGCTGACCGTGGCCATCGTTCCGGTGCTCGGCTTTCTGTTTCATCGGCTTGGCAAGATGCTGCGAGATGCATCGCATAAGACGATGCAGAGCATGACGCTGATCTACAACTGCATCGCTGAGACCTTTGGGGCATCGAAGATCGTTATTGCGTTTTCCGGGTACCGCCGACACCGCAAGCAGTTTCTGAAAGCGAACCGAGCCTACTACGAAGACTGCATGAAAATCGTTCGGATCGGTGCTCTGATCCGACCTGTCACTGAAGTGATGGCCGTCGTTGCGCTGTTCGCCGCCATGTTCCCTGGAGCCTACCTGGTTCTGCGCAACACGAACGAGATGTGGGGAATTCGTCTTGCGAACCAGCCGATGGAGATTGCCGAACTGAGCATGCTGTACGCGCTGCTGCTGGGCACTCTGGATCCGATGCGCAAGCTTTCAGGAACGTTCACGTTCATCAAACGCGGAATTGCTGCTTCCGAACGCGTCTTTGAAATGATGGATGAGAAGTCCATTCTGCCCGAGCCAAAGAACCCTCACATGATGGTTCGCCATCAGACTTCGATCGCTGTGAAAGACGTCTCGTTCCGATACGAAGGCACCGAGGACGGAGAAACTCAGCGACCCCTGTCACTGAAGAACGTGAATCTGGAGTTTCGGTTTGGTGAAGTGATCGCTGTTGTTGGAGGCAATGGCTCTGGGAAATCCACGCTTGTCAGTCTGCTGCCTCGTTTCATGGATCCTGCCGAGGGAACGGTCCTGATCGATGGCGTGGACATTCGCGAGTTTCGAACCTACGACCTCCGCAAGCAGGTTGGCCTTGTGACACAGGAAACACTCCTGTTCAACGATACGATCTACGAGAACATTCGGTACGGCAATCCCGAAGCGACTCGCGAACAGGTGGAAGACGCAGCTCGCCAGGCTCATGCACTTTCATTTATCAGCCAGCTTCCGGATGGATTTGAGACGGTTGTTGGTGAACGTGGCGGTCGGCTTTCCGGTGGCCAGCGTCAGCGTATCGCACTGGCTCGCGCAATCGTGCGTGATCCGTCGATTCTGATCCTGGATGAAGCAACCTCCGCTGTGGACACCGCCAGTGAAGAGATCATTCACCGTGTTCTCAAGCAGTTTGCTTCCGGGCGAACCGTCTTCATCATCAGTCACGTCCTGAATCGCACGTTCCTGGATCTTGTGACCAGAATCGTTGTCATGGATCAGGGGCGAGTCGTCGCGACCGGGACGCACGAAGAACTCATGATGAACTGCCCCGCCTACCGTGCACTGCAGATGTCTCAGATGCCCCTGCGAGATGCCGCATGACGAACACGCCGGACAAACTGGTCGTCTGGCGATTTCTGGATGGAAAGGCCGGGCATCGCAACCAGATCTGCGGACTGACAGAAGCTCTGGCCCGTCTGACTGGATGCGCGCTGCTCGATGTGGTTTTGAGTGACCATCAGAAAGGGCTCCGAAGTCTCTGGCCTGGGACGCAGAGCCATCTCCGCCAGCTGCCATGTCCGGATTTGATTGTCGGAGCCGGGCATGGAACGCATGTTCCAATGCTGATGGCTCGTCGGCGATTTGGTGGGCAGGTCGTGGTACTGATGAAGCCCAGTCTGCCGCTGCGTTTCTTTGACCTGTGTCTTGTTCCGAGCGCCGATGGGGTGCAGGAACGCGAGAATGTCCTTTGTACAACGGGAGCACTGAATCGCATTGTTCCGTCGACTGCCCTCGATTCCCGAAAAGGACTCATTCTGCTTGGTGGCCCATCGGACCACTTTTTGTGGTCGACGGATTTGGTTCTGGAACAAGTTGGCGAAGTCATCCGGAAATCCCCCGGGATTCAGTGGACACTCACGACCTCCCGAAGAAGCCCAGGTAATCTGGTCAGTCAGTGGTCTGCCATGGGATTGCAGGGGAACTTGATTCCTGTTGAAGACACCGGACCGCAATGGCTGCCTGAACAGTTGAAGCAAGCCGGCACAGTTTGGGTAACGGCGGACAGCGTCTCAATGCTGTACGAAGCCATTACGGCCGGTGGACAGGTCGGGCTGTTGGAGCTGCCGAATCGGAAAGACACTCGAGTTGCCCGAGGCGTTTCCGTTCTGATCGCAAAGAGGCATGTTCAGCCGTTGAGTGCTTGGACGCAAAAAGGGTTTGAAGGCCTCGATGGCTTACGGCTCAATGAAGCGAATCGCTGTGCAGTATTCCTTCTGAATCGCTTGCAAAATGAGCGAGGACGCAAAGCGGCGTGAAGGGCGTTCGCTGGAATCGCAGGATTTCCCAGCCTATTTTCCTCCTCGCCTTTGCGGAAAACGAGCTGGGAAGAACCCAGGAAAATGTGGGAACAATTCCCCGGCACGCGGAATTGACGCTGGAAAACCGAAAAAATGATCGGTATAAGCAGCAGACGACAATCCAGATGATGTGATCGTTTGCACAGTTTTTGACGGCGAAGATTTAGGCAAATCCAAACGACACTGCGTCAAAAAATGGCGAGCACCGTCAGCGATTGACGAGTCTTGAAAACGGGCATCGGAAAAAAGGCCGAATTACACGACTTTTTTTCAAACAGCGTGTTGAGCGTTTTCATGGCATGTGAATTGCCACTAGGTATATTTGCACCTGTAGGTATCGCTGCGTTGTTCTTTCGTTCATGAGATGTGACGAACCAATGTTTTGGTCCTCACGGGTTAAACGCGTAGGTACTCCTTTGTAGTCGGTGATTTTCAGAAATTTGTTGCCGCTCAAGGGAACTTTCTTGTTTTGTTTTGTTCGTTTTCTGGAGGGAATTCTGTGAAGAAGTTCACTCGGTCCTCGCAGGCAGCAAATCGACGTGGTTTCACGTTGATCGAGCTGCTCGTCGTAATCGCGATCATCGCGATTCTGGTAGCTCTTCTACTGCCTGCCGTTCAGCAGGCTCGCGAAGCAGCACGTCGTACTCAGTGTAAGAACAACCTGAAGCAGCTTGCCCTTGCGGCACACAATCATCATGATGTGTACAACCGTCTGCCGGCAGGTTCACGGGGTCCGGACATTACCGTGGCCTATGGCGGAGCTGGTCCATTGAATCTGACTTGGAACAACCACACTCACATGGGCATCATGCAGCAACTGCTGCCGTTTATCGAGCAGGACAACCTGTACAAGCAGATTACTGTGTACAAGGGTGTTGAGTTCCAGAACGGTACATCTCCAAACACGTACCTGCCGGAAACTGTGTACTTCAATGACGCAACGACCTGGAATCTGGCTCGATACACGATCCCTGCCTTCCTTTGCCCATCTGATCCTCAGAAGTCGACAAGCGGCAACACTCCTTCCCGAATGCACTTCTGGGAAACATCTACCGGCGGATCGTTTACAATCGGCCTGTTCGGTGGTGAGCAGGGAACTGGTGCGACGAACTACATGGGCGTTGCTGGCTTTCTCGGAAACATTGAACGCTGGGCCTCATGGCGTCAGTACCGCGGCTGCTTCGGCACCCGTGACTTCAAGGTCAATTTCCGTGACATCACCGACGGTACGAGCAATACGTTCCTGTTTGGTGAAATCACTGGTGGTGACGCGTACAACTGGCGATGGATGATGGCTGGCGGTATGCCGGCTGCCTGGGGTCTGAATAACACAACGACCCAGAACTGGTATCAGTTCGAGAGCTTCCACACGGGTATCGTTCAGTTCGCAATGGCTGACGGTGCTGTCCGTTCGATCTCCAAGAACATCAACGGCGGTAACGGAGCCCTGGGCCAGACGTTCATGAACCTGGCAGCCATGGGTGACGGCAACGTCCTCGGCGAATTCTAATCTTCTTTCCTGAATACCTGTTCTAAGGGCCCACATATGCGATTTGCCATTTGCTCCTTGTTCCTGATGACTCTGATGGTTGGTTGTGGTGGCGGTTCAGGAGCGGCGGTTCCGCCGGCTTCCGAAGCTCCGCTTCCGCCAGAAGATAAGGCAATGGATGCAGGATTGACTCCTCCGCCACTGGCTGCTCCAGGCAAGAAGTAGGCGGCAGATCTTTGTTGGATCTATCTGAGGCCCGGGCGAAAAGTCCGGGCCTCTTTTTTTGCAATGAGCCGGAATGCCGTTGGTTCCCTGTGCCCGTTTTGCCCAGAGGACGGCGTCGCAAACAATGGTTCGTGGAATGTCCGTTGGCGATCAGGGAATTGGGTGCAACACTGTTTCTCCTTCACGGAGGACATACTTGTAGTTTGCTTCCGGTGGCGCCAGATCGGTCGTTTTGCCCGATGGCCAGTGAACGCGGATCTTTTGGACAACGTTGGTCGTATCGAATCCAAAATGAATGAGTCGTTCGTTGGTGCACTGGAAACCATCGCCAGCCGACAGGAACCTCCAGTAGCTGCCAGTGCGAGTTTCGAATTCGACGATTGAGCCAGATGCGTCTCGCGGAGACAACGTTCCGCTCAGCGACAGCTTGATCCAGTTGGAGCTGTTAGTGGTTGTGTTCGTGATAAGTGCGGCTGGCGAATCTACGGCCGAGACAACGAAATCCAGTCGCCCGTCGGCGTTCCAGTCAGTCGCTGCCAGTGAACGCCATAGTGAACGTTGTTGAAACGCAGGGTCGCTCGCCATCTGTTGTTTGAACTGAGTTCCTCCTGCATTCTGAAAAAACTGAAGTGGCATCCGATAGTTGCCACCGTCCTGGAAATCTCCCACATGTCCGTTGGCAACGGCGAGATCCAGATCACAGTCGTTGTCGGCGTCAATGAACTGCGTTCCCCACCCTACCATAGGGATACCTGCTTCCATGAGTCCGGATCCCTGGATTGAGTCGGTGAAGAAACCGGGCTGCGTCTGCAAGTACAGACAGTTTGCTTCGCCTTCAAAGTTCGTCACGAAGAGATCTGGCAATCCATCGTTATTGACATCGCCGTGAGCAATTCCCATACAGGCCGTGGGGCGACCGAGATAATTGACCGCCAGTCCTCTCTGAAGGGCCTGATCTTCATAGCGATTTTGTTCCAGTTGCAGAAAAAAGTTCGGGACTTGATCGTTGGCCACAAATAGTTTCGGAGGCGAGCCATCACGTGACGTAATGGCTGCGATACCAAGTCCTTTGGGGGTCGTTGTCGGGCAGGCATCCTGAAGTTTGCGGAAGGTACCGTCGCCGTTCGCCAGCATGACAGAATCCACTTCTCCCGCAAAGTTGTTCACAGAGCACCGATTGTCGCCGCACTCAACGTGAAGAACATCGTCGCCTGCAAGGTAATTCACATCAAAAAGGTCGGGAGCACCATCGGCGTTCAGATCAAGGATAAGACAACTGGATGTCCATGCTGTTTCTGACAAGCCGGCATCGCGTGAGCAATCCGTAAAAGTTCCGTCTCCGTTGTTCAGAAGCAGTTGATTTCTTCCAATGTTCGCAATGTAGAGGTCTGGGAAACCATCGTTGTTGTAATCTGCTGCACAAACGCCCTGGCCGTAGCCATCGTCTTGCAGCCCGGCCTGTTCACTGACATCTTCGAACCGGCCATGGCGCTGGTGAAAGAGGCAATCGTGCTGAACTGACGGCATTGGCGATCTCGAACGGAGCGGCCATGTTTCGCCCTGGGTAAAGACGATGTCCGGAGAACCGTCGAGGTCGAAGTCAATGATGCCCGTTCCGCCACCAGTCGACTCAAAGACACGAATGGACTGTGCACCACCTTCGTGTCCGGAGAAATAGGAGAAACGGAGTCCGCTGGATTCCGCGTCATTTCGAAACGTAATGTGGGACTGAATTTCCTGCGACGGTCGTTCGGCAGGTCTGGAAATTGACCGAAAGTCCGGAAGATGGTGTTTCGACAGATCGATGAGTGAAGCAGGCTCACTACCGGCCAGAATTCGTCCTGGTGAATCAGGGTCAAAATTTCTGAGCTTCTCCTGGGTTGGCTCCGAAAGTGTGAGGGCTCCGTGCCGATTGTTATCAAGGCGAAGCCAGTTGCGGGCCTCGCGCACTCGCCCCATCTCCGCGAGGGTCTCGATCATGAACGTGAAACCCGCCTTGTCTTTTCCCGATGCGTTGAGCACCTTCTCCATCGTTCTGGCGAAGTCTTCCATGCGTTTTGCATGGTTCAGCAGTTGCTGGCTGACGAGTGGATCGGAAGATGCAAGTGACTGCCCCAACTGAAAGATGGCCTTGCGATGCAGTGGTGCGAGGCGGACGCATTCCCAGAAACACCTGACTGCATTCCCTGAATCTGCTTGTTTTTGGAACCACATCCCAACCACGTAAAGAACATCCGGGCTCGACCTCGCAGAATCTGGCAGTGACTGAAGCCAGTTGAGGAAGTCGTGGGGCGAAGAGTTGAGAGCAGATTCACCCAATAGCGCCTGTGCGGCGTAGAAATCTGGTGACTGTCGGACACAAGCGCGTAGCTTCTCCTCTGCTTCTTCACCGTGCCCGGCTTCGAGGTCCACAACGGCTTTCGCATAAAGAGTCCATGGGTCAGATTCGCTGGTCACAGGGCAGGAAAACAGGTGCTGTGTCTCCGGAGGCAGACGCTCTGGCTGAGTCAGAAGTACAGTATCCTTGAGGTCTATCGATTCCCGATCGAGCAGCTCCATCAGCAATTTGGTTCCTTCCTGATGCTGCCCGGAAATGACCAGCAATGTGGCGAGCAGTGACCTGACCTGATGGTCTTCCGGGTTGTTTGAGAGAACAACTTTGTAGGCATCCGCTGCCCTTGAGAGTCGGCAGGCCTTCATGTGGATTTCTGCCAGAAATGTGGCTGCAGCAAGTGCTGTTTTTGAACCATCCTGTGGAACGTCCGCAAGGAACCGGATTGCCTCTGGTTCTCGCTGCCGAGCTGCTGACAGTCGACCCAGCTGAAGTCTCGCCTCAGGCCATTCGTTAGTGCCCGCTGGAATCTGTTGCAGCACTCGGATGGCCTCCTCCACGTCACCCGCAAGAGCGCGTTCTCGCCCTCTTTTCAGCAGGCTCTCCGGCGACTCTGAATGACCACACCCGGCAAAAAGGGATACGGCGAGAAGTGTGCAAATACTGGTAAGCCGTACGCAGGAGATCATTCCACAACCCCGCAGCAGAAGTTCGACCATGAAACGGCGAACCGACCGTTCAACGTCCAACACCGTCCTTTACTCCAGGACATTCGTACCTTAGATTGAAAGCTCGGGAAAGTCATGGAGTAGCTGCGGTCGTCCGTTCAGGGCTCGTAGAATAATGTGTCGCGATTTTCTTGATCAGGGGCGGTCCTTCCCGAACAGGCCATGAACCGGCGGGCTGCCGGGCATTCATGGAATCTTCGTTTACAGTTCCCTGGGTTGGGTTGTTTTCAGAAATTGGTTTGTACCGCATGACACATCCTGAAGCAGAGCACATTGCGGAACAGGCTGGTCGGGTCACAGAGGGGCAGTCTTCAATGATATCACGGAACCCCGTGGTCAGAGGCAGGCGTCGCGTTCTGTTGGCCGTTTTTCTGGCGCTGGTCGTGATATTGCTGACAGGCGGTTGCTACTGGGGATACCGAACCTGGAAAACTCGCGAGTTTGCTACGGAATGCGTCGCCCTCAAGAAGCAGAAAGATTGGGAGCGGCTGAAGGAAGTCGCGGGCCAGTGGACCACCTGGAACCCCAATGATTCCAAAGCGTGGTGGATGGCATCAGCCGCTGCCTTGGAGCTGGATGAATATGAGAGCCTGGAGTTTTGCCTGTTGCAGATTCCAGAGGATGACTCGAATTACCTGGTGGCGCAGGTGGAATTAGCCAATCTCCAGTGGACCGCGTTGAACAAACCGATGGAGGCGCTGAAAACGAGCGAGCGAGTTCTGGAACTGGATCCGAGAGTCCCGGAGGCCCATGCGCGAATCATTTCGTTTTATGCGATGACCGGGCAGAGAGCCAGTATGTTGCGAGCGATTCGGTATGCGATCCAGAATCATGCTGAACCAAGAGAGGCCTATACCTATGCCTTGATGTCAGACGTCCTTTCCTTCACGAATTCAATCGAAATGAACTCCAAGTGGATGAATGGTGCGCCGTCTGTAATTGAGTTCAAGGTGGGTATGGCTGTAAGCACCGCCATGAAGTTTCAGATGGATCTTGAAGTTTCGCCTG
>CAZIGZ010000029.1:0-31285 GCA_964538835.1 uncultured Chitinophaga sp. | reverse complement strand
CGCCTGACGATGAGACGCGAAAAATGGCTGAAGAGGCAGGCAGGCAGTTGGATTCCTTCCTTGAAGCCAACCCGGACAATCCTGTTTTGCTGTCTTTCATGATGAATCAGGCCTACCGAAATGGTGACACGGCTCGGATGGCTGAATTGCTCGAGAAGGTCGGGGAAAAGTCTTCAGACGATCACATGATGTGGGTCTATCGAGGCTGGTTTCACGCGCAGGCGGGGGAGACGCAGCAGGCGCTGGACTCGATTCAGCAGGCGTTAAAGCTGCATCCCATGAGCCCGTTGGCTCATCATGAATATGCTGCCATTTTGCGAATGCAGCAGGCCCCGGATGCCGCTCGGCAGCAGCGGATCGCGTCCTATGGCAGAGAATTGCGAACCCAGCTGATGCAAATGCCCTCAGCTGCCGACCTAACGCCGCTACTCCTTGTCCAATTGCATAGCTACGCAAAGGAGTGCGGGGACGAACAGATCGCCGCCGGGATCACTTCACGTTTCTGAAGACCTTCTGCGAGACGTACCGAGATCATTTTGATGGAAGATTCTGGAAAGTTTTTGAAGATTTCTTGAACCAAATTGAACGATCAGCTAATAACAAGGAAGAGTTGCCTGATGAACAGGCATTTTAGTTATCGGGCGCTATGTCCGGTGTCGTGCTGTGGGCTTTGGTGGTGGCTGGGTGCGGTGGTGAAAGTGGGCCGGCGCTCCAGGCGGTGACCGGCAAGGTGACCAAGGGTGGTCAGCCAATCGCCAATGTGAATGTGACATTCAGTCCTGTTTCTGGCGGAGTATCGTCAGGTGGGCGGACTGATGCGGAGGGCAAGTTTGCTTTGGTGTGCCAGAACGGCAAGGCGGGAGCGATCGAAGGCAAACATAAGGTGGTTTTGACCGTTGTGGATGCGGCTGCCACATCGACTACAGATCCGATGGCTGCTCGAGATGCGATGATGAAGTCTCGCGAATCACAGATGGATGGTGGCAAGCGTGGTGCACCGGTTGCTGAGAAGAAGGAAGGGCCAATTCCATCAACTTACAGCAGTCCATCGTCTACACCGCTTGAATACAACGTTGCCACTGGCAACAACGATTTTGATATTGTCATTCCTTAGTCTAGATTTATGGGGAGATTGCCATGTTGAAGCAAGACGCCCGGGCGCGGGCAAAGGGCTTCACGTTGATTGAGTTGCTGGTCGTGATCGCGATCATCGCAATTCTTGTTGCTTTGCTGCTGCCGGCAGTACAGCAAGCACGTGAGGCTGCGCGACGTACTCAGTGCAAGAATAATTTGAAGCAGTTGGGACTTGCGTGTCATAACTACCATGACGTTTACAACCAGTTCCCGATGAACTGGTACAATGGTCAGAA
Source organism: uncultured Chitinophaga sp. (assembly GCA_964538835.1). GTDB lineage: Bacteria > Planctomycetota > Planctomycetia > Planctomycetales > Planctomycetaceae > SXXK01. The sequence continues at coordinate 29,915 of CAZIGZ010000029.1, read as the reverse complement.
TGATCAGCAGCCAGACCCAGCGAATCCTCGATACCCCAACGGGTCATGGCCATGGACTGTGATGGCGCTGCCGTACATGGAGCAGGCTCCGCTTTACCAGCAGATCTCCACGTACTTTTCATCTCCAGCTGGCAGCACGGCAGTTCCGAACTGCGGGATGGGGTTTGCCACTTCAATCGGTGGTATTCCAGCACCTCGAACTCTGGCCCAGATCTCGATTCCTGCTTTCATCTGTCCGTCGAATGACCAGCCAAAGGTCCGTCGCGATCAGTTGATTGAAATTGATAACGGTGGCTGGGGTACTGCTCCGTATCAGGGGCCTGCTGGCGGCTTGGACTATGTCGGCAACATGGGCCACATCTGGGCTGGCTGGAAGGATTGTCCGACGACTCCGGTGTTTGCTGCTGCTGACAACCGATTTGTCCGTGGGTCCGCTGGTACTCCTTGGGTCAGTGAGCGATGGAACAATGACAACCCAAGCATCAACGGTGTGTTTATGTTCCGAGGATCTCGTGGTATCCATGAAGTGACGGACGGTACGTCAAACACTGTTCTTCTGTTCGAATCGATGCACTGGAAGGCATCCAGCAACGGGCTGAATCGCGATGCGAAATTCGATGCGAATTGGGCTTCGCCGCTGGGGGCTGTCAATTCGATGTTGAATCCAATCAACATGACCAATAAGGCTTGGTTGCCAGGTGACGAAAACGACCCACGATGTTCCTCGCCTAGCAGCAACCATACGGGCGGATGTCAGGTTGTTCTTTGCGACGGTTCGGTTCGTTTCCTGAGCGAGAACATTGATAATCTGGTTCGCTACAACCTGTCAAATCGACGTGATGGAAATGTGATTGGCGACTTCTAGTAATTTTTGCTGAGAGTCTGAACAATGCGACCGCGAAGTCCTTCGACTTCGCGGTTTTTTGTTGGCCCTGATTGATTGACTGCGTTCGGAGCAATCCATGGACAAACGAGTTGTCTTTTTGGTTGCAGTGTTGCTGGTCGCTGGTTGTTCACAGAAGGAAGAGGCAGGCGGCTCGAAGCCCCCCGTTCCAAAGGAGTTTGAGTTGAAGGCTCCCGCCAAAACTGCCACGGCCACTGTCGAAGAACTGACAGAGATAGAATTTCCTCGCTTCGCAGAATGTGCAAAGGATCTGGGGATCAGTCACATCTATGACAACGGTGCGAGTCCCAGGGCGCTGATGGTTGAGTCGACTGGTGGTGGAGCTGGGTGGTTTGACTTTGATCACGACAGCCGCATTGACCTGATATTGACTCAGGGTGGCATTCCGTGCCCAGATGATGGAGATCCGGGGAAACTGGATGTACTGCTGCGTCAACAACATGATGGGAGTTTCTCAAGTTGCTTTACTGTGTCCGGCCTTGTGGACTCGGGGTTCGGTCATGGGGTGGCATGCGGAGACTTCGACAACGATGGCTTTGATGATCTGTTTGTGGCAAACTCAGGCCAGTCACGGCTCTTTCGCAACCTTGGCGATGGAACTTTTGAAGAGGCCACACACTTAATGACCGGTCTGCGATCTGTCTGGAGTTCGACGTGCACCTGGTGTGACCCAGACAAAGATGGCAACCTCGATCTCTACGTTTGTAACTATGCGATCTACGATCCCTGCAATCCGATTCCATGTCTGGACAAGGACGGAATTCCTTCAATCTGTCATCCTCGAAACGTTGATCCGGAGCCAGATTTTTTCTTTCAGAACAACGGCGATGGTACGTTTCGTGAATGTGCTGCCGAACGAGGGCTGAGAGGACCGGGCAACAAGGCGCTGGGTGTGGTTGTGGCAGATTTGAATGATGATCAATGGCCTGACATCTATGTGGCGAATGATACGACGGCCAATTTTGTGTTTATTAATGATGGTACAGGGAAGCAGTTCAAAGACGAATCACCGCAACTTGGCGGAGCCGTTTCTGCAACTGGTGAACCTCAGGCAAGTATGGGCGTTGGCTTCGGTGACTATGACCAAAATGGGCTTCCGGATCTCGTCCTGACACACTTCACTGGAGAACACGATACTTTGTATCAAAACCTGGGTTCCCAGGGTTTTTTTGATGTGAGCGCAAAGACCGGGTTGCGGCAACCCACGCTTCCAAAGCTGGGTTTCGGAATCGTGATGTCAGATTTCAATGCTGACAATCGAATGGATATCTTTATTACCAACGGCCACATTGATCCTCGATACGAAGAGAGTGAAGGGTACGAGATGACTCCTCAGCTCTTCTCGTTTAACGGTGAGCAGTGGAAGGAGTATCTGGGCAAGGACGATGATTTCTTTGCAGTTCCGAAAGTGGGGCGTGGTGTTGCCACTTCGGATTTTGATGCAGACGGTGATCTCGATGTTTGCGTGGTCCACCATAACTCACCAGTGGCAATCTTGAGGAACGATTCACAGTGCGGGAGAGTTCTGAACGTTCGACTTCGAGGCACGGCCTCCTGTCGGAGTGCGATTGGGACTGTGGTTCATGTGTCGTCGGGTGAGACGGTTTGGACGCAGGAACTGGCTGGTGGAACAAGCTATGCCGCATCGCACGAGAAGTTGCTCAGTTTTGGGCTGGGATCGGTTCAAGGGCCGTTGACGATTGAAGTTTGCTGGGCCACGGGGCAGTGTGAGAAATTGACGGTGGACGAACATGTGAGATCCGTCCAGGTGCTTGAGGGGCGAGGAATTGTCTGGCAGGAGTAGAGATTGGGATGATTGTCTGCAGAACCACTCCTGTTCGCTTCAGCGTTTTGTTTGCCGTCTTGATGATTGCAGGCTGCAAACCGGATCGTGAAGTTACGCAGGCGGCTGCCGCTTCTGGAAAGACGCCGCAGGCTGAAGCGATCGCTGCCATGAACAGTTCGCACTGGCTGGGCAGTCAGAGTTGTCGCGATTGTCATGCGAAGTACTTCGAACTGTACCAGACACATCCAATGTCTCATTCCTTTGCCTCGATCCAGAAGGCAAGTCGCCCGGAGAACTACGATCAGTCCGAGTTTCGGACGGATCCATCGCTCAGCTACTTTGTGACGTCGAACGAGGAGTCGCAGGTATTTCATCACGAAAAGCGTGAAACGAAAGATGGCAGCGTGATTTATGATCAGTCCGTTGCAATCGACTTTGCTGTTGGATCGTGTGCGCATGGACGGTCGTACCTGAGCAATAGTGAAGGACGATTCTATCAGTCACCAATCACCTGGTATTCGCGTGATCAGAAATGGGACTTGTCTCCAGGGTATCCACGGGAGTTTCATGAGAGATTTGACCGACGTGTGACACACGCCTGCGTGGTCTGTCATGCCGGGCGGGCAATTCCGCACGCGACAGACCCGGATCGATTTGCTGCTCAGGCTTTCGGTGAGATGGAAATTGGTTGTGAGCGCTGTCATGGGCCGGGGCAGGATCATGTGCGGCTTCACCGAGAAGGGAATGTCAGCAAAGAGGCCGATCCAATCATCAACCCGGGTGCGATGGCTCCTGAACGTCTTGACGCGGTGTGCAACCAGTGTCATCTGGCTGGTGAACGGCGCGTGCTGAAAAGCGGACACACCGAGTTTGATTTTCGGCCAGGGATGCTGCTGACCGATTTGTGGACAGTCTTTGTGAAGAGAGACGCACTCAGTGATGGGGCCGTTGGTGCGGTTAGCCATGTCGAGCAGATGTATTCCAGTGGTTGTTACACGGGCAGCGAACGGAAGATGACATGCGTCGCCTGTCACGATCCTCATATGGTGCCGCCACGTGAGCAGAAGCACGAATACTATCGGCAGAAGTGCATTCAGTGTCATGCACCTGGAAAATCTGTCTGCTCGGAGTCGGAAGAAGTCCGAGGGCGGCTGCCGGAACGTGATTCCTGCATCGTCTGCCATATGCCGATGTTTAACGCCAGCAATGTTCATTCCGCGCAGACAGACCATCGGATTCTGAGGCGTCAGGCGACTCGGACGGAATCCGATCGTGGTAACGCAGCGCCAGTCCGACGCAAGTCCGAACTGCTGGTGTTTGAGGAACCTGGTGCGGTCCGAGATCCTCTTGAGCTGACTCGTGCTCAGGGAATCTACCTGGCTGAGCGAGCTTACCTGGGAGGAGAGTCTGATTCGGCAAAAGAGGCGATGCGTCTTCTTGAGACCGACTCGAAGTTGTTTTCGAACGACGTCGAGGTGCAGTTTGCACTGGGGCGTGCGTATTATCAGGATGGACAGCTTGAGAAGGCGATCGCGTCGCTGAAACAGGCACAGAAGCTTTCACCAAATCATGAAGATGTCCTGCAGACGCTTGCAGCACTCTATCATGAAGCTGGAAAGCTGCGGCTCGCCCGATCCGCATACGAACAGCTTCTGAAAGTCAACCCGACTCGGTCGCGTCATTACGGTCGGTATACTCATGTGCTGGGGCAACTGGATGAAGTTCGCGAAGGTATCGAGGCGGCAAAAAGGGCTCTCGAGTTGAACCCATCTCTTGTTCAGACGCATCAATGGCTTGTTGATGCTTACACAAAGCGGGGAAATCTGGAGGCAGCCCGGATGCATGAACAGATTGTCAATCTGTTCAAACAGTCCGGGGCGGAACCCTGACGTGGGCTCATTGAAAAGCCATTGGGGATGTCCGCAGATTGCTTTCTCCGTTCGGATTGTGGAATCGAGCCTGCTGATTCCATGAATACTGTCCTGTCGTTGACGACTATCGGTTCATTTGGACCAGGAGTTCCTGTGATGGCTATTCCTCGACGAACAATGCCTGCGCTGATCGTTGTTGGGATTTTCTGTGGACTGGTCGAAATCTGTGTTCTGCTTCTGTATCGCGGAGCATTGCCCTCGTCGGAGGAAGGCGATGCAGGAGTTTTCTCTGCCACCAAAGCCCTCAAGCTTCATGCGAAGCTGTTTCCGAACGAACCCAGGCCGCGTGGCAGTGAAGCTCATCGGACGGCGTTTGACAACATCGTCGGGTGGCTGAAGGCCGATGGATGGGTGGTGGAAGACCCGAGTGAAAATACGGGTGTTCGCAACATTGTCGCTTACCGTCCTGAATTGAAGGAGCTCAAGGCCACGCCGCTGGTCCTTGCGTCTCATTACGACAGTTGTCCGTGGGGGCCAGGTGCTGGTGATGCAGGAGCCTGCGTCGTTGCGATTCTGGAAGCGGCCAGGCTGATCATACGTGAGCCCAAAGACCTTGTCCGTCCAGTCTGGCTCGTGATTACCGACGGTGAAGAAGAAGGCTTGTTCGGAGCACGAGAGTTTGTTGGCACGCATCGGCTATCCCAGCAGCGACCGGTGGTATTGAACTTTGACGCTCGAGGAAACTCTGGTCCTGTCGTGATGTTCGAGACTCAAACGGGAAATCAACCTGTGGTGGAGAGGCTGGCCAATCGAATGGCTCGGCCTCGTTTGACAGGTTCCCTCTTTACAGCCGTGTATCGGATGCTGCCGAACGGGACGGACTTCACGATCTTTCAGAACGCTGAATGGCAGGGCTGTAACTTCGCGCTGATTGACGGAGCCCACAACTATCATCAGCCGACGGACACGCATGCCAACCTGGATGTTCGCAGCGTGCAGCACCTGGGAGAAATGGCTTACGAAATGGGGAACGCGATTGCGCGCGATCCTGTGGACTTCGTTGATTCATCGGGTGAGTTCCGAGACGCGATCTTTTTCGACGTGTTCGGCCTGTATGTGTTCCACATGCCAATGTCCTGGAACCTGCCGCTGCGTTTTGCGATTTTGTTTACTGCTGTACAGCTTTACGGGCGTCGACTACTTCGCAGTCGTCAGTTCCGTTCTGTCTTTATCGTCTGGGGCGTCATGGCCATCATGCTGCCGCTGGCTTTGGTATCAGGCTGGCTGGTTCAGGCCAGTCTTGCCGAAACCACACTTCTTCCGCGACCTTTTGTCGCCTGGGGCCACTGGCTGTCACTTGGAATCTGGATCGCCAGCCTATCGCAGTGCAGTCTGATTGCGTGGCTGGGACTTCGAAGAATCAGCGCACGCTGCCTTTGGGATTCCTTCTGGATGGCTCACGCAGCGACATGCATGGTCGTTTCGACCTTCGCACCGGAATTCAGCTATCTGCTGTCGGTGCCGGCTCTGTTTGCGATTGCCGCCACGCTACTGGTTCGTGATCTTTGGACGCGGACGATTGCCGTCAGCTGTGCAACAGCCATCATTCTGATACCGCTGGACCATCTGATCGCCATTGCTCTGGGTCCGCGGAACGCAATGATGTTGTTTCCCGCCTTTGCTCTGCTGATCATGCCTCTGCTGCCGGTATTCGCCGACTTCCGTGACGAACCTCGGCAGGAACCAGCGTCCGTTTAGAGGGGAGGTTACTGCAGCAGGCGGACGCTGTAGACGTATCGATTGTCAGCAAACTGTGGTTTGTCGGACGTGATCGCAGTTGATGTGACGAACACACAGGGCTGCAGCGTGACCCGTGTCGTTCCGGCGGTGGACTTGAGTGTCTGAATGATTCGCACGGCGACGGGACGTTCGAGCGTGACCTTGTTCAGGCTGGTTGTGCTGTCGCTGCCGACGCCTGTTGTACACAGGGACAGGATGCAGGGTTGTCCCGCTTTGCGATTGAGCGCGTTGACCACTTGAGCCACCTGGCTTCCGATGAGAGGGCAGGAAACCATGGCAGAAGGATAGCGAAGTTCCTGCAGACCAAGGGTTTCAAGGTGGTCATGTTTTAGTCCTGAATCCACCTGGTCAGCAATTTGGTAAGTGTTTCCCGGAGAGTTGGCGTGCATTTGCAGGGGAATGAACGTGTCTGGAGCCGGCGCGGAGTCCGTCGACGTGAGAGCCACGCTGATTTCCGGAATCCCGTCGGGGCCTCGTTCAAAGGTCTGGGATTCTTCATTCCAGCTGAACTGGTCGGGGCCCCTGCCCTGCTCGATCTGTTCTGTCCAGTAGCCAGCGCCGGAGGTTGACCCACTGACGGGGTTTTCGTCGGCGGAGTCATCACAGATTGCAAACGGCAGGAAAGGCAGAGTTGCGTTCCGGGGAATTCGGAATCCGCAGGGTGAATGTTCCACGGACACCGCAGCCCCAACATTCAGGACGGGATTGATCATCGGGCCCCAGAACGGCGACGAGGAGTTTCTGGGATCGCCGGCCCAGCCGGTTCTTATGCAGGATGGGACGTCGCAGGCGGACTGCGTCCCGCTGCTGTTGCGGGAAGCCCAGTCGAACTGGACATGGCGAGAATCCAGTTCCGGAACAATCGAAGTCTGGTGATAATGTCGAGCGATCGCGACGGCCGCGTTGGTGCTTCGAACTCGTCGAGCATCGTGTTCGAAGGCCTGCTGTTTCATTCGCAGCATGTCATCGGAAAGGTAAGCGTGGCCGGCGGCCAGAGCAGCAGACTCCGCACAGTGCTTTGCCTGGGCCTGAACACCGGACTGGTAGATGATCTGAATCACTCCAGTCACAAGAAGGCCAAGGAAGAATACCGCCATGGCTGACCAGATGGTCAGGACGCCGCGTCGCCCAGGGCTGGCGAAGTGTTTTTGCGTGATTGAACGACACGTTCGCATGTTCGAAGTCCTTTGACGCATGCGGCTGTCATAGAAGAAGCCCGGCGGAAAATTCAGCCGGGCTTTGCGAGTTCACACCGAATGCCGACGATTATAGCCCGGGAGATGCTCCGACAGGCTGACGTTCAGCGACGTTGTTTTGCTTCTCGGCAGGCGTATTGTCGGCCGACAAGTCGCCACCAGCACCATTGCTTTGAAGGCGAGTACCTTCTGTCTGGCCATCACCTCCGAAGCCTCCGATGCGTTCACCATCTTCAAAGAATGAATTGGAGAATCCGGTTCCGCGGAAGTGTTCTGTCTTGAATGGTTTCTTTTCCGGAGTCTGCTTAAGGCCCAGAATTTCCTGGAAGAAGATTTTGTCCTGTTCGCTGGCTTCAATTTCGATGCCACCGTTGCCTGGACCACTCTGGCTGAAGACGAGGTCAATCTCGCCCTTCTTCTGAGCCAGCAGAGCAATACGAGCCTGTTCTTCGTCGAGTTCGAGCGTCACGCTCTCGGAAGAAGCGTCAGAACTCTGTAGAGAGGCGGTTGTGTATCCATGATTGATTCCGATCACCTTCACACCCTTGAACAGTGTGGCTGTCATCGCGTTGTTTGCATTGTAAGCACTCGGGCCTCGAACACTGCCGCCGGTTGACTGAAGCCGAGTACTCGCTCCACCACCGTTGATTCCGTCAACCGTCAGCTGGACGTCAACGAACTGGCCGGTCTTGAGTTTGCGATTAAGCACGGCGGTCGTTTCGCTGATGCGGACCACGACGGCCTTTTTTCCTTCTGAAACGGTGATTCCCGGATGGTCGCCCGGAGCGTAGAACATTGAGCCACGCAGAGGAGTCGCGGCGGTGATCTTCTCTTTCGCGATGCGGCCGACAACGGAGTCGAGTGACAGCATCGTGTCAGGAGCCAGTTCCAGAGATCGGTCCCAGGGACCGTTGCCAACGTGAGCGCGGGTAATCTGTGTTCCTGGTTCAATCTCGGTGATCGCCATCGGCAGAGTACGAGCTTCCGGCCGGGGAGTTTCAACGACTTCTCGCGCGAAGGCCTTCTTGATGAAGAAGCCGATTGCGAGTGCGGAAATGATGACGAACGCTGCTACAGTGAGCATCCAGGGAGTGAGCTTCACGACGATTCTCCAGGCAATTCAGTTCAACGCAGGGGATGTTTCGCTGATCCTCAGTACCAGCCGTGTACTGAGATTCATTCAGTGCACTGCACCTTCCCTGCGCAGTGAATTCCGGAGCCGGCATGATCCGGCAACTCCAGGTTCTTCTAGTAAACGTCACTCGAATCAATGGCAGCGGACCGCTCCATCACCATGGCAGCGTCAGATTCAATTGAACGTTGTGACAGACCAAATCCGACCATCCAGAGCAAATCCGGACTGGCGCTGGTCATTGGAACTCGAACGTAAACACGGCCAACTTCACCAGGTTTGGAAGCCGCCTGTATTTCAATGGAACAATCATCCGCCAGGGCCGGGCCCAGCAGGTCTTTCACACGGTCATGAACTTCTTCGCTGCTGGCCCCGCTGATGCTCATCATGCGAGCGCCCGACTGAGCTGCTGAAGCAACTCGCGTCTGTGCCGACATCAGCATGGAGAATTCGACAATGGAGAAGATCAGCAGCAGGAAGAGCGGCAGCACCAGCACCAGTTCCATCGAGAGAATCGCTCCACGGCGTCTCGAGGTTCTGGAGTCTGGAAGATTCATACGTCCGCTTTCGGTTCAAACAACAGTCGTCATCAGGGACTGATATTCCCTATCCGTCGTTTCGGCCGAAACATGGACTGCTCGTGAAAGAAATGCGGATTTTCCGGGTCAGCCTCGAGTGCCGAACAGCTGAATTGCCAGCATACACCATGCAGCCAGCGCGACCGGTACAGCAAACGCCATGACTCGACGCTTCTGACGCTGATCGACATTCTCGCGAGCGACGCCAGCCTTTACGTATTGCTCTTTGGTCTTTCGGAAGCCATTTGAGATGAGGCCGAAGAGAACGATTCCACAGGTGCCCACGGTGACAAAAATCACACTGACAAACAGGACTTTCAGTGTCAGCAAGCCACCCAGCCATGGTCCCAGCGCGCCCATTAGTTTCACGTCGCCACCGCCTGCGGAGCCGATCATCCAGAGGACGAACAGAATTCCGAAGCCGGCCAGAAAGCCAAGCAGGCCTGAACCAAGGCCTGACCACTGGAAGAAGCAGACCTGGTAAATCAGACCCGCAACACACATCGGCACCGTCATCCAGTTCGGGATCTTTCTGGTCCGAAGGTCAGACACCGCTGCCACCAGAGTAAACACGGCGACAGAAACCAGGAGCACGAGTTGTGAAATGGGAAGAGAGTTCATTTGACGGCCTTATCGGTTCAGGAAGTATGCCTGCAAATTGTTGGCTGTACTCCCTGCCCTGTTGTTGTCTTTTCCCTTCATTCGCCTGTCTCTCATGTTGACACAATGTCCGCAGCCCGCAGTCTCCGCAAAGTCGGCAGAACCGGACCCAAAGGTACTCGGGCAGCGTCGCCAAACGTTGTGCCCTGAGCGGCAGTGCGTGAGACTTCCGGTAAGTCTGCTTCATGCAGTCACCGGACGGTTTGCGTTGTTCCGCTTCAAATGTCTGATAGCGCTGGGTATCGGGCCGTTCATTTCCAATCGGCAGCCAACCCGCTAAAAGTCGGGCTTGGTGTCTGCATCGGCAACAGGACACGTGTTCATTGGGCAGGAAATCGGGAAAAGGAAGTCATGAGTCAACGTCAGGAATGGCTGGCCGCTGCAATCGAAGCGTCTCACATTGGCGGCAAAATTCTGCTGGACTGGCAGGGGAAGTTTTCCGTACGAGAAAAGAGCCGAGCGAATCTGGTGACGGAGGCGGATGAGGCGTCGCAGGCGGCCATCGTGGAAAGTCTCCGGTCTCGTTTCCCGGACCATGGATTTCTGGGCGAAGAAAACCTGAATGATCGAGCCAGCCAGCAGGCTCCGTTCTGGATCATTGATCCTCTCGACGGAACCTCCAATTATGTTCACCGCTTCCCGTATTTTGCGGTGTCAATTGGCCTGATGGTGGATGGCCAGATGGAAGTCGGAGTGATCTTCGATCCGACTCGCGGTGAAACATTTGCTGCCGTTCGGGGAAGCGGAGCCACATTGAATGGCGTCAAAGTGGCAACCAGCGGCGAATCCGAACCTTCGAAAGCCTTTGCGATGGCCAGCCTGCCAGTGGCTGCAACACCGGAGAATCCCGCGGTCAGGAGATTCCTGAACAGTCTGAATCACCTGCAGACCGTTCAGCGAACCGGCTCGGCCGCTTTGAATCTGGCCTACGTTGCCTCGGGGCGCGTTGATGCGTTTTGGTCAAGCAGCCTTCATCCCTGGGACATGGCGGCCGGTGTTCTCCTGGTCACAGAGGCCGGTGGATCCCTCTCAAACCTCACAGGCGGCACATTTGATTTATTCGTTCCAAGTCTGCTGGCTGCGAGTACTGCATCACTTCGAAAGGAACTCGTCCCCGTCCTGGCCTGAAGAGATTTGGCAGCTTCTCCAAACCGCAAACTCCGCCTAAACTAGAGGAGTTCACATTCACGTCCAATTCCTGAGACTTATCCGTGATCGGATCCGGGCGTTCGCCTGCCCTGCGTTCACTGCAGGGGCGAAGTTTGAGGACAGAACTTCGCTGAGTCATCAGGTTGTGAGTCGGTTTCAATTCCCCTTAGCAGAGGACTCAGAAGACGATGACGAATCATCTTCGGAATATGTTGATCCTCTGCGCGATCGTTTTGGGGTGGATGCCGAGAGTTCTTCCGGCCCAGATTGTTCCGGAGACGGATAACGGCCAGAGCGAGCCTGCTGTTCGAATTCCGGATGGAACCAGCGGAAGTCGGCCTGAGGTTTTGTTTCGGTCTGAGACCGGGGATTTGATCCCGCTGGATCGCCTGCTGAACCCGGATGTGGTGACTGAGCTGCTGAGTCGAACTGCCGAACAGCGCACGGTTCCTCGTTTTTCCATTGCGGAGATGGAGATCCAGGGGAAGATCGACAAAGACGTCGTTCGGCTTTCGGTCGAGCTGGAAGTGCAGGTTCGCACTGAGAAAGAATGGGTTGCTGTTCCGATTGCCTTTGGCGATGTTTACCTGACGAAGTTTGAGCATCAGTCGGAGAATACTGCAGCGGATGCCGTGCTGACGACCGGTGAACAGAATGCCCGGCGGTGGTATCTGTACGGAGCTGGATTGCACACGCTGAAATTCGACCTCGTCGGAAAGACTCGATCGGTCTCACCGGGTGTATCGCAGTTGAATCTGAGTCCTCCTGCTGCGACAGCCTCGCACGCAGTGCTGGAGTTTTCCGGGCCTGTTGAAATACAGAAGCTGCCGACGGGATCGGTTCCGTCGATGACGCGCGATGAAAAAGGTGTTCGCTCGGTCGAGTTTTGGGGCCTCGATGCCGCGTTCTCGCTGACGTGGGCGACGGTTGCTCCTCAGGTGGCTCAGCGTCCGAACATCCGAGCGGAAAATCGTCTGAAGCTTGACCTGACGACGATCCCGGTCAGTCTGACCGGAACGCAGGCCCTGGAGATTTCCGGCAGTCCGGTGTCAGAAGTTCGAGTCACGTATCCGGATGGCTTTCAGCTGGAGCGAGTTGACGCGAGGAATTCTGCCGGCGTTTCTGTGCTGAGCAACTTTGAGATTACATCAACGACAGGACCGGTCACAGCCATTGTTCGACTGACATCTGCCGTCGAGGGAGTGCTGAATCTTTCATTCGAACTGGAGCTGGCAAATCGTGCCTTCCCTCAGGATATCAGAGTGGCGATTCCGTCGCTGCAGGACGCGAATGTCCAAACCGGTGACGTGGATATTCTGATTCCGACCGGACTCGTGGTGCAGCAAACTCGCATCGAGGGGGCTCAACGAAGACGAGTGACCGCCGAGACGGATCAAAGTGTTGCCGCGACAGCCTTTCGACTGCGATCTCCGGAGTCCAACATTGTCCTGCATGTCGAAGAAACCGAAGCTCAGTTCGCACTGGAGAACGAACTGCGCGTCACTCCTTCTGCTGACACCGTGGCGCTGGATGTGCTGTACCGAATCAATGTGACCAAAGGAGCGTTGCAGGGGCTGACGGTTGAATGGCCAGGGCTGGTGACTGGAGGCTGGCAGCTTCGATCCGGAAACTGCACGCTGATTACCGGCAAAGAGCAGACACCCACCGCGCTGGTGCCATCGGAGACGGAGCCTCATGTGTTGAACGTGAGTTTTCCGGAACGTCAGTCGGGCGAGTTTATTGTTGAGATCAGTGCGGTCGCGAATCTGACGGAAGTTCGCGATGGCAAAGTCCTGCTTCAGTGTCCTCAGATTCGTGGCCCTCAGCGAGCCCCTTTTCAGATTCGAACGGTTGAGTCCGATAACTACTCGGTGATTCCTATGCGAGTGGCCGCTGATGGCAAGCTTCAGGCCATTGGTCGATCTGCGATGGAGAAATCTCTGGAAGCCGATGCACCCGGCGCGGCGGTCTGGTTTCTGGACGATCCGTCATTTCCAGTACGCTTTGAACTGCCAACTCAGTCGGCTCGAATTATTGCTTCTGTGTCTGCAGGGCTCACACCGACCAGTCAGGGGATTGAAATCCGGGAAACGATCGACTTCAACGTTGAGCATCGAGACCTTGGAAGCCTGTCGTTGAGGATTCCAGAGACGGTGACGCCGATCGTGCGGCTTCGCGGTCAGGAGGAACCATTGCGAGCCAAGCTGGAAGGTCAGGGTATCTGGAGTTTTCGACTTCCCACGGCTCGCCGCGGGCTCCTTCTGATTGATGTCAGTTATCTGTTTGCCGATGCCGCGATGACAGCTTCAGGCAAAGAGGTGATGCTGCAGGTTCCGCTTGTGACTCCTGATACGGCCGCTGAAGTGCGAGGAGTTCAGGTTGGTACAGCGGCGCTGAGCGGTCTCACTGTCAGCGACAAAGACGTGTGGAAACCTGTCTTTTCGGAGAACTTCGATCTGGCCTGGCGGACGATTCAGTCTCCGGCCACTGTCCCCGTGATCTGGAAAGATCGTCCGAGTGGTCAGACGCTTGTGAGTCCGGATTTGCTGCTGGCACAAACGCAGATCATCGGTCGGCAGGCCATCACATCGCTGCTGGCGACCTATGAAACCGTTCCGGAATTTATCACGGTTGAAGTCCCGGAATCGCTTCAGCTGGAATCCATAGTCTGGAACGGGCAGTCCCTGACCTCAGGCAGTGCTTCGCGAGGCAGGATTCAGGCACAAAGTGTTGCCGATCGAAAAGTTGTGCTGTGGACCATTGCGGCTCGGCAGGTCACCGCCACGGCCTCAGGGCCCGCCTCTCTGGAAGTGCGGACTCGACAAAAGCTGAATGCATCCTCTGCCCCCTGGAAGAAGATGTCGTTTGAGCGAGCCACCGTGGTTGGCGAATCAGCGGCCGTCCCTGTACTGTGGTGCGTGGGTTCTCAGGATGAGTATCGACTGGCGGGGGCTCGTGGCGCTTACATCTCGCTGACTCAGCAAAGCGCGGTCGTATTCCCGGGCGGAGATACAGTGCGAACGCTGGCGGATCGTCAGGTGAACGCCATCCTGTCACCGTTTCCGGAAACTCTGAAAGCGTCGGCAAGCCGTCAGATGGAAGAATGGCTCTCAGTGCAGGGACGTCAGGATCTTTACTTTGCTTCAGCTGACAGTGGTCCGCTGGTGCTGTATCTCGTACCAGGCGTGTCGCTGTTGCTGGCCAGTGCTCTGATCTGCGTCGTGTTCTTTATTTCAATGACATTTGTGCGTCAGGTCAGTCTGGTGGCTCCTGTTCTGTTGATGGTCTGTGTTGTTCTGGTGGCATGGCTGCTGGAACCCGAATGGACTTTGATGCTGATGCCGTATGTGGCCGGCGGAATGATGTGCGGAGTTGTTTCGGCGGGATTCCAGCGATTCGTCGCGGATCGGCGTTTGAGACTGCCTGGACTGCCGGCTTCGTCGGGCGAACTGCCAACGGTTTTTGGTTATTCGGAAATGATGGAAGGATCCGGTCAGGGTCGTCGCGAACAGGGCTCAGCGAATGTCGGCACGGGCTCGGCCGAGTTTTCGCTGGGGACATCACGGTGATCGCATGAAACCGTGGTGTGGCATTCTGATATTCCTGGTTTGGTTCTGCATGGGGTCACTCTGTGCGGATGAGAATCGACCTTCATCCAGCGGTTTGGTTCCGCAGACCGGACCTCGTCCCGAAGATGCCTCCGATCCGGCAGCGAACGAGGAACAACAGTCTTCGTCGGAACTTTCGGTGACTCGAATGCCACTGAGCCGGATTGCCGAACTAGTCGCATCGGGCGACTATCGAGCGATGCGAGCCGAGGTCTTTCGGCAGCTGGCGGCACGTGCTGAGGATCCATTGGCGGGGCTTCGACCTCAGATTCGTGAAGCTCGGTACACAGCGACGCTGGATCAGAGCAAACTTGTCGGCGGAACACTCGAACTGAAACTGTATGAAGAAAGCGAACGCCCTGTCGGGCAGCCATTGTCGCTGGGGCCAACGAGCCTGCAGAATCTGAAGATCACCGATGAACAGGGCCCGATTGAACTGGGCGCGGATTCCTCCCGACGATTATTTCTGCTGAAGTCGGGTGTGTCTTCGCAGCTTAAGGGCACCTGGGAAGCCGAGGGGCTTGTTTCGGGACAGACAGTGTCGTTTCGCCTTGAACTTCCTGCGGCAACGTCTGCCGTGCTGGAACTTGAAAGCGCAAAAGACATTCTGGTCAGCAGTCCTGGAGGTCTGGTCCTGAGTCAGGAAATTGCAGGCGATAAGCTTCGCTGGACTATCGTTCCCGGCCTGACATCCCGGTTAATCGTGAATTGCCGAAGCCGTCAGGGGCTGGCCGCGCAGGAACCATTGTCGCTTCCTGCCTTCAGCGCCAGTCATCAGCTGAGCGGCGATATTCTCGCATCGCGCTGGACGATTGGACTTCCTGCGGAGCTTGAACCTTCAAGTCGTCTGACGGTGCGACTGACCCGCGGCGTTCGAGTTTCATCCGTCGTGATGGATGACCAGCGACCTTTGGAATGGGACATCGTTCCGGATGTGACAGGTCAGGTACTGTCGCTCCGTCTGCCCGAGACGGTGGTGTCAGGATCTCTGACGGTTTCGGGAGTGACGGTATTTGTTCAGAGTGAAACGCTGGAGTTGCCATGCCTGTCACCTCAGCAGTGGGAGATACCCGGGAAGGATCTTCGCGGGCCGCTTCTGATGTCCGCAAGTCCCGTCAGCGTCAAGCTTCCGACATCAATCAATGTCGACGAATGGACTTTGAACGGGATGCAGGAACGCGATGTTGTGACCTCTCCGGATCAGACTCGGGAATTTCAGCTGACCCAGTTTCAAACCGATGCGACGGCGCTGCTGAGAACATCCTCCAGTCAGCCGGAGC
The DNA here is from genome assembly GCA_964538835.1 of uncultured Chitinophaga sp. GTDB lineage: Bacteria > Planctomycetota > Planctomycetia > Planctomycetales > Planctomycetaceae > SXXK01. The sequence continues at coordinate 13,951 of CAZIGZ010000029.1, read as the reverse complement.
TGAGTGACACGATTGTCACCATGCTGGAGCCAGGAACGCTGCTTTCGTCGGCTCGTTGTCTTGTTGCCGTGGACTGCGAAAGTTCATCCGTGGTGGAACTGCAATGGCCGATCGCTGTCGGCTGGCAGGTGTTTGCCGCTCGAGATCTGACGACGGGCAATGCTCTGTTCTTTGAAACGGGCGTTCCCGGCCCAACGGGATCTTCGATGCTGACGGTGCATCTGACGGAGAACCTGGAGCCTGGTCGTCGACAGCTGATTGAAATCCAGCTGCAGCGATTGCTGTCAGCCGAACTGCGAAGCCTGAGTCCTCCGCTGATGACATCAGCTCTCATGAAGCGAGGTTCGTCGTTTCTTGTGTTTGCGCCAGGAGTCTCCACGTCCTCTGAGCCGCAGCGAACATGGAGTGCCGGTCGGGTTTTCATCACGGAAGACTCCTTCCGGACACGCTGTGACTGGTTTCCTGCCAGCCGTTTTGCCGCAGGAATGCAGATCTGTTCGCTGACGGATCAGGAATCCGTGGTCCGGCCTGGCAGCGACGAGTCACAGGTGACGCGTGTCGAGCATGCGGTGCGTCTGACCGACGACGGAGTGCTGGAAGAATCGCGACTGATGGTGCCTTCGAATCTGCAGGAAGCTGAACTTCGTGTGCTGATTTCAAGGGCTGCACCTGCTGAGCTGCGATGGACGGTTGCCGGGGCTTCGGTCACTGCGACCCCTGTGAACTCGGACCAGTCGGGCGACACATGGCAGGAATGGCTTATTCCGATGCCTGCATCCACGACGGCTCCGGAAGTGATCGTTACGTGCACAGCGCGGCATAAAGGGGCCGATCAGTTTGTGGCCGCCATTCCATTTCCACAGTTGCCGGAACTGTCTGCAGGAAGTCTTGAGCTGTTTTCGCAGGAAGGCACCGTTCTTTCCACGAATGATCTGACAGCTGCTCCACCTCGGGCAGGAACGTCAAAGCAGGTCAGTGTCTGGAATCTGCCAACCAGCCCGACGACGGTGACAATTCGTCGTCAGGCCAGCGCTGTGATTCAGGCCGGACAGACGATTGATATTCACATGCTGCACATGCTGAGTGAGTCGTCGGGCGGACTTGTTCAGGAAGTCATGGCGGTTGCCAACGTGAGTCGCCGTGCCGGAGTGACATCGCTGCCGTTGAGACTTCCGAAAGCTTCGAACCCGCTGGTTCTGGTGAATGGGCATCGAGTGCAGCTGGCCGAAAGTAATGACCTGCTGATGATTCCCCTTCCGCCTTCGGGCGAAGAATGTCAGGTCGTTGTGGCATGGCAGGAATCCTCCGGCAAGACGGAGCAGATTCAGGGAGAACGCCAGCTGGCTCGGTTGTTTGTCACTCAGCTGACCGCACCGCAGTGCATTCACCATCTGCTGATTGGGCCGGAGCTGGATGTGCGATCTCAGCAGGCGCAGTTTGCGGTTTCGGAGCCCACGGACATTCTTCAGATTCTGAATCGGCTGCTGAACCGCAGGCCGGCGGAGAATGTTCAGCAGGCAGCCAATATTCCTCCGGAGATTCGCCGCTACGTGACTCGCTGGCAGGTTGGAGTGTCGCAGGGATGGCAACAGCGGACCATGATCGATTCTTCTGTTTCCGAAGCTCCGCTCAGCATTCAGATTACTCAGCTTCGACGACGGTTTGCGATCTCCACGGGAGTTGCTCTGCTTGCCATTGCAGTCTGTCTTGGAGGGCGAAGGTGGATTTTTCCGCTGATGCGTCAGACCGCCATCATCGGGCTCGTGCTGCTGGGCATCAGCTTTTTTATCACGGCTCCTGTTGCTGATGCCATTCTGAAGGGAGCATTCTGGGGACTTTGTGCCGGACTGATGCTGCTGATTGTGTCACGCTGGAACTGGTTGAGGCTTTTGGGGCGTCACTCGTTGTTCCGTTCGGCTTCGCTGACCACAGGAATGCTGCTGGCCGCGGTTATCACACCGGAACTGCTCGCACAGTCTGCGGTCGTCAGCCCGGCCCTTGCCAGGGCTATCCGGCGGCCCGATGCTGATGTGCTTGTCCCGGAAGAATCGGTGACAAGTGAGCCCATGGTTTATGTGCGTCGCGAGCTGCTCGAATCATGGAAGACGCTGGAAGAAAGTCAGATGCGGGCTCCGGAAACCGTCGTTCGTTCCATGAAAGCCACGGTGCACGCCAAAGCCGTGGATTCCATTGAAGTGCGTCTGGAGATGCAGGTCGCATCGGTCACCGGCATCAATGAAACATCGCTTCAGATTCCGCTGCAGAATTCCAGGTTCGTAGCCTGTTATGTCGATGGTCGCAAGGTGCTGGCAGATCCGTCAGGAGAGAACATGATTCGCGTTCCTCTCCCCGCTTCAGTTCAGCTTCCTCCGCAGCCGTTGTCCAGTGAGCAGGAATCGCCGGCCGCGGCATCGGCGGGAGACTCTGCTCGATACACGTACCACACTGTGGAATGTCGAGTTCGACCGCAGACCATTCAGCAGACTTCCGGAGTTCAGTTTCAGCTTCCGGTGATGCCCTGCCCTGATGTGACTCTGGCGGTTGAATCCGCTCCGGAATTGTTCTCGAGGCTTCGAGTGCAGACGCGCGACGGGATCATCCAGGGAAAACCAGGCGACGGTCCGATTCGACTGAATGGTTCCGGACTGTCGGAAGTCGTGGACGTCCGGTTGCTTCAAACAGAACTGGAAAAAGGAAGCCGTGGTCAGGCCACTGTGGAAACTCTGGTGATCAGTGAGAATGCGACCGGGCTCCAGACGCTCACGTGTTTGTTTCGTTTTTCCAGTTGGAATCTGCTGACCCCTGATATTCGATACAACATTCCGCCGGGTTATGAACTGATGTCGGTGACGATGGCGTCCGGAATGCCGGCGGCATCGACGGGGCCGACCGCGGGGACTTCCGACGTGCTGTGGTCCGTTCAGGATCAGACGGCCACGATATCACTGCCTTCAGGAGCACAGGGAGACTTCGTCCTGTCGATGCAGTTGCAGTCGTTGAAGTCATCGGAGATGTCGTTGCAGCCTGTTCCCATCGCAGATCTGCAGCAGTTTGCAGACTGTGTGCCGGGATCATCGGTGCTGGTTGCTGCTCGTACGAGCAATATCTTTTCCGTGCTGCAGCCGGAAGGCTATAAGGGGCCTACGGTCAGCTTTGCAGATTCGTCGGCATTGTGGGGAACGTGGCTGCGTCGAACAGACAGCCTGTTTCGATTTTCTGCTGACAACGGTGAATGTGCCCTGAAGTTCCAGCCTCGAAGCAGCCTTCATGAGCTTCGGATGCAGCAGAAACTGACACTGCGGGACCGCAGTCTGGACTGGGAATGCCGCATGGATGTCGAAACGTCCGTGCTGCCTGTGTTTCGCCATCGTCTGACGGTGAATCCAGAGATCGCAATCCGCGACATTCAGGTGACTGCCGGCGAAGGCAATCGGCTGGCATCGTGGCATCGGCGTGGCGATCAGGTCATCCTGCTTTTGCGCGAAGGCACAGTGGGACTTCATGCCATTACGATTTTGGGCCAGCGCATTCTGCGACCTGATGATGAGAATGTCGAAGTCACAACACCAGTGCTTCAGGGAGCGCAGGTACTGGAATCTTCCATGTCGATGATGGATCAGGATGGACTCGGTTTTGTCGTGGACGACATCGGCCGAAACTTTCTTGTGGATTCCAGTGAGAGCCAGCCGCTGCTGAAACCAGGTACGGAAGTGCGTCTTCAGATGATCAGTGAAAGCAGTCCGGTGAGACTCCGACGAGTCAGCTCGGTTGAGCCGGCAGGATCAATCGCGGCAGTGCGTTCCGCCGACCAGGTACTGTTTGTCATGAGGCTATCGCAGTGGTCAGGGAGTCTTGGGCCGCTGCACATGCGTTTTTCTGACGACGCGGAATTTCTGACCGAACCTGTGGTGCTGACTGAGAAAGATCAGCTGCCGCTGATTCGTGAAGCGAATGAGTTTGTTGCCAGCCAGGAAGTTGTCAAAACGCTGTTCGGGGAATCAGAATTTACGGCGGTGTGGAGCATGCCGGTTCGGACAAAAGAAACCGGTGTGACGAATGCGGAGTTTCCGTGGCCTGACGTTTCCGATCGGATTCGATGGACTCAGGCGTTGTTGATTCCGCTGGACGAACCGGCTCGAACTGATGACCGAAGTTCCGCGCTGCCCGAGTGGCTTGCGACTGCGGTCATGCGATCCGCTGGTCGAGACCTTCAGGCCACTCGAGCCCGTGTGGCCGACCTGAACGTCGCGGAGACTCTGCAGGGAAGTCGACTGTCACTGCCGGTCTCTGCAGGCCGCACACAGGCCGTTCCCAACACGTCTGATGATGTGTTTGTTGTGGCGAATTCGACAGTGCTGGCAAGGCCGTGGCAGTCACCGTCCGGGCAGACCGAGTTCGTAATCTTCAGCTCGCGGATTCCTTCGCGATGCACGCTTCGAATTCCGCCAGGCACAGTCGTCACGGAGCTGGAGTCGACAGCATCGACTCGCTGGGAAGACGGTCAGCGTCGTCAGATGCTGGTCGAGATTGATCGACCGGTCGCAACGCTTCGAATGGAATGGCTGAGTGAAAAATCCGAAGGCGATTGGCGAACGTCGGAAGTGGAGTTTGATCCTCCGGCAGCGCGTGACTGTCGTTCGGCAAGTCACGTGACGGTTCTTCCAGCGCTGGGAGAGACGCCGAATGTCATGAGCAACACCACGCTGCTGACCGCAGAAGATCAGACTCGGCAACTGACGCAGGACCTGCAGATCGGACTGGATCATGCAAGATCCGGCGATCAGGAAGGGCGAATTCCCGACACAGCAGCGTTTCAGGCTTCTGCCTTCCTTGGGGAACTCAGCGCATCCGAAAGCAAGTTCCTTGCTGATCAGAAGTCAGCGACGGGAACTCGGATTGTCAGGGCGGTTCATGAGCCAGGTGTGGCCATTCGCATCGCTTATCGGCGGCGGCTGGAACTGGAAACAATTTTCCCCGCCGCGATCGGACTCTTTGTTCTGATGGTCGCTTCGTTCGTCAGCGCGATGTCGAGTCGGCCGAATTCAGAAGCGTCGACCATGGTTGCGGAACATGGTTCATCGGCCGGACTGTCGATGCACGATGTGATGACGCTTGAGAAAGATTCGCGGCAGCCTGCGGTTTCTGATGTCGTTGAAAGCAAGTCGGCCCAGTCCAATAGAATTTCGGGCTCGTCTGTCGTACCTTCTGCTGATTCCCATCCGAAACAGAGCAATTCCAGGGATCACAGCAATGAAGCGTCAGGTGAAGTCGTCCTCCCCGAAACTGAAAACAGCGAAAACAGCGAAAGCGGCCGCCTCAAAGAAAGTCGCGAAGGCCGCGAAAGCCGCCTCGAAGCCGGCCGCGACAGTGACGGCAAAGAAGAGCAGCGATAAGGCTGTGGCTGCGAAGGCCACAGGAGTAACTGCCGGTCAGCCAGCGAGTTCCATCGATAACTACATTGCTCAGTATCCTCGTGCTGTGCAGGCCATTCTGAGCCGCATACGGCAACTGATCGCCAAAGCGGCTCCGGAAGCTGAGGAGGCGATGAAGTACCAGATTCCGACCTTCGTGCTGAACGGCAATCTCGTCCACTTTGCGGCGTTCGAGCACCATGTGGGGCTCTATCCGACGCCATCCGGCATTGTCCAGTTTCAGAAAGAACTGACCGGGTACAAGACGGCAAAAGGGTCCATTCAGTTTCCGCTCGATCAGGAAATTCCCTATGCGTTGATTCAGCGAATTGTGGAGTTTCGAGTCGAAGAGAACCGAGCGAAGGGCAAGAAGAAACGGTGAGTCCAGCCGTCGATTCCGGATTCAAGTAACCGTGTTCACCGAGTATTCCTTGGCGATGTGCACTCTGGACTCCAGGTCATACGATCGTCAAAATGTCAACGAAGCATCATTCCAGTGATGATGCCTCCTGCCGGTTTCGCGACCCGCGAAACCTCCCTTCCTGCCACCACGCAGATTCGCTCCAGGGAGTCTGCAACAGACAAATCACAGCCGGGGTTTTCCATGCGAATCCGGTTCCTTTCCCTCGTCGCCCTTGTTGCCGGGCCAGTTGTTCTGTGCGCGAGCGCTGCTGCTCAGCAGTCTGTTTCCGGCGGTTCACTGCCCGAGACCATTGAGTTCAACAGGGACATTCGTCCGATTCTGTCGGACAAGTGTTTTTATTGCCATGGGCCCGACAAAAACAAGCGCGAGGCTGATCTCCGCCTTGATACTCAGGAAGGCCTGACGGGGAAGGATGGGTCCGGGGCCGCGGTTGTGCCGGGGAAGCCGGATGACAGTCCTGTGATGCATCGCATTCTTTCGACCGATGACGATCAGCGAATGCCGCCAGTTGCGTCTGGCAAGTCTCTGTCTGAATATGAAATCGCTCTGCTGCGAAAGTGGATTGAACAGGGAGGCCGCTATGAAGGCCATTGGTCGTTCCTGCCAATCCGCAAAGAACTGAATGCCTCTGGCGAATCCCCGGCTCAGGTCGCATCAAAGATCGACGAACTGGTTCGCAAATCGCTCGACGAACAGCATCTGAAACCATCCGATGAAGCGGACCGTGTCACGTTGCTTCGACGTCTGCACTTTGACCTGACTGGCTTACCGCCATCGCCGGACGAAGTACGCCAGTTTTTGGCCGACACTTCGCCAGACGCCTATGAACGAAAGATTGATGAACTGCTGAAGTCGCCGCATTCCGGGGAGCGATTGGCGATGTGGTGGCTTGATCTGGTTCGCTATGCGGACACCGTTGGTTACCACGGCGACCAGGACATGAGCGTGGCTCCGTATCGTGAGTATGTGATTCAGTCGTTCAACGCCAATAAACCCTTCGATCAGTTTACGATCGAACAGCTGGCGGGCGATCTGCTTCCGAATCCGACTCGCGAACAGAAGATCGCCTCAGGCTACAACCGTCTTGGAATGATGAGCGCTGAGGGTGGTGTTCAGGATAAGGAGTACCTGGCCAAGTACATCGCAGAACGCGTTCGAAATGCGTCCGGGACCTGGCTGGGAATCACTATGGGCTGTTGTGAGTGTCACGATCACAAGTTTGATCCCCTGACCACGAAAGATTTCTATCGCTTTGAAGCGCTCTTCGCCGACATCCGCGAACAGGGGCTCTATGCCGGTGCTCATGAAACCGGTAACTGGGGGCCGTTCATGAAGGTGCCGACCGATGAGCAGACTCAGAAGATGGCTGAGTTCGAGGCGGCGATTGCGGAAAAGAAGAAGATCCTTGAGACTCAGACTGATGCTCTGACCGCAGCCCAGCTGGAATGGGAAAAGTCTATCGTGCCGTGGACTCCGCTGACTCCCGATTCCATGACAGCTCTGTCCGGGACCACGCTGACAACGCGGGCAGATGGAGCGATTTTGGCGAAGGATGCCAATCCTGACACCGAAACCTACACGCTGGCGTTTTCAAAGCTTCCGCCTGGTGTTACGGCCTTCCGAATCGATGTGCTTCCGGACGATTCGTTTCCGCAGAAGGGGCCGGGGCGAGCCGGTAACGGGAACTTCGTCCTTTCCGAATTCATCGTGGAAACAAAGGCCGGCGAAACAAAGACGGCAGTTCCACTGCAGAATGCTTCTGCGAGCTACGAACAAACCGGCGCGGCAGGAGCCAATCCCTACAAGAAGTGGGCAGTCGAAGCGGCGATTGATGGTGATGCCAAAGGAAAGAACTGGGGCTGGGCCATCATGGAAAAGGTCGGCGAGCCGCATTTTGCGGTCTTTGAAACTCAGGCCGATCTTACGGTGGCTCAGGATCAGACGCTGGTCGTGACGCTGGCGCAGAATCTCGACAATCCTAAACACAACATTGGGTGTTTTCGCATTTCTTTCACGACCGCCGCTCGACCACTGAAGGCTGGTGAACTGCCACCGCCGAACATTGCCGGGATCCTTGCGGTTCCTGTGGATCAGCGTTCCGATGCACAGAAGAATGAACTTGCTGTGTACTATCGTTCGATCGCGCCGCTGCTGAATCCGGTACGTGAAGAACTGGCCAAACTGGAAAAGGAACGTAACGACTTCGACAAGACGATTCCGACGACGCTTGTGACGGAAACCGTCGCTCCACGCATGGTCCGAGTTCTGCCTCGAGGAAACTGGATGGATGAATCGGGCGAAGTCGTGACGCCCGCATTTCCATCGGCCCTGGCTCCTGAACCTCCTGCGGATCAGCGTCTGACACGGCTGGATCTGGCAAAGTGGATTGTGTCGCAGGAGAATCCGTTGACGGCTCGCGTGGTCGTCAATCGGCTCTGGAAGATCTACTTCGGCGCAGGGCTTTCGAAGAAGCTGGATGACCTGGGGGCCCAGGGCGAATGGCCTTCGCATCCGCTGCTGCTGGACTACCTGGCTCAGGATCTGAAGACGAATGGCTGGGACCTGAAGCGAACGATTCGAGCCATTCTGTTAAGCCAGACGTATCGACAGTCTTCGCTTGCCGCGAAAGAGCTTCGCGATGCCGATCCGTACAATAAGTGGCTCGCGCGGCAGGGACGATTCCGCCTTGAGGCGGAACTCGTGCGAGACAACGCGCTGGAGATCAGCGGGCTGCTGGTGAAGTCCATCGGCGGGAAGAGCGTGAAGCCATATCAGCCGCCGGGATACTGGGCGTATCTGAACTTCCCAGCACGCGAGTGGCAGAATGGCAGTGGGGAACAGTTATATCGACGAGGCCTCTATACTCACTGGCAGAGGCAGTATCTGCATCCGAGTCTGCTCGCGTTTGATGCCCCCAGCCGCGAAGAATGCACAGCAGATCGCAGTCGTTCGAACACGCCTCTGCAGTCACTGGCCCTGTTGAACGACCCAACGTATGTGGAAGCCGCGCGAGCATTTGCAGAGCTGATCATGCGAGATGGTGGTGACAGCTTCCAGAGTCGACTGGACTATGCATTCCAGCGAGCCATGTCACGGACGGCGTCCGATGATGAACGAGCTGTCCTTGAGGGACTCTGGAAGACTCAACATGAAGAGTACCTGGCGAATGAAGCCTCCGCAGATGAATTGCTGAAGGTCGGCGCAAAGCCGGTTGCTGATGGCATGTCCAAAGTGGAGCTGGCTGCATGGACCAGCGTGGCTCGCACGATTCTGAACCTGCACGAAGTGATTACACGCAATTGAATTCATGACAAGTAGCGGAAGGGCGCGAGCCCTCAGGTCTTTGCGGCACCCGACGGTTTGCACCGTTCCGCTCACTGGATGTAGACAACAAAGGACACTCGAATGTTCCGGTTCCCATCTCATGTGGCTCGACGATCCTTCCTGCAGACCGGTGGAATCAGTCTGGGATCCATGGCGCTGTCTTCACTGATGGCATCACGCGGCTTCGGACAGGAAGCCACGGGAAGCGGCACCTCCGTGGACCGCTGGAAGGGAGTTTTGACGCCGCATTTTCCGCCCAGAGCCAAGCGAATCATCTGGCTGTACATGGCCGGTGGAATGACACACATCGATACCTTCGACAACAAGCCGAAGCTGGCGGAACTTCACGGACAGCCGATGCCGGAGTCCTTCACGAAAGGCCAGCAGATTGCTCAGCTTCAGGGACAGAAGCTCAACTGCTTTGGTCCGCAGCATCCGTTCAAGACCTACGGTCAGTCAGGGCAGTCCATCTCCGAAATCTGGCCGATGCTTGGTGAAAAATGTGCGGATGAAATGTGTATCGTTCGGTCTCTGCATACCGATGCCATCAATCATGACCCTGCTCACACGTTCATGAACACGGGAACTATGATTGCCGGACGTCCGGCCATGGGATCGTGGCTGCTGTATGGTCTGGGAGCCGAAACTGACAACCTGCCAGGGTTCGTGGTGATGGTGTCGACCGGGAAGTTCGGCCAGAAACAGCCCATCGCTGCTCGGCAGTGGCACTCCGGATTTCTGCCGGGACAGTTTCAAGGCGTGGAATTCCGAGGTACCGGTGACCCAGTGCTCTATGTGAGCAATCCCAAAGGCGTATCGCTGAAACAACAGCGGGAAGTTGTGGATGCTGTTCAGCAACTGAACGGGATTGCCAATCGACGCCTCGATGATCCGGAAATTGCAACTCGCATCAGTCAGTATGAACTGGCATTCCGAATGCAGACAAGCGTGCCTGAGCTGATGGATGTCAGCAAAGAACCTCAGCACATCTTTGATCTGTATGGAACGAAGGGCGGAGACGGTTCCTTTGCTTCCAATTGTTTGCTGGCACGGCGTCTGGCGGAGCGAGGAGTTCGATTCATTCAGCTGTACCATCGCGACTGGGACCATCACGGAGCTGTGAAAGCTCATTCCGCTGGAACGGCAAAGGAAGTTGATCAGGGCGTCGCCGCGCTGATCACCGACCTCAAGCAGCGAGACATGCTGAAGGACACGATCATCGTGTTCGGTTCGGAGTTTGGTCGAACCCCGATGGCTCAGGGCGACGGCCGAGATCATCACCTGGCAGGCTTCACGATGTGGTTCGCTGGTGGCGGCTTCAAACCAGGCTTCAGTTATGGAGCGACAGACGAGCTGGGATATCGGGCCGTCGAAAACGTTGTCTCCGTTCACGACGTCCATGCCACTCTGCTGCATCTGATGGGCATCGACCATACTCGTTTCACCTACAAGTTCCAGGGCCTTGACTCACGATTGACGGGGGTGGAGGAGTCACGCGTCGTCAACGAGCTACTCGTGTAGTGGATCTCGCCAGAGATCCTGAGAGATTCCGTTTGGCTTTTGGGGAAACGCTGTGAAGCAATTCGTAGCGGATCTTGCCAGAGGTCCCCCAACTTTCATTGAAGAGGAACTCCGACGAGTTCCGCTACAGGCAGTCTGTTGAAAACGGGAGCCGGTTGAAAACCGGAGGGCGAGGCTCCTGCCGAGCCGTTGACGGGTTGTAAGGCAGCTAAGTATCGCCAGTGAAGAATCTGAGAAAGCTTCAAGAGCAGGATTGAATCCTGCTTTGATCTCGCTACGATATTGAGACTGAGTCTCAGTAGCAGATGCGTGTGTCTGCAATTGTGAGTGTTTTTGCTTGTTGCGGCGAAGCCAGCAAGGGACATCTGTCCGGTAGCCAGCCACGCTAAGCGCAGGTTTGTTCACTTGTCTGCAACCAAGTGGGCCCATCTGATTGCTCTTCGTGGAGTTCAGGGACTATGACAACAGTTCAGCGTCGACGCGGATTTACTCTGATTGAACTTCTGGTCGTGATCGCCATCATCGCCATTCTGGTGGCACTGCTCCTGCCGGCCGTTCAGTCGGCTCGCGAGGCAGCTCGGCGGACTCAGTGCCGCAACAATCTCAAACAGCTTGGGCTGGCACTGCACAACTATTTGAGCACGTTTTCGGTCTTCCCTCCATCGACAGTTGTAGACGGTGCTCGCATTACTCAGCCGTGGTCCGGACAGGCCATGCTGTTGCCGTACGTGGAGGGCGGCAATGAGTATTCGAAAATCAACTTTTCTCTGGGCTACCACGACGGGGTGAACAAAGCCGCGTTTCCTCCGAACGGCATTGCGACTCAGCGAATCCCCGTTCTGCTCTGCCCAAGCGATATCAGTGACAAGGTCCGGATGAATGCGTCGACGGGAGTGGCTGAGCATTATCCTTTGTGCTACGCCTTCTCCGTCGGGCAGTATCAGATCTTCAATCCTCAGACTCGTCAGGATGGTGGCAGTGCGTTTGGTCCCAATGTCCGCATCAGCGACAGGGACCTGACCGATGGAACGAGTAACACGATCGGGATGTCGGAAGTGAAGGCATTTACTCCGCGTGTGCATGATGCCATTCTTCCGACAGCTCAGCCGGCCTCGGCGTCTTCTGTTGCCGGAATGATCAGCGGTGGTGCGTTTGGCACGACGGGTCATACAGAATGGGTTTGCGGTCGGGCCATTCATACGGGTTTCACATCAGTGTTTGGTCCAAACACTGTGGTGCCGTATGTCAATAGTGGTGTCAGTTACGACATCGATGTGTGCAGCAGTCGGGAAGGTGCGAGTGCAACTCTGTCAACTTTTGGTGTGATCACATCGCGAAGCTATCACACCGGTGGTGTGAACTCTCTTCTGATGGACGGCTCCTGTCGGACGGTCAGCAACAACATCGATCTCACGACGTGGCAGAGCCTTTGTCAGCGAAGTGACGGTCGTGCCATTGGCGAGTTTTGAGGCGAGTCGAAACGCGGGTTGAGGACGGTCTTTTTCTTTGGGTCTCTGGCTAAAGGCGAATCAACGTCATGGCAAAGACGCTGTGTGAAATGAAGAAGATGCTGAAGAACGATTTTGCTCTGTACCGGCAGTTTGTGTGTCAGGCGACACATGTCTGCACGAAATGCGGGCGAGCGGCGAATGACAAGAAACTGCTGTGCCGCCCCGAAAAGCTAAAGGACTAGTCATGGTCACCGCTGATCAGTCCTCGAGCCAGATGAATGAGGTCGGGTGCTCTCCGTCCGCTTCGCCTGGCAAGGTGACGTCTGAAAATACTCCGGAACCTGCTTCCGGGCTGCCGACTTATCAGTTCGAACAGCTGTCTGGGGAATCCGGCGCCGTTCATATTCTTCTGGGCGATGTGACCTACGTCCTGCGAAAGACCCAGGCCGGAAAGTTGATCTTGAACAAGTAAGGCTCCCACCGAATCTGTCTGGCCAAATTGCTGCACGGCCCAAGTCGTCCGGTTCCGCAGAACCAGAGGGGCGTGCAGAAACGAGAGGGCTGCGGCTCGCGCCCTACCGCTGCTTTTCACTGATGACCTGACAGTTCCTTCGGCAATTGGTCCCTGAAAACTCCACGGAAGCGGACCTGGCGGTCTGGATTGTAGCCTAGGCTACAATTGGTCTTGACCTTCCTTTTGTGTTCGTTACAGTTTTGTAGCCTCGGCTACAAATGGCAGCTGGAGGGATCACTTCGGGTGATTTCCCGGCTGCGGGCGAATACAATCTGGAGACAAGTGTGGGACCGGAACGACAGCTTTTTTGCCTTCGAAGGCAACGCGCGTTTACGCTGATTGAGCTTCTGGTGGTGATTGCGATCATTGCGATTCTGGTCTCTCTGACGTTACCAGCCGTCCAGCAGGCCAGAGAATCCGCTCGACGAACGCAATGCCGTAACAACCTCAAACAACTGGGACTCGCGCTGTACAATTATCATGACGTTCATCGTGTCTTTCCGCCGGCCTATGTTGGCAGTCCCGTGAATCAGGGATCCGCATTCGGTGTGAGCTTTCCCGACGACAACCGCAACGGTCCGTCCGGCTTTGCCTGGGGCATGCTGATCCTGCCGTATCTGGAGCAGACACCGTTATATCAGTCCTTCGATGCGTCGTTGCCCGCGTGGGCTCCTCAGCATCACAACAGTCTGATGGCAAAGGTGCCCGTTTTCCTTTGCCCCAGTGCGACCGGTGGCAGTGATGGATTTGCCTTGCGCAGATACACGGCAGGAACCAACGAGGAACCTCAGAGTCCGCAGCCGTATTCACCTTCCTTGAAACTGTCGCACTCGCATTACGTGACGATGGCGGGAAGCCAGGGACCGTGGGCGCGGCCGCCGGCATGGTCGATGGACTTTTCAGTTCCCGAGCCTGTGCCGGGGGCCGGATCTGCCCGGATCGACGGGATGTTTTACAGAAACAGCCGAATTCGCGTTTCCGATGTGACGGACGGTCTTTCGAATACCGTGGCCCTGGGCGAGCATACTTCTCGGCTGAGTGACAAAACATGGGCGGCGGTGATGCCGTGGTCGGTCACCTGCGAAAAGCGGAATGGTGTTGTCACTGACTCCTGTGACAGTGGCGGTGCCCTCGTTCAGGCTCACAGCGGTCCCGATCTTCATGACCATCCGGACGTCATCATTCATCAGCCGAACCATCCGTCTCGACATGCAGACCAGCTCGAAGCAGAGCATCAGGGTGGCTGTCATTGCCTGATGGGAGATGGTTCTGTTCGATTTCTGACTCAGTTCATGGACCCGTTTCT
>CAZIGZ010000028.1:50826-51665 GCA_964538835.1 uncultured Chitinophaga sp. | reverse complement strand
TCATGGAATGACTCGCCTACACGTAGCTCGGTCATTCCATGACCGAGAGCTGATCGAGCCGCCTGCGGCGAGGACTGTTCATTGCGGCATCAGCTGCGGGCGCGGCACGATCCCTCGCTGACGCAGCGGGCTGTGATGAATGCAGAAGGCGGCCTGGCTGTCCCGAGTCGATTCAGCAGACGTCGCAAGCTTGTCATGCCTGCATGCAGGGAACGAGGCTGAGTCATGGAATGACTCGCCTACGGGAGAAGGGCCGCGAGGACTTTATCGCCCATTTCGGTGGTGGAGATGGATGGGCCGGTGCCGGCGATGTCTTTTGTTCGTGCTCCGTCCTTCAGAACCTGATTCACGGCGGCTTCGATCGCGTCGGCTTCGGCATTCATGTTGAGCGAATATCGCAGCATCATGGCGACAGCGAGGATTGTTGCGAGCGGATTCGCGATGTTCTTTCCGGCGATGTCGGGTGCAGAACCGTGAATTGGCTCAAACAACCCCGGTCCGCTGGACCCGATGGATGCGGAAGGCAAAAGTCCCAGTGAACCTGGCAACATCGATGCTTCGTCGGTCAGGATGTCGCCAAAGAGATTCTCCGTCACCACGACGTCGAAATCACGAGGCTTTGAAATGAGATGCATGGCCATCGCATCGACGAGCACAACATTGTATTGGAGATCCGGGAACTCAGCTTTGACAACTCGTTCAGACACCTGACGCCAGAGTCGTGATGCTTCCAGCACGTTGGCCTTGTCGACCATCGTCAGCTTTCCTCGGCGGCGGCGGGCCGCTTCAGCAGCCAGTCGCACGACTCGCTCAATTTCGCCCGTCGTGTATGTCATTAC
>CAZIGZ010000028.1:0-50816 GCA_964538835.1 uncultured Chitinophaga sp. | reverse complement strand
GCGGCTTGCGACCAGATTCCCCAAAGTAGATACCGCCCGTCAATTCACGAACGAACAGGATGTCCGTTCCGGACACGATATCGCGTCGCAGCGGTGATGCGTCGACGAGTTCGTCCCACGTTTTTGTGGGCCGGAGATTGGCGAACAGTCCAAGCTCTTTGCGAATGCGAAGGAGCCCGGCTTCCGGACGTGTTTTTGCTTTCGGATCATCCCACTTTGGACCGCCAACGGCTCCCAGAAGAACAGCGTGCGACGCGCGGCAGGCGGACAAAGTTGATTCCGGAAGAGGATCACCGCAGGCATCGATTGCACAGCCGCCAATCAGGTGTTCGGACATTTCAAACGTATGTCCGAATCGCTTTGCCACACCTTCCAGAATTCGACGTCCCTGAGTCACAATCTCCGGACCAATTCCATCACCTGGCAGCAGTACAAATTTCGCGTGCATATCGTTGAACCAATCGTCTCAATCGGGGGGACTGACTCCTGGAATGACCAAAACCGCGGCAAAGGGTAGGGAACTGCAGAGCCAAATCAACCGCATCCTGCCTTCTGCACGGATTTCCTGCCGGCATTCGCAGGCATGGGCAGCAAAGCCATGAGAACCGTACCGGGGAGCTGTTTCTTCCGCTGTTTTGCAGGATGTCCGGACGCTTCCGGAGAGCCGGTGCCCGCATCCGCACGCGACCTCTGAACTTCGAGACGCCGAGGACACTTTTTCTGGCCGCCTTTTGGGGCTTGCACGCGAGTGTTAGGATACACGCCAGATACCCATGATGGATCGTTCCAGCTCTTTCTGATTGGTTTTCGTATGGACACTGTTCGATTCACTTCTCCGTTTCACAGCGTGATTCGTCCCGCGTTGCTTTTCGGTCTGCTGTTCACTCCGCTGTCGCTGATGGCGCAGGAACTGCCGCCCATCCGCAGTGTCGAAGGCATCACCGAATATCGACTGGACAACGGACTTCAGGTGCTGCTCTTCCCTGATGAATCCAGTCCAAAGGTGACGGTCAACCTGACCGTGTTCGTGGGTTCTCGACACGAAGGTTATGGCGAAGCCGGAATGGCTCACCTTCTTGAGCATATGCTCTACAAAGGAACCCCGACGTTTCCACAGATCCCGGCCGAACTGCGAAAACGTGGCGCGGACTACAACGGCACCACATGGCTGGACCGCACGAACTACTATGAGACCATGCCGGCCAGCGAGGAAAATCTGGACTTCGCTTTGCGTCTGGAAGCAGACCGCATGGTCAACAGTTTTATCAAAGGGGAAGATCTCGCGTCCGAAATGACGGTCGTGCGAAGTGAATTCGAACGTGGCGAAAACAGTCCTCAGCGAATTCTGATGCAGCGCATCATGGCGGCCGCGTTTGAATGGCACAACTACGGTCAGACAACGATTGGCAACCGAGCCGACATTGAGCGTGTCCCGGTGGCGAATCTGCGTCGTTTTTATCAGCGGTTCTATCAGCCCGACAATGCGATGCTTGTGGTCGCCGGAAAGTTCGATCCGACAAAGACGCTGGAACTGGTGCAGAAGTATTTCGGAGCGATTCCGAAGCCAGAGCGAGAACTGGACAGGACCTACACCGAAGAACCTGCTCAGGATGGCGAACGGCTTGTGACGCTTCGACGAGTCGGTGACGTGCCGATGGCCGGAGTACAGTATCACATCCCGTCGGGGGCTCATCCGGATTTCGCCGTAGCGGATGTGCTGACAAGTGTTCTCACAACAGAACCAGGAGGACGGTTGTATGACCGCCTGGTGACTCGGAAGATCGCTGCGGGTCAGTATGGAATTTCCTTCGGGCTTCACGATCCGGGCGTCATTCTGTTTCTGTGCGAAGGTGCTCAGGGAATTGATGCGCCGACTCTGCTTCAGAATCTGATCGAGGCCGTGGAAACAGCCGCGGAGACTCCGTTCACCGCAGAAGAAGTCGATCGAGCGAAGTCGGAGCTGCTGAAACAGCGCGAGCTGCAGATGGCGGATGCTCAGGGAATCGCGATCGAACTCAGCGAATGGGCAGCTCAGGGCGACTGGCGTTTGTTCTTCCTGCATCGAGATCGACTGGAAGCCGTCACACCGGAAGACGTCACGCGGGTTGCCAAAGCGTATCTGATCCGAAGCAATCGAACAGCAGGGATGTTTGATCCGACAAAGGAACCGGAACGAGCCACGATTCCGGCGACGCCTGATGTTGCGGACATGCTGAAGGACTACAAAGGGCGAACCGCGGTAGCTCAGGGCGAACCTTTCGATTCATCACCGCTGGCGATTGAAGGACGCCTTCAGCGTTCACAGCTGGCGTCAGGTATGAAGGTCACACTGCTGCCGAAGAAGACTCGCGGAGCCCAGGTCACCCTGCGTATCAATCTGCGTTATGGCAATCCGGACGCACTGAAAGGACTCGCGACGGCGACAACCATGCTGCCGGACATGCTGAACCGCGGCACCGAAAACATGACTCGCCAGCAGATCAATGACGAACTGAACAACTACCGCGCGCAGATGAGCGTCAGTGGATCGCCCGGCGTTTTGAGCGTGACGGTTCAGACAGGTCGTGAAAACCTTCTTCCTGTGCTTCGTATTGTGGAAGAAGTGCTGCGGCATCCCCGCTTTCCGGCAGAAGAGCTGGAAGTGGTTCGAGAGGAACAGCTGGCTCGGCTGAACCAGCAACTGTCAGATCCCACAGCTTTGGCGTTTCTGAACATCTCCAGGAAGTTGTCTCCGTTTGAGCCCGATGATG
This sequence comes from uncultured Chitinophaga sp., assembly GCA_964538835.1. Lineage (GTDB taxonomy): Bacteria > Planctomycetota > Planctomycetia > Planctomycetales > Planctomycetaceae > SXXK01. The sequence goes on along the minus strand of CAZIGZ010000028.1, from coordinate 48,066 downwards.
CGAGGTATGTCCCTACGATGGAGGAAGACGCTGAGCGAATCAAGAGTGTTTCCGTTGACCAGATTCGCGACGCCTACTCAAGACTGCTGTCCAGTTCTGTCGGTGAACTGACAATTGTCGGCGACTTTGATCCGAATGCGGTTGTGGAGGCTGTGGACAAGTTCACGGAAGGCTGGAAGTCTGAGATTCCGTTTGCTCGCCTGGCAAGAGTGCATGTGGATAACAAGCGGGGAAAAGTGGAGTCGATCAATACACCGGACAAACCGAATGCGGCCTACATTGCCGGCATGACGATCCCGATGAAGGACAGCGATCCGGACTTTGCCGCAGTCACGATTGGCAACTTTATTCTGGGTGGCGATGGTCTCAGCTCAAGACTTGGCAATCGAGTCCGTCAGCAGGACGGGCTTTCTTACACGATCCAGTCGGGGCTTCAGCCTTCCGCGGTCGACGAACGAACGGCCTTCATGATCTTCGCAATCTCGAATCCGGAGAATTCCTCCAAGGTCCACCAGGCGATTCAGGAAGAGCTTAGGATCCTGCTGGACGAAGGCATTACTCAGGAAGAACTGGATGCGGCAAAGGCTGGTTACCTTCAGGAACAGCAGGTCCAGCGCACGGACGACGGTTCACTGACTCAGATGCTGGAGGTTTATTCCTTCATTGGACGCGACATGAAGTTCGTCGCCGACTTTGAAGAACGCGTTCAGAAGCTGACCGTGGAAGACGTCAATGCGGCCCTGAAGAAGCACATTGATCCAAAGCGCCTGTTTGTCGTCATGGCCGGCGACTTCGATGCGGCCGTAAAGGCGAAGTAGTAGTCAGTGTAGAGCTGTTGTCGTCAACTGCTTTCCAGTGTAGAGCAGTTGTCCCCAACTGCTTGCTTGCCAGTATCGAGCGGCTGTCCACAACAGCTCCGTTGTTTCGATTTCCGAGTTGTGTCGGGATGCGAAAACGGCTGAGGACAGCCGTTCTACACTGAGAGCAATTCAGGCGGGTATTCCACGTACACCATATAAAGCCCCTGCGGTACGGCAGTCATGCCGGCCACGGAACGGTCCATGGATTCGATGACTCGTTTCAGGTCGCTGACCGGCTGCTTGCCTCGACCAATGTCGGTCAGTGTCCCGACGATGGACCGCACCATGTTGTATAGGAATCCGTCGGCCATCACTTCAAAAGCGATAAACGGAGATTCCCCGGGATCGACAACGGCACGACCGGGCATGGAATGAGCCGGGCGCCAGGAATGTGTTGAGTCCCACATGTTCCACGTGTCAATTCGTCGAACACTGGCGTCCATGATGGTTCGTACGCTGGTTTGCTTGTTCGGATATTCCTTTTCGAAGCAGCGAAAATCGTGCGTTCCCAGCAAGGCCTGCGCAGCCTCGTGCATGCGTTCAACATCCAGGCGGACGCGAGCCTGCTGGCAATAGTTCTTTAGAAACGGCGGGCAGACTTCGCCGTCGTGGATCAGGTACCGATACCGCTTGCGAACGGCGGAGAATGTGGCATGAAACGCAAGTGAGACTTCCTGAGCCGAAACGATGGAGATGTCGGTCGGAAGATGTGTCTGCAGTGCAAGCCGGACATTCTGGATGGGGATTCGGCTGAGAGTGAAGAAGTTCGCAACCTGCCCCAACGCATGAACTCCGGCGTCCGTTCGGCCAGCACAATAGACTCGACGCTTCTCTCCAGTGACCGCTTCAACCGCCCGTTCGACACAGGCCTGAACGGATTCCCCATTGGGCTGAACCTGCCAGCCTTTGTAGGCAGTGCCATCGTAGGCGATGGTCAGCATCAGGTTGCGAGTCCCCAGCGGAGCATTCACCGCCTCGAAGGGAAGGACCGACAAACGATCGCCGGTGCTGTCGGTCATCGGCCCCCGATCTCCAGTTCAATGCCGCCTGTCATCCCGGCAATCACGTTGTACACGATCGCATAAAAGCAGCCGGCAATGAACGCACCGACTCCGTACAGGATCGGAAGGAAGATCAGCCCAATCGCCTCTGGCCCACCAATCTGCCCGAGGAGACCGAGACCAACAAGTCCCAGAAAGCACGCAAGTCCGGAGATCACCAGCGTGCCAGCGCCAAGAAACACACCGAGCGAGATGACTCCGACACGTTTGACTCGAATCGTGCCGTTTCCGCTCAGAGGTTGCTCAAGCGTCTCTGTCACTGCAAACGGGTTTGACATGTTTCGTCTTTCGTTGAGGAAATGGCTGGCAGATTAGGGGGCGACCTGATCAATCTGGGCAGCCAGAATGAAGTCATTGAGTGACAGGCCCTGAATGGCGTGCGTCCAGATCTCGACGGTGACGTTCCGATATTGGACCAGATGCAGATCGGGATGGTGAGCCTGCTGCTCGGCAATTTCCGTGATCTTCCGGAAGAACTCCATCGCCGCAAGGAAGTTCTTGACCTTCCATGTGCGGCGAATGCGATCGGGGCCAGGGACATATTCCCATCCCGGAACACTCTGAATCTGAGCCGAGATTTCTTCAGCGGTCAGACGGGGAACACCACCTTCGCAGGGAACACAGCGAGCCGTGCAGAGCTGTTCAAATGACTGCGGTGTCGTCATCGCTTTTGATCCTCCACCAACGCTCGAATGAATCTTCTGTTTAGCTCAGCACAACTCGGCAGTATTTCTTCTTTCCGGCCCAGACAAGCAAGCCGCTTTCAACCGCGATCTGCTGATCGTGTGCTGTGATGGGAGTCTTGCCTTCACCGAGTTTTGCACCACCGCCGTCGATCAGTCGACGAGCTTCTCCGTTGCTTGAGCACAACTGAAGCGATGTCAGCAGCTTCACGGCCGAGATCCTGCCGTCCGCCAGAAGGCTTGCTGCCAATGCGACTTCGGGAATGTCAGTCGGCAGTGCTTCGCCGCCAATTTCTGCCTGCCAGCGAGCGGCTGCTGCATCTGCGTCGGCCGCCGAGTGATATTGGCTGATGACAGACTTGGCGAGCGTCACCTTGGCTTCCTTCAGATGACCAGCCAGCAGCGAATCCACCTGCTCCATCGGCAGCTCGGTCAGCAGTTCAAAGTACATCCGCATGACACCGTCCGGCAACTGCATGAATTTCTTCATCATTTCATAAGCCGGCTCGCTGATCCCGATGTAGTTTCCAAGGCTCTTGCCCATGCGACGAATGCCATCAAGTCCCACGAGAATTGGCGACATCACGGCAATCTGCTGGTTCAGATTTTCCTGAGCCTGCAAATCTCGCGCGAGCATAAAGCTATAGAGCTGTTCCGTGCCGCCGAGCTCCACGTCCGAGCGAATCTTGACGCTGTCCCAGGCCTGCATGACCGGATACAGACATTCGTGCAGGAAGATGGCTTTCTCTTCCCGATACCGCTTTGCAAAATCGTCGCGAGTCAGCAGCTGAGCCACAGTGACTCGAGCACACAGCGACAGCACATCCGCGAAGGACATGGTGCTGAACCAGTCTCCGTTGCGATGCACTTCCGCGCGAGACATGTCGACGACTTTGCCTACCTGAGCCAGATAGTCCCGTGCGTTGCGTTCGACTTCCTCTGCGGTAAGCCGCTTGCTGCGCGCTTCGTCGCGACCGCTGGGGTCACCGACCAGCGCGGTATAGTTGCCGATGATGATCACGGCCTGATGTCCGAGTTCCTGAAACTGACGCATCTTTCGAAGCGGAACAGTGTGCCCGAGATGAACGTCGATGCCAGTCGGGTCAATGCCGTATTTGATGCGCAGTGGCGTTCCGGTATCTCGACTGTGCTGCAGCTTCTTTCGGAGTTCTTCCTGTGGCACGATCTTCTCGATACCACGAGTAATGATGCGAAGCTGTTCTTCAACCGGGGGAAACGAAATAGTCATGGGACGATTATCTGTCTGAAACGCGACGTGAAAAATCTGTCGATGAACTGTAATGAATCAATGTCTGCGACAACAGATCTGCCAATCAGAGTCAGAACCTGAGCAGACATTTGCCTCGAGCGGACTGCGTTGACTGCTCGGCGGCCACCACGGCGGCGGTGACGTTTTCGAGTGGCCAGCTGCCGGTAATCTCGGAGCTGAGCACTCCGCTCTGAATCAACTTCGTCAGTCGGCGAACGAGTGACAGCTTGAACAACAGCCCAACCTGACTCATGAAGTTCCCAAGCCAGAAGCCTTCCACGGAACTACCGACTGTCATCAGCGTCCGCGGCGAGAACTGCAGAGGTTGTCCGCTGAGAGTTCCATACGCCAGCATCCGACCGCCGGATCCCAGGCTGCGAACGACGGCGGAACCCGTGGAACCACCGACGGCATCAACCGCGAACTTCACTCCACCGGTCAGTTGCTGCAGTCTGGCAGTGAGACGATCGCAGGATTCCTCGGAGCCGTCGCAGACTTCCACATGATCGGCCCCAAGGCGAAGCAGTTCTTCTTTCTGAGCTTCGCGACGGACCACATTGATAGTCCGAAAACCACTGATCTTCGCGAGTCGAATGATCATCTGCCCCAGTGCGGATCCGGCGGCGGTCTGCACCAGCCAGCCACCTGCGGGCACTTTCAGAACTTCACGTGTCATCACCCAGGCTGTGGCCGGGTTGACAAAGAATGTCGCAGCCTGCTCATCGCTGAGGCTGCTGCTGATCGGGATGACCTGTTCCGCCGGGACAACGGCATAGTCCGCCCAGTTGCCGCCTCGCTTATTCAGCACGACAACTCGCTTGCCCCGGAACAGTGTTCCACGAAGTCCGCCCCCCGATGCTTCGACAATGCCGACTCCTTCGAAGCCTGGCACTGCCGGACATTGAGGCGGTATCGTGTAATGTCCGCGAACAAACATCAGGTCAGACGGATTCACTGGCGATGCCAGCATCCGGACCAGCACTTCACCGTGCTTTGGGACGGGCTGGTCGATCGTCTGCAAGCGCAGTACGGCCGAAGGCTCACCAGGACTTTGAAACTGAACAGCCCGCATCGGAGTCTACTTCTTCTTCGGGCTATACCTGTGAGTTGGCTGACCGATAATTCCTTCAGCAGCTTCCATCACGGTTTCTGCCAGAGTCGGGTGAGCATGAATTGTGTCGGCAAGGTCACGAGCCGTCGCACCCATTTCGATCGCCAGGGCCGCTTCGGCGATCATTTCACCAGCTCCCGGACCGACCAGACCGACACCCAGGACTCGCTGCTTCGTTGGTTCGACGATGATCTTGGTGATGCCTTCCGTTCGCGCCAGAGTCTGAGCACGTCCGGAGGCCGCCCATGGGAATCGGTACACCTGAACGTCGCGATTCTGATTCTTCGCTTCGGTTTCCGTGATACCGGCCCATGCGAGTTCCGGATCGGTAAAGACGACCGCGGGAATGGCGATGTTGTCAAATTCGACAGGTTCGCCCAGCAGCGTTTCGACCGCAATCTTGGCTTCTCGAGTGGCCTTATGAGCCAGCATTGGTTCGCCGGCAATGTCACCAATAGCCATCAGCTTCGGATCATTGGTTCGCTGGTTGCGATCAATCTTGATGAAGCCGCGCTGGTCGATTTCGACCTTGGTGTTTTCCAGCCCAAGTCCGCGGCTGTTTGGACGACGACCAACTGACACGAGGACTCGATCAAACACCTGGCGAGGTTCGACGCCTTCACCTTCCAGTGACGCAACAATGCCTTCCGGAGTCGCCTCCAGCTTTGCCACTTTTGTGTTCACATGAATGGCGGTGAACTGCTGAGACAGTCGCTTCTGCAGCGGAGTCACGAGGTCACGATCGGCACCCGGCAGAAGCCCCGACGTCATTTCCACGACGGTGACCGAGGTTCCAAGAGCCGCGTAGACGGAACCCATTTCGAGCCCGATGTAGCCGCCACCAATGACCAGCATTCTCTTTGGAACATCCTTGAGTTCCAGGGCCCCTGTCGAATCCATGACTCGATCATCGCCGATTGCAAAAATTGGCGGCATCGCTGGCAATGAACCAGCCGCGACGATGCAGTGATCGTAGCTGAGAGTCTTCTTTGATCCGTCAGCCAGCTTCAGTTCCAGCGTCTCGGAGTTCAGGAAGGTTCCGCGAGCCTTGATCAGTTCAACGCCACGTGCTTTGCAAAGGGCTTCGATCCCGCCGGTCAGTGAACCAACGACATGGTTCTTGAACGTTCGTAGTTTGTCGATGTCGATCGAAGGTTCGCCGAACGTCAGTCCATACTCGGCCGCTTCTTTGGCTTCGTGAATCAGCTTGGCGACATGCAGCAGGGCCTTGGACGGAATGCAACCGCGGTTCAGACAGACTCCGCCGGGCTTTGTTCCTTCGTCGATCAGTACGACCTTCATGCCGTGGTCAGCCGCCGCAAACGCTGCCGGATAACCGCCAGGACCGCCACCAAGAACCGCAATCTGCGTATGTTGATCTGCCATTGAACTCAGTTTTTCGAATTTCGGACAACAAAGTGGGGAGACCGAGCCACCAACCGGGGTCGATCGAGCATTGCGGAATGTACCGCTGCTACGATCAAATGCAAAACGGTTCTCCCGATGAACCTTCGCCAGGAATAGCGGTAACGCCCGCCCGTGGAGAACTGCCGAAATTCAAGGCGTTACAGGCCTTACGCGGGCGAACCGGCAGTCAGAAGCCGAAATCGCAGCAATAGAACGGCCTTTGTGCACGCCACTCCGAACAGGAACCCAACAAGGTTCGCGATGGCGTCGCGAGGATCGCAGTTCCGTCCCGGGACGAAAAGCTGCAGCCACTCCATCAGGACGCAGTACCCGACCAGCCCAAACACGACCGATGCCGGTGGAGTTTCCCAGAGCCAAAGTGAGAAAGTCAGAAGCACCAGCGTCAGTACACCGAAGACGCACGCATGCATCAAAGTGTCCGCAAGTGACTCCAGCCAGCCGAGTGATGTCGTGCGGATGACCGCATATGGATCTGGCGTCAGCAAGGCCCAGCAAACCAGCATCGTCAAGGCGAGGCAAGTCACGCTGTGAAGCCAGAAAATGACGGGAAAATGCTGAGACCGGAAGACCATGACCCCTGACGCCAGTGATGAACGGATGGTTCGCGTTCTGACAGCCAGAAACGGTCATTGCCCCGGCAGCCGATTCACGGGGATCCGGTCCATGGATTCCACAGTTCTCCGCAACTATAGCTCGCCATTTCCGCCGGTGAAGAGTCCTCAATCAGATTTTGAAGGCTGGTCGCGCGACCACTCGATCGGCCGGAGCCGTCGAAACACGTATCCTTGGCCGGCAGATCGTGGCAAATTGAGAGGCGGGAAGAAGATGCGCGATGTGTTGTGTTTCCGCAACACGCGAGGCATGCTCAGCCGAGCAACAGGGACTTGCGTTCGGCAGGCCGAAACGGATAAAGGACACCTCGGAATGGTCAAGTGCCGAAACATCGCTGTCCTGGAACCTCGGAATGAAGATTCGCAAAGCCGTTATCACAGCCGCAGGAGATTTTCATGCTCGCCTGCCGCTTCAGACTCTGGTCGATCGCAACGGGGAAGTTCGAACGGCACTTCGGCTGATGCTGGATGAAATTGTCGAGTCCGGTATCGAAGAAGTGGCGATCATCGTTCGTCCGGGGCAGCAGGAGCCGTACATCACAGCGGCAGGTCCCCATGCGTCGCGTCTGGTCTTCTTCGAACAGTCAAATCCTCGCGGCTACGGCGACGCGATTTTGCGGGCCAGTGAGTTCGTGGCGGGTGAGTCATTTCTGCACCTTGTGTCCGACCATCTTTACCTGAGTGGTTCGGATCGCCCGTGTGCTCGCCAGCTGATTGACGTCGCGACTCACTATGAATGTGCGGTCTCGGCGATTCAGCCAACGCGAGAAAACGAGATCGTCTTCTTCGGAACGGTCGGCGGCAGCCCACTGGCGCAGGCGGAACACGTTTACGAAGTCAGCACGGTCATTGAAAAACCAACACCCACTGTGGCGGAACAGAAATTGATCGTGGCCGGCCAGCGAGCGGGCTACTACCTTTGCATGTTCGGAATGCACGTGCTGACTCCGGCCGTTATGTCGCTTCTGCAGCAGAATCTTCAAAGACTCCCGGAAGGCGCGAGCCTGGACCTCAGCAGCTCACTCAACCAGCTGGCTCAGACAGAACGGTATCTCGCGCTTGTCATCCAGGGGTCTCGTTACAACATCAGCTACAAGTATGGACTGCTTCTGGCCCAGCTGGCATTTTCACTGAACGGTGTGGATCGCGACCTGATCCTGACGGAACTCGTCAATCTTCTGGCCACAAAATAGTCGCTGTGTTCGCTGCTGCCAGCAGCCACTTCCGACCGCCAGCAGAATCGTATTGACCGAGACACAGATTCACCGGCTCGCAAATCGAGTTCTAATATGCAACGACTTCTGGACATCATCACGTCAGACAAAGCGGATGTACGCAACTTCTCGCTGGACGCTGCGTGCCGCGGCATGGGAGCCGCCGCGCTGCAGGAAGAGTGCCGGCTGCTCGATGCATTCCGTCGAAGCTGTGACAACCTGTATGAACGAGTTCGCAGTCTCTTCTTTCTGTATTCGATTCATCGCTTCCACCTTCCCGTCCATCTGACGGCGGATCTTCGTGAGAGCGGGCAAATCCCGTTCGCCGGCTATGAACACATGCTGAATCGCCGCTATCAGGAAGCGATCGATGTGTTCCTCGCTCGGCAGACCAGTGCCGGGCCGTCGGTCTCGCTGTCCAGTGCCCTGGGAGAAGCTTATCACCGGCTGGCGTTTCAGACTCTGGCAGACCAGGTTCGACGAAGCGTCCGAACCGTTCGAGGTAACCAGTGGATGTTCCGCACAGGGCATCCGGCAGATGTTCCCGTGCGCATTCGGCCTGAGCTTCTGGCTGTGTGCCCGGAAACAGGCTGCTATCCGGTGCTGCGAGAAAGAACAGCCGTCCGAATGGACTTCTCACACAGCGGCTGGAGCGACATCTTCTTCCTGGGAATGGACTACCCGGAAGGCGCTCGCGTCATCAATGCGTCCATCGACCTGGCCGTCCGTGGCCGTCACCAGGCTCCCGAACCGCCGATTGACTGCAGTCTAAGAGTCATCGATGAGCCGGTTCTGCGACTTGTCAGCATCGACCTGGATGCTCGCACGGAGATTCATGACGTGAATGAAGTCTTCGACTTCGCGCGAGACTATCTGGGACTGCTGAAGGGTGCTGTGATTGCTGCGGGGCTGATTCCTCCTGGAATGGAAGGCTGCGGAGCAAAGATCTCTGACGTATTCGCGCGGATGCTTGGACCGGGACTGGGGCTGGAAATCACCAGCCGCGTGAACGACATTCCCAAGGGCTCGCGACTTGCCGTTTCGACCAACCTGCTGGGCTCACTGATCTCGCTATGCATGCGAGCAACTCGTCAGGTTTCTTCGCTGACTGGCCAGCTGGAAGAATCCGATCGTCGTATCGTGGCGGCTCGAGCCATTCTGGGAGAATGGCTGGGAGGATCCGGTGGCGGCTGGCAGGACTCGGGTGGTGTCTGGCCGGGAATCAAACTGATCGCCGGAACCACGGCCGGGGCAGACGATCCGGAAAATGGGATCAGCCGAGGACGCTTGATGCCTCAGCACCATGTGTTTTCACGTTCCGAGGTTTCCGACAAGACTCGCCAGCTCCTGCAGGACAGCCTTGTTCTGGTTCACGGCGGCATGGCACAGAACGTCGGTCCGATTCTGGAAATGGTGACCGAAAAGTACCTCCTGCGCAGCGAAAAGGAATGGGCCGCTCGTCAGGATGCCATTTCGATTCTGGACGGGATTACAAGCTGCCTGAAATCAGGCGACATCCCTGGCGTTGGTCGTCTGACGAATCGCAATTTCTTCGAACCGCTTCAGGCCATTATTCCGTGGTGCAGCAACGCCTACACGGAACGCCTGGTTGACGAATGCCGCAAGGCTTACGGTGCGAAGTTCCATGGCTTCTGGATGCTGGGTGGCATGGCCGGCGGCGGAATGGGCTTCATCTTTGATCCGTCGGTCAAACGAGAAGCGATGGACTGGCTGCAGCCTCGCATGGTCGAAGTGAAGCGAAGCATGGAATCCTCTGTGCCGTTTGCGATGGACCCGGTCGTTTACGATTTTGCAATCAATGACAACGGCACGTTTGCAGAACTCCGCAGCGACGGCGCGATGCCGCAGGGTTACCATTCACTGCTGGTTCCGGACTGGCTGCGCAAGGGGCTTCAGCAACTGAGCCCGATGACTCGCCATGAACTGGAACGAGTCGGTAACGCGTGTCGAGACGCCGGCGGCGATCATCTGGCGGCACGCTTGATTCAGCGAATCCTTCCTTCGACCTCCAAAGAAGCCAGACAGTCGGCGCGACTGGACGACCTGCTGCGTGATAACGGTTTTGATGCGATTGCTCACGAACAACTGCGCGAAGACCTGAAGTCGGGGCGACTTGGTCTGGCCCAGAATCGGCTTCCTGCGTCGGCAACGATTGAAGATGTTGCACCTGGTGATGTCATCGATGCTCGCCATCAGATTCCTCAATCCGCGATCGAAGTCGGAAAACAGGCCCTGGCCCGAGGCGAAGTGGCGGTGGTGACGCTTGCAGCCGGAGTTGGCAGCCGATGGACTCAGGGGGCTGGCGTCGTAAAGGCTCTCAATCCGTTCTGTCGCATGAACGGACAGTGGCGTTCGTTTCTTGATATTCACTTCGCCAAGTCTCGTGCTACAGGACAGCAGTTCGGCATCCTTCCTCAGCATGTTGTGACATCCGGCTATCTGACCGACAAGCCTCTGCGCGATGCTGTGCAGAAGATGAATCATCGGGAGCTGCGCGTTTCCCGAGGTGCAACGGTCGGGCTTCGCATGATTCCGACCGTTCGTGACCTGCAGTTTGCGTGGGAGGAAGTGGCTCAGCAGGTTCTGGATCCGCAGAAGGAGAAAGTTCGCACCAGTCTTCGAGCCGCTTTGATGAACTGGGCTCGTTCGTCCGGTGAAGCTTCCGACTACACCGACAACCTTCCTCTGCAGTGTCTGCATCCGGTCGGGCACTGGTACGAAATTCCGAACATGATCCGCAACGGGACGCTGTTGCAGATGATCAGCGAGCGGCCTCAGCTGAAGTATCTGATGCTGCACAATATTGATACTCTGGGAGCATCCCTGGATCCTGGCTGTCTCGGACTGCACATTGAATCCGGTGCAGATCTCAGCTTCGAAGTCATCTGCCGCCGCCTGGATGATCGAGGCGGCGGGCTGGCTCGCGTGGATGGTCGCGTCCGTCTGGTGGAAGGGCTCGCGATGCCAAGGGAAGAAGATGAGTTTCAACTGACCTGGTACAACACGCTGACGACATGGATTGATCTTGATCGCCTGCTGGCCATCTTCGATCTGACTCGTGATCGCCTGGCCGATTCCAAAGCCGTCGATGCCGCCATCCGCAACCTGGCGCGGCGACTGCCGAGTTACATCACATTGAAGGATGTGAAGAAACGCTGGGGGCACGGTCAGGAAGACGTCTTCCCCGTCTCACAGTTCGAAAAGCTCTGGGGCGATATGACAGCCTTGAACGACGTTCAAAGTGCCTTCCTGGGAGTTCCCACGGTTCGCGGTCGGCAGCTGAAGGATCCTGCACAGCTCGATGGCTGGATGCGTGATGGTTCGGCAGCCTACGTGGAATCACTCTGCCGTTGGGCGTAATTGACTGGGCCAGCAGGAAAGGCGTGAGTCCACTCACGCCTTTTCGCAGGCATGAATCACGCCTATTTCCATGGCCAGTCAAAGCCCAGGTCAAGTGCCGGCGAAGAGTGAGTCAGACCGCCGATACTGATGCGGTCGACTCCCGTTTCCGCAATGGCACGGACCGTTTCAAGCGTCACGCCTCCGGACGCTTCAAGCCGTGTGGCGGGCGACTCCTGGTTTCGAATCGCCACAGCCTCCGCCAGTTGACTCGGCGCCATGTTGTCCAGCAGCACGATGTCCGGCTTCTGAGCAAGAGCGTCCATGAGCTGTTCCAGTGAGTCCACTTCGATCTCAACGACCGGTGGCAGGTGCTGGGCTTTCAGAAAGCTGCGAGCATCCGCAACGGCCGACGCGCAGGAGGCGTCTCCGCGTGCGGCAAGGTGATTGTCCTTGATCAGGACGCCATCATAAAGTCCCATGCGGTGATTCGTTCCGCCGCCGCATCGTACGGCATACTTCTGCAGCAGCCGATAACCCGGGAGCGTTTTTCGAGTATCGAGGATGACGGCTTTCGTTCCTTCGATGGCTCGCACGAATTCCGCTGTTCGTGAAGCGATCCCGCTGAGATGCGTCAGGAAGTTCAAAACCGTCCGCTCACCAATCAGCAGACTTCGCACGGGACCGGAAATCGTTGCAACAAGGCTTCCGCGCGAGACTCGATCGCCGTCCTGAAGATGCAGCGTCCAGGTAACATCACCAGGCAGTCGCTTGAAGACGGCGGGAATAACGACGAGCCCCGAAAGAACGCCCGTCTGTCGGGATATGATGTTCACCGATGCGACAAGGTCTTCGGAAATCGTCGACTGGCACGTGAGATCACCTCGTTCCCGCAGGTCTTCCTGCAAGCCGAGTTCAATCAGATGGTCGGCGGATTGCTGTGTCGCAGAATCAAACGCGATGGCCATTGGCTATTCCTGACTTTCAGCAACAAAAGCCGCCTGCGCCCATGCTGGAGCTGGTGCTTCAAAAACGCGAGTTTGTCCCGTGTGATCCTGCAGCTCCAGGCTCAACGCATGCAGACACATCGGCGGATCCGTTGGCAACAGAGTCTGATTCTGCCCGAGCTGTTGATTTGGCAAATAGGCCGGATCGCCGCAAATCGGCAGGCCCATGGACCAGAGATGGGCACGGATCTGATTCGTGCGTCCCGTATGAGGATGCACCTGCAGCAGCGATGTTCCGTCCGCCAGACGATGCAGCACGGTGAACTCTGTATGGGCATCGTCGCCGGACGGATCGATCAGCCTCACGCCGCCCTGGTCAGGCTCCTTCCCAAGCGACTCGCGACATTCCAAGTGATCACTCGACGGATGTCCGATGACTCGAGCCAGATAGACCTTCTTGACGGTACGATTCTCGAACTGCTTCTGAACAATCGTGGCGACTCGACTGCGTTTACACAGCAGCATCACGCCCGACGTGTTCGCATCGAGTCGATGTACGATATGAGGACGCTGGGGAGCGTACATCTCGTTCAGAAAATACCGCAGCGTGTTTCGGTGGAATCGTCCGCAGGCATGCACCGGGAGTGGTGCCGGCTTGTTGATGACAATGTACTCATCGTCCTCGTACAGAAAGCGAACATTCGCATTCACATCGGGCTCGACGGACTGCTCTTCCAGCTGATCAAATCGCTCGCCTTCGTTGACGACTCGCGTTTCGGATAACGGCAACACTTCGTCGCCAGGCCTGCGACCTCGTCGTCGCCGAGTCGACGTCGAAGGGACAATCCTGGATTCCTGAATCCGCGTCAGCCATTCCTCGCGGGAGATCTGAGGATGCACGGTGGTCAGAAAATCGATCAGCGTCATCCCCGCGCATCGCTGCGGAACGTTCAACGGGCGTCGGTTCAGAGCCGGGCGGCTTCCCGGAAGCGGCTCGGTGATCTTTCGAATCTGCTGATGTCTCTGCTCCAGACGAAGAAGCCGCAGCTCTTCTTCCGAACGAAAGCACGACGGACACGACTTGCCTGGCACATACTCGGGCAGTTGCTGCTGCTCCGGAGTCACCACCGCCTGACAGATATAGCATTGCGTCGTGCCGGTTTCTCGCAGCGACGGATCAACAGCGACTCGCTGATCAAAGACGAAGCACTCACCGTTCCAGTGATCACCGCCAACTTCTTCGAAGTACTTCAGGATACCGCCGTCCAGCTGGTAGACGTTGCGGAAGCCCGCCATTTCCATAAACGGTCCAGCCTTCTCGCACCGAATCCCGCCAGTACAGAACATAACAATTGGTTCATCTTTCATGTCCTGAGGCAGCTGAGCCACCGCATCCGGGAATTCACGAAAGTGGTCGATGTGAAGATTGATCGCGTTTTCGAATGTCCCAATGCCGACTTCGTAATCGTTACGAGTATCCAGCAGGTGAAGACGACGACCTTCATCGAGCCAGCGTTTCAATTCGCGAGCCGGCAGTTTGGGCGACGTCCGAGTCCCGGGCTCAACGCCGTCGATGCCAAAGGAAATGATCTCCTTCTTGATCTTCACCAGCATTCGATTAAACGGCTGGTACTGGTTGACGCTTTCCTTGGGCTGAAGATCCGCCAGCGCGGGATCGCTGCGAAGAAATTCCACAAAGCTGTCGATCGCATCTTTTGGCCCGGCCACGAACAGGTTAATGCCCTCTTCGCTCAGCAGCACCGTGCCCTTCAGGTTCAGCTCTACCGCGCGGCGGCGAATGGCCGCCCGGCGTTCTTCAAGGTTGTCGAACCGGACAAACTTGTAGCAGGAAATGTTAACGATCGGCTTGTCAGCGCTTGCCGATGGTTCAGGGAATAACACAGTCATGGAATGAACCAGATGATCTGAAAGGAAAAGATCCGTGTCCTCTGTGAGTTTATCAGGTCGGAGAGTGTACCACGAACTCAGCCAAACGACGGATTCTCGTGGAGGCGGAAAGCCCGTCTTTTCAAAGCTGGTGCAGAATTCGCGGCCCGCATAGACTCCAGCGGGAACCACTTTCGACAACATTCCTCGGGCAAAGGTGACAGGCCATGAAATGCTGGGTTTGCGGCAAGTCGATCACCGAAGCCGCAGGATCATGTCCTGAGTGTGGAGCTCTGCTGCAGAAATCGGAAGAGCCGGCTGCTCCGCCAGCACCCGTTGTGGTTCGTCGTGAAAAGGAAAAGGCGGACGCCACCGGGGGCATTATTCCCTATCGCAATCTGCCCGCATTGATTGGGTACTATCTGGGCGTCTTCAGCCTGATTCCGTATCCAAAAGTGACGTGCCCGCTGGGAGCAGTCGCGTTTGTTCTTGGCCTGGTCGGACTTTGGTATCGCTTCCGAAACAAAGCCGCGAAGGGCAGCCTTCACGCTCTGGTGGGAATCTTCGTCGGCGGTACATGCTGCGTGATCTGGGGCTACTGGCTGACGACCGGCAAGCTTCCCTGGCAATGATGGGGCAAAGGGCAATGAGTTCTGGGTTCCCGCCTGCGCGGGAATGACGGAAATGGGGGACCAATTCGGTCGACCGGCGCTGGATGCGAGACCGTTGGCCTAGAGCAATTCCACGTCCGCTTCATCGACCAGCACGGAGGCGCCCTGCTGCATGAAATTGACCAGCACCGTCAGGCGATGTTCGTTGTTGACCCTGGTCACGGTTCCCTTCAGTCCCGCCATCGCTCCACGGCGAATAATGGCCGTTCGGCCGACGACAGGTTTGGGTTCCGGTCGAGCCTCAGTTCCGTTCAGAAGCAACGTGCGGATCTTCTGAAGATCGGTCACCAGCTCTTCGGCCATCGAGACCGGCAGGCAACGGGAAATGCAGCCTGTGGAAACAGCGTTGTGTCGAGCCACTTCATCGCCACGAACAAAGACGTAGCCCGTGAACAGCGGCACCCAGCTGGTTCGAATGCGTCCCTGAGGACTGCGCTTTCGCTGAGCGACCATGGGGCCGTAATGTGCAATCTTCTGATCTCGCAGTTGACGCATCAGTTCTTTTTCGTGGCGTGCCAGGGTGTACATGGCAAACCAGTGCTCATCCTGCGGAGTCACGATCGAATTCTCGAACAGATTCTCCGGGTAGAGATCAGGCTCTTTGGCGAGAATCGGCATGGCGTCACAACTGAAACGGTTAGAACGGTTATTCCGAGATTGAGTTTCCCACGAGTTCAGGTCAGGGTGTTTCAGTTTGGATCAAGCTGCTAATGTTCGATCACCTGGACACAGATTGCGGGCTATAGTTGCCAAATCGACCGAGCGGGGGATCCGGCTATAATGGAAACCCGCCGGTCGGAAATCTTCACCTGATCCACGGCCTCCGTGCCGAACAAGGGCCGACGAATCGCTGACAAGACCTTACCAGTCGCCAAAGTCAGGATGAGCACAGTGATGAACAAAGGAAGTCGAACATGATCCTGTTGTTGGGTGGAACCGGCTACGTTGGCAAAGCTCTTGCCAGCTCACTTGCCAGGCAAGGACTTGCCAGCCAGACCGTTTCCAGAAGTCAGGTGAATTATTCGCAGCGTGATGAACTGATCAAGCTGATTCGTGACACGAAGGCTCAGTTCCTGATCAACGCCGCGGGCTACACTGGCCAGCCAAACGTCGACAAATGTGAAGACGAAAAGACGGACTGCCTGGCGGGAAATGCTGTGCTGCCGGGAACAATTCGTGCCGCCTGTGAAGCCGCCCAGATTCCCTGGGGACATGTGTCGTCCGGCTGCATCTTCACTGGCACTCGAGCCGACGGTCTGGGCTTCACGGAACTCGACCCGCCGAACTTCTCGTTCCGTCAGAACAACTGCAGCTTCTACTCTGGCTGCAAAGCGCTCGGAGAAGAAGTTCTTCAGGACGCGGAAAACTGCTATATCTGGCGACTGCGGATTCCGTTCAACGAACAGAACTCACCGCGGAACTACATCACCAAGATGATGCGCTATGATCGCCTGCTGGAAGCCACCAACAGCCTGTCACACCTGGATGAATTTGCAGACTGCTGCGTTGCGAGCTGGACGAAGCGAATTCCGTTTGGCATCTACAACCTGACCAATCCGGGTTTTGTCACCACACGGCAGGTTGTCGGACTGATCAAAAAGTATGGACTCAGCGACAAGAACTTCCAGTTCTTTGATTCCGAGAATCAGTTCATGACCATCGCCGCACGCGCTCCTCGCTCCAACTGTGTTCTGGACAGCACAAAAGCCGTCAACGCCGGCCTGCCCATCACCCCGATCGAAGTCGCACTCGACAACGCGTTGAAGAACTGGAAAGCGTGAAGCGAGGCCATCGAAGGCCGGGGTGCTTGTACCTTCCACTCGCCAAACGAGCATGGACGGAGGAAGATGGTCGCGGCAATGTGGCTTCTTCGTTGCGGCGACAAAAAAAGCCTGACCGGCGATAGCCGTCAGGCTTTTGTGACATTCGGATCAGGTTCTGATTTCTTCAAGTAATGTCGACGAAGCGATTGGTCCACCTGATGTCATCTCAAGTGAACGATCACCTTGATGTCATGTGTGCCCGAATTTCTGATCCGGAAACAGATCAGATCCAGGAACACAACAGCACCTTGGCGCTGGCGGGTCTAACGAAGTCGACGAACAGCGTTTATTCGTCATCTTCATCGTACAGGAGATCGCGGTAGTTCTTTTTCTGCCGCCGGTCTCGGTCCAGTCCAGCTCTTCGATTGGCACTATCATCGTCGTCGGAACGAACTTCGTTTCGACGTCGTCGATCTTTACCACTTCGCTTCTCAATCAATTTCTGCAGATCATCTGGCAGGGGAAGTTCGTTTGGCATGAGAACACTCGAAGTACAGAGGGCCTTTCATCAGTACCGTAAAATCTGCGGACCCGTTGTCCGCCTGAATGCTTCAAAATGAACCAACAGCCGTGTCATTGATTTCAACCGTCATCCAATGCTAACGAAGTCTTTGACCCTTGGAGGCTCTACCCACCGCAGATGCTCGCCGTTGCGTTGAAACGGAACTCGACGACGCTGGCAATTCTGACTTCTGTTTCGTCTCGTGAAAAGCCTGATTTTCGCGATCCGGCGACTTCTGCCGATTCGCCCCGCGGTACCCCGATGTTCCGGATGTCTGATGTACCCCGGATTCCGAGGTGGCTTCACGCGGGATTTGCAGCACTTTTGAAGAATGTGCCGAGCCCTCGGCGCGGTCAAATTCCATTGGCACAGGCGGAACTTCCGGAGGCACCATCGGGGGACCAGACACCGTCCCTTCCGGCTCGACGGTGACCGTGACTCCCGCTTCATCGGCATAGATTTCCCAGCCATGCAGGCAAGGATCCATGGTACGCGGTTGTTCGGAGGTCAGCCGCATCCCTTCCAAAGAACGGAACTCGTCGAATGCCTTCTTCCAGTCTCGCGGACGGTAGTGAACCTCCGGCAGCTCCGGCTCCCACGGGCGATACTCTCTCTGCAATTCACCGTGGAAGATGGGTGTCTGAACCCGATCCAGCTGCACGTTCTGCCGATCATTGGTCGGACAAGGACATTCCACAATCCGCGGGACAAGCACCACGATGACTTCTTTGCGTGACCGGATCTGGCGTACGCTCTGGAAGACCTTGCCCACCATCCACATTTCACCCAGCAGCGGAGCTTTCGCTCGCTGATCATCAGCGACTTCACGAATCAAGCCGTCGATCACCATCCCCTGGCCGTCGTTCAACAGCACAGTCGAATTGACGGTCGTAATCTGTTCGACCGGAAGTTCAGTTTTCTGGTTGATCTCTCCATCCGACACTTCCGGATTTACCTTCATCAGAATCTGACCATCGGCGCCGATGTCAGGGGGCACCGTCAGCACGACTCCCACGTCGAGAAACCCCACGCCCTGCACTGTGCTTGTTTCCGTTGTGGTGCTTTGGCAATAACCGATCTTCCCGCCGATTTGGATCTTCGCTTTCTGTCCATGAGTCACAAGCACATGAGGTGATGCCAGCGTGAGTGCATCAACGGTTGCCTTCAACGCATCCAGAAGACCGTCCACATTGTTTCCATCAATGCCAAACAGCATTGCTGGACTGCTGGAGCTCCTCCCGAAACCAGGCGTCTTCAGGAACAGTCGAGAACCAGAGACATCGGAAAGTACTTCCAGGTTCACACCATGCCGGTACTCTGCGGAAAGGTCCACTTCCAGAATATGGGCTTCGATCTGCACCTGCTTCAGTGGACGGTCGAGTTCTCAAATGCACAGCTCAAGGTCCTTGCCAGTGACCACGGTGTCCGAGTTGCTGAACGGAATATTCACAACGCAATCTTTGTCCACAGTCAGCTCACCATGCGGAACCGGAGAGGACGCTTCATCCGCAACCGGTGAGTCTTCAACATCCTCGCCTGGTGCTATCTCTGGATCAGCGGCCGGCAACTGCAGACCCGCTTCGCCCATGGCCGCATTCGCATCACCCGGCACTGGGGCCGCGTCCGCAGGCAGAGTTTGTCGACGCTGAAACGGACTTCCCTGAATCAGACGCTCCGGAGTTTCGTCCGCCGGTCCATCCTGAAGACGATCGGGACGCGCGGGATCCGGTGATGCGACCTGCCCGGACGTTCGTCGAATGGTCGAGGCAGCAGGCCTGCTGGAAACGGCCTGCACCTCTGTGCGTGCGGATGTCCGACTGGTGGTTTCGCTGCCAGTCGTATGCCACGAAGCTGAAGTGCTCCTTCGCGCTGATGGTTGCTTTGACGATGTCGAAACGCGATCACGATCCGTCTGGCTTCGAGATGTCACAGCTGGCATTCGTTGTTCCGGTGAAGGAACGCGCGGTGCCGAAACATCGCCTTTCGATGCTGACGCCGTGCTTTCCGGGGCGGTCGTTGTCACCGGAGTCGGCTTAAGGGCCTTCGGAGTTCCCGTCTTGCGCCAGCCATCACCTGCTTCTATGGAGTTTGGCGAGCCGACGCACAGAGCCAGGATCACCGTGGCCCAACGCATCATTCCCGCAAAAGCGCCGACAGAATGCTCTGCAGCACTGCCGGTCAGCGGGATTGCTTTGAAGCCAAACATGGTGTGCCCCCCGGGCTGCACATCGGGAAAGTTCTGATGGTGTAAGTCCATTGCTGTACAGCTGCCATCTAGCTATCGACAGCATGGCATCCCAACTCAAGCTGACTGCTTCAATGCGAAGAATCGTTGAAAAAGTGAAAGTCCCCCGTGGAAAAAAAGTCGACCCAGCCCCCCCTGTGTTGACGTCGGGAGAAGTGCGGTGTCGAGACGCCACGCTCAGCGTTTCCAGCGTTTTGCGAGATTTCCGGCAGATTCTGCTGCTAGCGGCGCTCGTCGGAGCTCACAGCCAGTCGCCATGGGAAGATGGGCGGTTTTGGTCGAAATCAGACGTCTGAACACCTATTGACCTGTTTTTCAGTTAGCGCTACTGTTCGTCTCGTTGCTTGCAGCCTGGGAATCAGGTTGCAAATCAAAGCCAATCGCCCCCGGAAGCAGCTAGAGTCCTCCGCCCCCCTGGGATTCGCTGCTTCCGGGATTTTTTTTGCCCACAGTTCAATCCGCTGCCCTGCGTCGATTTGCACACGGAAGAACGCTCCTTCAGAATCCCGGTTCTGCGTTTTTCCTGCCTCGCTTTATCCCGACGACAAGGCCCACTGATGCGTACTTCGGCACTCCTGCTGATTTTTTGCGTGATCTCAGCCAACTTCAACTCCGTGTTGGCTCAACAGTATTCAGATCTTTTGAAGGATCGAAGTCTTAGTCAGTGGATGCTGCCAAATGGCGAAGATGTGAAGTCCGGCTGGCAGTTCGACGACGACGGCACGCTGCACCTGGCAGGCAAGGGCAACAACATCGTAACTCGCGAAGAGTACCAGGATTTCGACCTGTGGTTCGAGTTTCGAATCTCGGAGAAAGGTAACAGCGGAATCAAGTATCGAGTTGCGAAGTTTGGAAACTCCTGGCTTGGCTGCGAGTACCAGATTCAGGATGACGCGGCGTTCCCGAAGCTCCCCGCGAAGCACTACACGGCGTCACTTTACGACGTGTTTGACAAGTCCAGTCCGATTCTGGAACGAAAGTACGCTGACCCTGCCAGCTTCAGCGTTGGCCGCATCATTGTTCAGAACCATCGCATTCGCCACTGGATGAACGGAAACCTGATCATCGATGAACGCGATGATTCGCCACGATTTCAGGACGCGATTCAGAAGAGCAAGTTCCGATCGGAAGCAGGATTCGGAACCAATCACAGCGGCCGACTCATGCTGACCGATCATGGCAGCGAGGTATGGTATCGCAATCTCTACATTCGAAGACTGGATCGCTGCGCTCCGATCCCGTAATCGCTCCTCGCCATTTTCTGCGAATCGCTTGACCTCACACTTCCTTCCCCGCAATCCCCACCGTCTCTTCAAGGACTTCTGATTATGTCATCACCCTCCGTCAGTCGCCGATCGTTGCTGAAGTTCTCTGCGTCTCTGGCCGCCGCAGGCCTCACGGCGCCTGAAGCGCTGTTTGCAACCATGACGGGAGCGTCCGCTCCCGCCAAACCAAACGACGCTCGTCTTGGAGCATTGAAGGATCTGAACGGCTATTTTCCGTTCACTCCCTCTGGCTCGGTCGAAGAATGGAACAAGCGTAAGGACTATGTCATTCGCCAGATGAAAGTTGCCTGCGGGCTGTGGCCAATGCCCGAACGTCCTTCGATCGAGGCGACGGTTCACGGGCGAGTCGAACGAGATGACTACACGGTGGATCGCGTGATCTTTGAAAGCAGCCCGGGGCTTCTGGTCACCGGAAGTCTGTACCTTCCGAAGAACCCGTCTGCAAAGATGGCAACCGTTTTGTGCCCTCATGGCCACTGGCAGAACGGACGTTTTCATGATCATGGGGCTGATCAGCTGAAGAAGGAACTGGCGTCAGGCGGGGAGATCTTTGAATCGATCGGCCGGCATCCGCTTCAGTCCCGCTGCGTCCAGTTGGCTCGCATGGGCTGCATGGTCTTCATCTATGATATGCTTGGATACGCCGACGGCAGCTCACTGACTCAGGCGCTGGCTCATGGTTTTGCGAAGCAGCGACCGAATCTGAGTTCTCCGGATCACTGGGGCATGTTCAGTGCTCAGTCAGAACTGCGATGCCTGAACGCCATGGGACTGCAGACATGGAATTCCATCCGAGCACTGGACTGGATCACGTCCCGTCCTGACTGTGACACGAAACGCATTGGCGTGACGGGTGCAAGCGGCGGCGGAACTCAGACCTTTATCCTGACAGCACTGGATGAACGAGTCACTGCAGCGTTTCCGGCCGTGATGGTTTCGACCGCAATGCAGGGAGGATGCACGTGTGAAAACGCGTCGTACCTTCGAGTCAACACGGGCAACATTGAGTTTGCTGCACTCGCGGCTCCTCGGCCGATTGCCATGACCGGCGCCGACGACTGGACGGTCGAAATTGAAACGAAGGGCCTGCCGGAACTGAAGAAGCATTACGCAATGATGGGCGTGCCGGACAACGTTCAGGCGAAGTACTTCAAGTTTCCGCACAACTACAATCACCCAAGTCGCATGATGATGTACGAGTTCTTCAACCGAACTCTGAACCTTGGCATCAAAGAGATTGCCGAACGCGAGTATGTTCCTCTGACTCGCGAAGAAGCCACGGTCTTCGACGCTAATCATCCGGCACCGGATACGTCAGAAGCTGCCGAAGTGCGTTTGCTGCAGTCACTGGACGCCGCGTCACAGAAACAGATCGCGGCCGTTGCCCCCGCAAACCCCGGCAAGCTTGCGGAGTTCCGCAAAGTCATCGGCGGCGCGCTGGAGGTGATGATTGGTCGGTCACTGCCCGATGCAGGTGCGACAGAATTCGAAACGCTCACCGAAACAGAGCGTGATGGCTTCACCGAGTACACCGGACATCTAAAGCTGACAGCAAAGGGCGAAGTACTCCCGACCGTTTACTTCCTTCCGGCCAACTGGAACAAGCAGGTTGTCCTTTGGATCGATGGCGAAGGAAAGAAGAAGGCCTATGAGTCTGAAGGCAAGCCAATTGCCGACCTACAGACACTAATCAAGGCCGGCTATGCCATTGGCGCGATTGATCTGTACCTGACGGGCGACTTCACGGATGACGGCAAGCCAGTGTCCCAGATGCCGATCGTGAACAATCCTCGTGAGTTTGCAGGATACACGCTTGGCTACAATCACCCATTGTTCAGTCAGCGAGTCCACGACATTCTGACGCTGACATCTTCAACGATTTACCATGCTCAGAAACCAGAGCGAGTTCATTTGGTCGGCGTAAATGGTGCCGGCCCGATGGTCGCCGCCGCCTGCGCGATTGCCGGATCCAGGGTGGCAAGTGCCGCTGTGGACACGGCCGGATATCGCTTTGCTTCGATCACACAAATTCGCGACGTCAATCTTCTGCCCGGTGCGGTGAAGTACGGCGACGTTCCTGCGATCCTCGCCCTGTGTGCTCCGGTAAAGCTTGCCGTTGCCGGCGAATCCGCATCCTCGGCCGTATTGACAGCTCAGGCTTATGCAGCGGCCGGTGCCTCCATCACCTGGCTTGAGAATCGCAACAAAATTACGGACTGGCTCAAAGGCTGAGCATCTTTGGTTCTTTGACGAAAAGGTCGAGCAGACGATTCCTGACCGCTTGTCTGCTCGACTTGGTGTTCGAATCTGCGAAACGTCCTCTTTCCCACGGAGAACTTCGGCATGATCCGCTTGTCATGCAGTTTGCTGTTTGCGTACGCGCTGTTGCTGGCTGGAGCGTCCTCAGTGGAAGCCCAGGAGACTCGGTTCGTTGACTGTTCTCTGCTGGTCGCGCCCGAGTATCCGGCGACCTGGCCGACCCATCCGTTTCCCAGGTTTCAGTTGATTCACGAACAGCAGGCGGGGCCGTCGAGCGTCTACAATATCGATGTGTTGCTGATTGACGGGAACACGGGAACTCAGATGGACGTGCCTCCGCATTCGGTGGTCCGTCCGGAACTCAAGCGAGAAAAGTCCGGACCGTTTGGGCTCGCCTGGACCGACAAGATTGAACCGTGGCAGTTTGGTGGCGAAGCCTGCATCGTGGATGTTCGCCAGCTGCTGGACAAAGCCGCTAATGGCGTGAGTCCGCTGGTGATGCCATCCGACGTGGAAGAGTTTGAAAAGCAGCACCGCAAGGTTGGCTTTGGCGATGTTGTGCTGTTCCGAAGCGACTATTCCGATCAATATTATCGCCCGTTCCCGGAAGGCCATCGGTACATCGCGGACGTTGTGGATCGCAAAGCACCAGGTTATCCCGATCCCGGTCCGGAGACGATGGAGTTCCTGGCGACTCGTGGCGTCATGACGCTGGGCACCGACAGTGCCAGTATGGGACCGATGCCGAATCTGGCAGAGCCGACTCATTACGCCGGACTGCGGCATGGCATGATCTGGACGGAGGGAGCAACGTCGCTTGGTCAGCTTCCTTCGACAGGAGCCTTCTACTGCATGTTGTCGCCTCGCCATGCGAATGGACCTTATTCG
Source organism: uncultured Chitinophaga sp. (assembly GCA_964538835.1). GTDB lineage: Bacteria > Planctomycetota > Planctomycetia > Planctomycetales > Planctomycetaceae > SXXK01. The sequence goes on along the minus strand of CAZIGZ010000028.1, from coordinate 23,960 downwards.
GAAACGCGAGCCTTCGCGATCACGGGCGGTGAACTTCCGAAACGGCTGATCGATGCTGCGAAGAACAAGCGAGCTGTGGACTTGTCACCGGTCCTTGATATGAAGTATCCGGTGACTCATCCTGGTTCGCTCGCCGGACGACATCGCCAGGTGTATGTGAAGGTGGATTTTCTGTATTCGCCTGATCTGGACCTTTGGCACCATACTCATTTGATGGACGCCACCGCCGGGACTCATTTGATCACTCCGTCGTTCGCACTTCCTCCAGAGGGAACACAGGTCGAATACAGCCCGGAAGTAAGAGGATGGCTGGAAGAGTATGAAGCAAAGTTCGGCAAGCGAGGATTCAGCAGCCGAACAGCAGAGCAGGTTCCTCTGGACTGGACCTGTGGAGAAGCTCGCATCGTGGACGTGACAGCACTGACAGGAACCACGAATGAAGCTCAGTGGCCAGCGTCACCTGTCATCACCACGGAACTGCTGGAACTGGATGAGCAGAAGAACGGGAAGTTTCACGCGGGCCAGATTGTGATCTTTCGAACAGGCCACCTCGATCGACATTTCAAAGCGGCTCCTGATGACAAAGGCGTGTGGGCTGATCCTCTGACAGGAAAATCTGAAGGCTGGGCCGCACCAGATGCTGCCGCCATTCAGTTGCTGAAGCGACGAGGAATCCGATGTGTTGCGACGGACGCGCCGGACCTTGGGGGAGTCAACCCGAAGCAGGCCGCCATGACCTACTGGGCGCTCGGAAGCGCAGACATGGTCGGGATTGAGTTCCTGAACAATGTCGGAAACCTCCCCGCGAAGAGTTACTTCCTGTTCGCCGCCACTCGCATCCGCGACGCTCACGCCAGCCCCGGCCGCGCCATTGGCATGTGGTAGCACTCCACAGAAAATTCGACAACCCGGTTTGCGAAACGGCGCAAGCCGTCCGGTGCCGCACCGCCGAAGGGTCGCCTGCGTCAGCTCAGGATCTCCGACACAACCCTGCATTCCCGCTGATCCGTGATCGTCTGAAGGCGGGCGTTATGGAGGAAGGTCAGTTTGGAATGGTCGAACCCGAACTGGTGAAAGAGCGTCGCCTGGTAGTCGTTCGGGGTCACTCGATTGACCACGGCGGAATGACCAAGCTCATCTGTTTCGCCGTAGGTCAGTCCTCCTTTGAAGCCGCCACCGGCGATCCAAGTGCTGAATCCCTGGCCGTTGTGATCGCGACCTGAAGCGGCTTCGTCGCCGTGATTCTCAGTGACCGGCAGGCGTCCGATCTCGCCTCCCCAGTGCACGATCGTTGTTTCCAGAAGTCCTCGCTGCTTCAGGTCTTTCACCAGTGCGGCAGCGGGCTGATCGGTTCGGCGACAGATGGCCGGAAGCCCTGTGCGGATGTGGTTGTGAGTATCCCACGGCTGACCGCCCAGAAACAGCTGCACGAAACGAACGCCGCGTTCGACAAGTCGCCGAGCCAGCAGACAGCGCGTTCCGTATTCACGGCTTTCGTCGCGATCGAGACCGTACATTTCCTGTGTCGCTTTGGTTTCCTGACTGATATCCAGAGCTTCTCGTGCGGCCGTCTGCATGCGCGCGGCGAGTTCGTAACTCGCGATCCTCGCCTCAAGATCTGCTTCGCCAGGATAACGAGCCAGGTGAAGACGGTTCAGTTGATTCAGCAGCTGAAGGTTCTGACGCTGAGGAATTCCGGACAGATGCGGGGGCGGGTCGAGATTCAGAATGCGCGGCTCCTGAGGGCGCAGGACCGTTCCCTGAAACAGCGCGGGCATCCAGCCACTCGACCAGTTCAGAACGCCGTCCACGGGATGTCCGCCCGGATCCGTCAGGACCATGTACGATGGCAGATTCTGTGACTCGGAGCCGAGTGCGTACGTGACCCACGAACCCAGAGAAGGTCGACCTGTCACTGCGGGGATCCCGGCGTTCATGTAGCGAATCGAAACTTCATGACCGTTGAACCCGGTATGCATAGACCGAATGACGCAGATGTCGTCGACGATGCCGGCCGTGTGAGGAAGCAGTTCGGACACCTGAGTCCCGCATTGTCCGTGAGCACGGAATTTCCATGGACTGCCCATCAGCTTCTTGCTGGCTCGATTGACGAAGCTGTAAACCACTTCGCCGGAGAAATCCGTGCCGCTCAGCCGAGTCAGTTCGGGCTTCGGGTCAAGCAGGTCCACATGAGACGGCCCGCCGTGCATGAACATAGAGATCATCGCCGTCGCACGTGCCGATGATCCTGGTGGCTTTGGCTTCATGTCGAAATGATCGGGCCGAGTCTTCACTTCCGGCGGTGATGCAAACGCAGAGGCTTCTCCGGCGAGCAACGATGCCAAAGCGAGGCTGCCAAACCCCATCGCCTGATCACACAGGAACGCACGACGTGACAGGCTCATTCGGGGGTCTCCGAAAACAGATGGCAGGTGTTGAATTCCGTGGGCGAACGTCTGTCGGTGGAATTCAAGCGGGTGGGATTGAACTGGAGGGAAATCGGCGGCAGATGCAACTGGAGGCTGCTGTAAACAGAGTCTGGCTCACACTGAAGATGATCGAAAGAGCCATCGACCGGGATGCAGTGTTTTCCGAAGAATCAGACAGGTTCGCCTGTCGTGGAAGCTCTCCGGGCGCGGGTAAACTACTGTTTGCCGGCCGCGGCCGCATTCGCTTTGACTCGGTCAACCACTGCGGACCATTGCGGGTGCTGGTGGAGTGAAATCAGATCTTCATCGACGACCAGATGTTCGTGGTCACCAAACTTCTGATCGGCTGTCAGGTTCAGCAGCACCATCGCCCGGTCCGCATACTTTGTTTTGTCTTCCGCAGAGACGGCTGAGTTCTCCGTCGCACGGGAATAGGCACAGGCACCATTGTACAACCCCGTCCAGTCTTTCGGTCCCTGTGCGATCAGGTCTTCAGCGGCCTTCAATCCATCTTCCGTTTTTCCGAGCCGAACCAGAACCAGCGCGATCATACTCAGCACTTCCGAGTCTTCCGGAGAGAGCCGTTCCGCTTCCTCGAGGTCTGCCATTGACTCTTCAAACTTGCCCTTGTGCATTCGGGACGATGCGCGGCGAATCCAGACCTCAGGGAGAAACGGGTCCGCCTTGATTCCTCGTTCCAGAGCGGCCAGAGCTTCGGTTTCCTGACCGGCTTTGCGAAGCTGATACTCCTCCACAAGATTCCGATAGGCCGGTGATCGCCGCCGAGCATTCTCGACCTGGGCAACGGCGCGTTCGCGAACGAAATCGTTGGATGAACGCGTCATCTGGTTCATCGATCTGCGGCATTCCGGATGGACGAACGCGGCCAGATGTGACAGCAGCAACTGCAGATGATGCTGGCCCTCCACCGAGGCATCGGGAGTCCCTTCGAGGCTCTGGACGTAATCCACGAGTCTGGTTCGAAGGATCTTCAAGGACTCTTCGGAGGCATCCTGTGCCAGCAGCTGAACCGCCACGGATGATTCGTTGTTGCCAGTGGCCAGCATTTCGATCGCCAGCTTTTTCCATTCAGTATGTTCAATCGAATACAGATAGGTCAGCAGTTCGCCTCGAGCATTCACCGGAAGCGACGAACGATCCTTCAGCAGCGAGTCCAGCTGTTCTCTGGATGCACACAGCAATGCCGCATGAAGCGAGACTCGATCCATACTTCGAGTCTCACTGACCTTGCGGTATTCCTGCAGAAGGGGCTCCGTCCACGCAGAATCACGAATCTGTATCGCTGCATATCGAACGGGTGACGAAATCTGACCGGCCTTCATGCGTCCGCTGACGACGGTTCGGAGAAGTTCCCGGTCTTCCGTGCGATTACTGCGATTCAGGTATTCAATCAGCGAATCCTGAAATGCCGGAACGCTCACTTTGGAGATCTGCTGGCGAACTCGAAGGAGCGTGTCACTGTGCTGACGCTGGCGCAGGAACTCGAGTGCTTCCGTAAAGTGCTCCAGAGGCGATGTCCCGGACTCTCCCGCCGCTGCCTTGATCAATTCCGCATCCACGAACGAAGCGACAAGAGGTATCCAGCGATCATCATCGGCTCGCACCATCGCAAGCACGGCGGTTGAGCGAAGCAGAGGCCTGTCGGCTCCGGCTTCCCAGACTTCAGCCATCGCACCGACTGCAGATTCGTCGCGGCTTGTTGCAAGCCCCGTCAAAGCGACCGGGGCGACTTTGGAGTCCGTCTTCAGGCTCAGCTGCCTGAGAGCATCCACCGCCTGAGTCCCCGGGATCAGATTCAGATACGAAGCGACTTCCATTTGAAGGTCTTCGGACCCAGACTTTGCCTGAGCCATGATGGCTTCGGCCTGAGATTCTGTCAGCCGGTCGATGGCACCCGCCAGTGCCGCTCGCCGAATACCGGTCTTCGTGCTGCGCAGATCGGCGATCGCCTGTTCGACCGGAATGAAACGATAGACAGGAGTCAGCATCTCTGCAATCGCCTCGTCGTCCGTCCGGAACTGGCGAATCGCTCGTCGATTTCGAAACGGACTCGTCGGTGCACCCTGAGTCAGTCCTGCGAGTGCAACAGCTTTGAACGTAAAGCTGGGCCGAGCCAACGGCGAATTCGGAACCGGTGAACCGACCGGCTGCTCAATCATGGTCGACAGCCATGTCGCCACTTCATCAAACAGGTTGACCGTGGCCCCTTCGGCCGGGGTGATGATCACTCGCTCGACACCATCCTGGGAAATCTGCCTCAGAGACTCCTGAAGCACCCATGTCGACGGAATATCCAGGTTTCTGGAAACGGACACGATGGCAAGGCATTGCTCCGGTCCGGTCTTTGTGACACTGACTTTGCAGAAGTTTCGCAAAGCCTTGTTCACATCGATCCGAATTCCTTCTGCCTCATTTTCATCGCCGGATTTCTCCGCACCATCTTCCGAAACACCCGCTCCGCCCCAGCGCAGTTCAAGCCTGGGCTCGTTGGTCGGAACGGGAATCGTAAACCAGCATGTTCCCCTGGTTTTTTCCCCCTTCTTCACTGAGCTCGAAGAAAACGTCGATTGATCCTGCAGTGAACCAGCGGCCTGGTTATCGACCAGAAGGGAGAACTGTGATGGCTGAAGTCGAATGTTCTCTTCCCGGGTGTTTTCAAATTCCAGCTGGACCCCAAGACGAACGCTCCAGTTGTTCCGAGTCGTGCCAAGCATCAGCCCGGCATCGAGTTCTGTCACGGTCACCTTCGGATCCTGCGCGAAGGACTGTGAACCGCCGGCGGCAACGACCACGCCAGCCAACAGCAACACGAGAAATCTCTGGGGGCTCATGAATCACTCCGATTCGAGCGTGCTGCGGATCGCAGCGGAGAACAGCCAACAATTGCAGGAAACAAGGCCCCTGCTTTTGGCGATGTTACCCCATCCCCGGAAGCCATACAAAGCCAGGCATTGAATTTCCGCCCCCTCGTAGCCCGGTCATTCTATGACCGGTCGCTCAAGAGCGGCCAAGCCGCAAAGACTGTTCCAGCCCCTCCGCGAAAATCTCACAGCTATTCGTCCGGCATTCAATGTCGCAGGAGCGTGCTTCAGGTCAATTCATGGAATGACTTGCCTGCGATTACCGAATCTCTTTCAGGCAGTCGATTCCCATGTAGACCACGAGTGCGGCGGCGAGGATGAACATGATGTCAAACACGACCTGACCGCCAAATGGAATTCCCAACGCGATATCAACAATCGCAAGGACTCCCATCAGGGCTCCGACACCCATTGATCCAAACACGATTCCTCGGGCATTTCCCGCCATTGGAAGGTTCTCCGGTCGCGTCTGTTCAGACGCCGTCTTCAGCGAAGTTTGATCGACATGTGGTACGGTACGAAAAGCGATCCCGCAACTGTGAACACACCAATGGGTGCCCCGGAACATGCTTTCCTGCACGAGTATAAGAGAGCCGTGGAACTCTCCGCCAGCCAGTTTACGTCAGGAAGTTTCGGGCGTTCGACTCCCAATCGATCACAAATCGCCGGATTTTGCCGGATTTGAGCCTGAAAGATCGGTTTTCCGGCCTCCTGCCTCATCCTCACCTGACGAGCCGGGGCATCCGCCAAATGGCAATTTCAGCAAATTTCGTCATCCGCTATGCTTCTTCCCCCGGCAAACGGATCGACAGTGATCCGGCGGCTGGAGAACGGCATTCGTCCTGACTCCTGTATCGACGCATGAAAGCAGATTCAGACGCTGACAAATCGATTCGTGACGGGCTGCGTATCACGCTGGACCGAGCGATCGTTTTTGTCATGGCCGTGCTGGTGCTGCGGAGCTTCGTGCTGGAAGGATACTTGATTTCCACTGGCTCCATGGCACCCGGCCTGCTGGGGTTCCATCGAAGAATTCACTGCCCATCCTGCGGGTACAGTTTTGCGTTTGGCGTCTCGTTCGATGACTCCGTGGATTCCGGCAACGGAGCCATTATCGAACCTTCTGGACCTCGTCGTTATGCCACCTGTCCGAACTGTCACCAGATCAATATTGATGTCGGTGGAGTTCCCAACAGCCACGGCGATCAGCTCCTTGTTCTGAAACACGCCTACGATCTTCGTGCTCCGCATCGGTGGGAGACGATTGTCTTCCGCAACCCGGCCTCACCCGAGGAAGCCTATGTCAAAAGAGTCGTCGGGCTGCCAGGCGAAGAGATTCAGGTGCGCAATGGCGATGTGTTTATCAACGGCGAACTTGCTCGAAAGACATGGGATCAGCAACTCGACATGCGCATTCCCGTCTGCGACCTTCATCACCTTGTTGATTCGGATCAGTGGCAAATGCCCTGGGAGCTTGACGATGCCTGGTCCGCTGAAAACGGTGAACTTGTCTGCGACACCAGTCGCCTGAAAACAGTGCCCGTAGCTGAAGAGACTGTTACTCCAAGCAAAACGGATTCAGGAACAAGCTGGATTCGTTTTCGTTACTGGCGATGGTATGGCGGGCATCATGTGGCAGAAACTCCGATCGCAAAGGACGACTGCCAGGAAGACTGGAAAAGATTTCTCGATCGGTTTTCCATCCTGCCCATTTCATGGACGGGACGAGTTCGTTACGACGAAGATCGTGAAGTTCTGTGCTGCGAAGGCGTGATGCCGGATGACCTTCAGAAGGACTTGCTGAAGCAATCACAGAACGAACAGTTTCGCCGCGCGGTCTTTCGCCTTGCAGCCCTGTCGCACCTCGCACCAGTGACTGATCGTTACGGATACAACACACTGGTCTCGTCCCCAGAGTATGTCGTCAATGACCTGATGCTGGAGACAACTTTGGCATGGGACACTGCGCCAGAACTGCTGGAGGTTCGCATTCCAGTCGGCTCATCCACTTATGGACTGGTCATCGATCCGCGAGCCTCGACCGCGGTGCTGATGTCACTGGATGATCGCACGATCGTGGCTCGCGGCGATCTGCCGGAAAAGCTCTCAACAGACCGGCAGGACGTTCTGCTTCAGGTCTCGAATTTTGATCGGCAACTGACGATTGCGATCAATGGTCAGCCTTGCTTTGAGCCACTGGTGCTGGAGCGTGACCCCTCGACCGAGAACTTTCTGGAGGCCACCGTGTCGGCTCTTTCAGGGCAGCCGATGGAGCCGGACCGAGCCGCCCAGATTGCCCTGCGTCACGAACAGCAGCGGCGATGGTCTCTGGGCATCGTGAATGGGTCGGTACGAATTCGGGAACTCAGGATGTTCCGCGATGTCTTCTACACTCCCGGCCGGCGAAAACACGGGGTGAACGAAGGCTATCGAATTCCGGAACTCTGTTATTTTGTTCAGGGCGACAACAGTCCTGTGTCATCCGACAGTCGAAACTGGTCCGATCCCTGCGTTCCGCACGCCTTGCTGATCGGAAAGCCGTTCCTGGTGCACTTGCCGTCTCGTCCCGGGTTGATCGAGTTTGGCGGGTTCAGCTGGCCTCTTCGCATACCGGACTGGAATCGAATCCGTTATATTCGTTGACCGTCCAACAGGCGGATTGGGAACACCTGGCGAAATTTCCAGGTATCTGACCCGTCCGGCGAACAGCCTCAAATCTGTTTCGCACCACAACTGACATCGAGTGAACTCATGACTGAAACGACTCCCGCGAATGAAGCTCCTGTGAGCACTCCTGCGGCACCCAGGAAGAAAAAGAAGCAGCAGGAGAGCGCAAGAGAAACCGTGGAGGCGGTGACGATCGCATTCATTCTTGCATTTGTCTTCAAGACATTTGAAGCCGAAGCGTTCGTCATTCCAACAGGCTCGATGGCCCCGACCTTGTACGGGCGTCACAAAGAAGTCACGTGTGATGGCTGTTCGCTGATGTACACCGTCGGTGCCAGCCAGGAAATTGACCAGGACTCCGGCGCGCTGAACGGCAATCGAATTCGAATGTCCGTTTGTCCCAACTGTCGCCACGTCAACAACGCGGAAAAAGCGCCGGTGTTCAACGGCGACCGGATTGTTGTGAACAAACAGGTGTCCCGGTACAAACGCTTTGATGTTGTCGTCTTCAAGAACCCGGAAGAGCCGCACATAAACTATATCAAGCGACTCGTTGGACTTCCGGGTGAGACGGTCAGAATTCGACAGGGCGACCTGTATGCTCGGAAGTCTCCGGAAGAACCGTGGAAGATTCTTCGCAAAGACGACCTGAAGAAGCAAAAGGAAATTCAGCTTCTTGTCTATGACGACCGCAATCCGCCGCGCGCATTGCTGGCCGCCGGTGCTGAAGAACGCTGGGCTCCAGCTGTTCGAATGGCGAACGACACAGCGATGGGTGGCTGGCCGAAGGCAGAGAACTCATGGAAGCCCGATGCAGAAAACCGTTCGTATGCCGTCAGTGCGACAGGCAATGAACTTCAGTGGCTGCGATACCGACATCTGATCCCGGGTTATGAACACTGGCAGGCGGCCGAAAAGGGCGAGTCCATTGCCATTCCTGTTCAGCCACAGCTGATCGGTGACTTCTGCGGTTTTAACAGCGATCACCGGATTGGCGACGAGCATGAACTCTATTGGGTCAACGACCTGACTCTCGAGTTTGAGCTGTCACTGGAAGAAGTCTCAGACGATTCCGAGCTGGTGCTGGAGCTGGAAGAAGGGATGAGAACGGTTCAGTGCCGCATTCAGCCCTCGACGGGTTCTGTGAAGCTCGTAAGCCTCCCGCGTGAAGGCGGAGAAGAAGTTATCGTGGCGGACGGCACATGCGGCATTCAGGGAACCGGCGGTTATTCCATCGCGTTCTGTAATGTGGATGATCGGCTGAATCTGTGGGTCGATGAAGCTCCGGTCGAACTGACTCAGCGCGCGGAATTGTCAACGCCGGACCTTAACCTTCCGACCGACCACGACCTTGCTCCCGCCGGAATCGCAGCAAAGAATCTGAAGGCTGCTGTTTCAGACATCCGCCTGAGACGGGATATCTATTATCGAAACGATGTGCTTGGATTTGATCCGGCCAGCGTCATGACAAGCAATCCAATGGCAGCCGGTTACAGCTGGGCCTATCTGGCGACCTTGATCACTGAAGTTGACCAGAAACGATACAATGACCTGTCGACTCAGATGCGAACACCAGCCAGTTACGCAGAGAAGTTTCGGGAGTACACGCGAGAACAGGAAGTTGCCTTTGGCAGTCTCCTGGAGTTTCAGCTGAACGATGACGAATACCTGATGTTTGGGGACAATTCACCAGCCAGCAAGGACAGTCGTCTGTTCGACTTTTACAGTCGGCCGATGCGAGGTGTGTCGGGGCATCGATATGCGGTCAAGGAATCAGACTTGATTGGCGAAGCGCTGTGTATCTTCTGGCCACACGGCATCCCGTTCATGAATGGGGGGCGAGGATACCCGGTGATTTCACACGGCGGGGACAAGACATATCCGCTGTATTCGTTTCCGTTCTACCCCAACGTTTCCAGAATGAAGCTGATTCGATAGAGTTTCATTCGGCTCCGAACACTGACTGCAGACCAAATCGGGACGAAAGGATTCTCCCATGGCACTTCTGAAATGCGAAGGACTGGTCAAAGACTATCCCGGCAAGCGCGCTGTGGATGGAGTCAGTTTCAGCGTCAACGAGGGAGAGATCGTAGGGCTTCTGGGACCGAACGGTGCCGGCAAAAGTACCAGCTTTCGAATGGCGTGCGGACTCGTGGCTCCGACGGAAGGACGAGTCCTCCTGCGAGGCACCGATGTGACTCAGTGGCCGATGTACCAGCGTGCTCGGCATGGTCTCGGCTATCTTCCTCAGGACACCAGCATCTTCTCCAAACTGTCCGTCGAACAGAATATCCTGGCGATCCTGGAGTTTCGAGGACTCTCTGCCAAAGCAGCCCGCGCCCGAATTGAACAGCTGCTGAATGAGTTTGGACTCTGGGGAAAACGCGAACAGCGATCCGGATCATTATCGGGCGGTGAGCGTCGCCGTCTGGAAATTGCCAGGGCTCTGGCCAGTGATCCTCAGATTATCCTGCTCGACGAACCTTTCACCGGAATTGACCCGGTGACGATTCATAGTATTCAGGACATCATCCGCGGTCTTCGTGATCGCGGAATCTCAATCCTGCTGACAGACCATCGTGAACGAGAAACTCTGACGATCACAGATCGCAGTTACATCATCTGTGACGGTCAGGTTCTTGTCTCCGGCAGCGCCGAAACCGTTCTGAGTGATCCTCAGGCGATCGCGCGTTATTTCGGAAAACGCTTCGATGCCAGTTCCATCATCGACGGCCGAGACTCCTTCCGCAAATCCGCCTGACAAGGGGCGAAGCCCCTTGACCCCATGGTGCCTGCCGGCTCGTTGCACAGTCGCCGCTCACGTTGTTCGCTGACGGCCTTCAATCTTCAGCAAAAGAACTGCACCCGGCCGCGGAAACGCAGCCGAAGCCCCTTGACCCCATGGTGCCTGCCGGCTCGTTACACAGTCGCCGCTCACGTTGTTCGTCGCGCCCTGCAAACGCCAATGCGATGTTCACCTCATCGCTCAGGCAGGATGCCGTACTTCCGCATCTTGTTGTACAGCGTGACTCGGCTGATGCCCAGATGGCGAGCTGTGTTTGTGCGACTGAAGTTGTTGGTCAAAAGGGCCTGCTCAATGATGTCCTTTTCCGTTAGTTCGATACGGTTCTCAAGGGATTCGCCTTTTCGAACGGCAAAGAACGCCTGGACCGAAGGATCATTCGCCGGACCAGCCGCGCCTTCCACAATATGCAGCGGCAGACACTCGGCATTCAGATTTCCGTCATGGCTGTAAATCACCGCGCTGCGAATGGCATTTTCCATCTCGCGAACATTTCCGGGCCACGGATATTGCAGCAGAGCTTCAAGAAACTCATCTGCAATCGAATGAACGTCAATCCCAAGCTGAGCGGCGTGGTGATGGACGAAGTAGCGAGCCAGAGGTTCGATATCAGGAAGTCGTTTACGCAGCGGCGGAATGTTGAAGCTGAGAGTATTCAGGCGATAGTAAAGGTCAGGTCGGAATCGCCCCTGTTCGACCAGAGGCTGAAGCTGCAGGTTGCTGGCGGCAATAATTCGTGCTTTGACATGCAGAGTTCGATTCGATCCGACAGGTTCGAATTCCCCCTTCTCGATGACTCGCAGAAGTTTGACCTGCTGGTCAGGTGTCAGCACGTCGATTTCATCCAGCAGAATTGTTCCATTGCCGGCGACGAGGAACTTTCCATCCTTATCCGCATGGGCACTGGTGAAGGCACCCTTCACGTGTCCGAAGAGTTCGCTTTCAATCAGTTCACCCGGGAGTGCTCCGCAGGCGACATGCAGAAACGGCTCGTTGGCCCGAGGAGAAATGTCATGAATCAGACTGGCAAGATGAGTCTTGCCGGAACCAGTCTCACCGATCAGCAGCATGGTCACGTTATGGCGTGCCGCCACTTCCAGCCGCTTCAGCATTGAACGAAGTTCCGGTGTCCGAGTCCGATAGCGATCAGCCATCACCGATTGTTCGGCAGCGGATGCACCGGATGGCGTCACGGGCGACGGACGAACCGGTGCCGAAGCGGTTACGGGAAGACGATTGTGCAGTGACCGGTCTGAGTGACTCGAGACCGTACTGTCTGGAACTTTCGCTGTCTCAGCCAGTGATGGTGCAGCCTCGGCGTTCCGGCTGTCAGACTCATTAAGAATAAAGCTGGTCAGGTCATCGCTGTTGAGATCATTGCCGGCAACGAACAGCCGCAGTCGTCGCTGAAGTTCCTGGGGAATGTTGGATTCCGTCATCTGGCCGGATGCAATCACCAGCGTCACTCGGCATGTGGAAGAAATGCTGGCGGTTGCGAGAGCCTTCGCGATCTGCTGAGTATTCGCGGAACGCAGATCCAGGACCACGTGATCCGGCCGATGCATCTGGACAATCTGCCCCGCTTCGGACAAAGAATAACACTCCATCAGACGGCATTGACCAGCCATTGCACTGCCCAGACTTCGGAGGAAGCCAGGAGATCCACTGCAGATCAGTGCCGTATCGAGTGCTTTCATCGGATCGTTTCCATCGAGAACCATCGGCCAGCCGGAGTGCGAGTCTGTCTGACAAACGCAACGCACAGGCAATCAGAACGAGTGATTCAACGTCTTTACAAATCCGGTGCCGAAGCCTGTCAATGACGGCAAACCGCCGAATTCGCTGGGCTTTTCCAACTTGCCGGGCACGCGCGATGTTGTCTTTCGGCAACAATTGTTGACCCTGTTGGCAACACGGATGAGGTTTGCACTGTTCGAACAGACATGGTCTCGGTAGCCTCTTCATCGTGGCTTTGAACGCAAATCCACACTTCGCCTGCAGGGCCGTTTAATCCTCCCCACAAGGACCCTAAACATGTTCAGGCAATCGCAACGTCGACAATTTCTCAAGCAGGTCGGACAGGGCACACTTCTGGCATCGCTCGGCCCCGCGCTGGCTGTCGATCTCGGTTTGACATCCCAGGTGTTTGCGTCAGAGGGGCCTGATGCTCCCGCGTTGAATTTTGGTGAACTCGAGCCGCTTGTCTGCCTGATGCAGGAAACACCCATTGAGCGACTGCAGGCCACCGTTGTCCGGAAACTCAGCGAGGGCGTTACCGCGAAGACACTCGTCGCCGCAGCTTCACTCGCCAACGCACGAACCTTTGGTGGCGAAGATTATATTGGTTTTCACACCTTCATGGCCATGAGCCCCGCATTGTCGATGTCGTCGATGATGCCGACCGGTCAGGAAGCTCTTCCTCTGCTGAAGGTCCTGTACCGAAACACAAACCGCATTCAGGAATTCGGAGGACGCGCGTCTGAGGCTCTTCAGGAAGTGACACTGGCAAAGTCCGAAACCGCGACCGCATCGCAACTCCATGATGCCATCCGTTCCAGAGACATGCAGCTGGCCGAGCAGATGCTGGCTTCAATGACAGCCACAGATGCAAGGATGGCACTGGAAGCACTTCTTCCGGCCGTGCAGGACAATCCCGAAGTTCATCGAACCGTTCTTCCTTACCGCGCGTGGGACATGCAGCGAATTGTCGGCACAGAACATGCGCTGACATTGCTGCGACAGTCACTGCATTACTGCGTGAAGGCAGAACCATCGCGGCGTGCGGAGTGGGATGAACACGGCCGAATGCTGACATCCCTGATTGATGAATTCAAACTGGCCGGAAAGTCACCTGGGAATCGATCGGCAGACGATGCGTTCTTCAATGAACTCAGCCAGGTGTTTTCTACCGCATCGCCTCAGGATGCCGCGAAGGCCGCTGCGAGTGCTCTTGCCGATGGAATTGATCCCGCCGCTGTCGGTGAAGCCATCTCCCATGCCGCCAGCCGACTGGTGCTGATGGATGGCGGTCGACTGCCTCAGTGGGAAGACCGCCTGAAACCAGCGGGTTCAGTTCATGGTGATTCTGTCGGAGTTCATGCAAGCGATTCTGCCAATGCGTGGCGCAATATGGCCCGAGTCTGTCAGGGGCAGAGTCAGTTTGCGTGCCTCATCATCGGTGCATGGCAGATTGCCAGAGACCGAAGTTATCCAGGGAATCTGCTGAAGGATGCGCTCCCTGTGAGATACCAGATTGATCGCGTCACTGGTTCAACAGCCGCCGAGCTGATTGCTCAGATGGAGACCGCGGTGACGAACAATCTGCAGGGGCAGGCGACCGCGATTGCTCATCGATACAGTGAGCTGAAGCTTCCGGCCGACGCATTGTTCTCCTGTCTGCTCAAGTATGCAGTCAGCGAAGACGGAGCGTTGCATGCCGAGAAGTATTTCCAGACCGTTCGCGACGACTTTGCGTCAACTCGTGAGTCGGCTCGCTGGCAGCACGTTTGCGCGCTGGCACGAGTGACCGCGAGCGAGTATGGCAAGCCAGCTGCGGGCCAACAGGAAGCTCGCGAACTCCTCAAGATTTCATGATTTCAGGTTTCGAACAAACGTGACTGGCGCCCAAATTCCGATGGAGCGGATGCGCGAAGGCGATCCGTATTTTAACTATTGCCTGTGGCCCTACGATCCCGTCGCACCAGGCGTGGGAAAGCTGCGTCCAGCGGTTCTGCTGCGTCACGCAATCGCTTCCATGCCGCATGCCGATTGGGTGAAGGAAACACTGCAGTGCCTTCAGAATGGGCTGGGTAACTTTCGCAGCGTCTATGGAATCAAGCAGGTTGATTCTCAATGGGCCCTCGAGATTTATCTGTACGATTATGCTCGCCAGGGACGCCTCGTTTCGGTCGAAGCCCTGGAAGCAGCAACAAACGGACGACTCAAGTTCCCCTTCGTCGATCCGCAAACGCCCTACTTCATGTTTTCGTTCGATCTGAATGAAACGGCGGCCGCGGCGAACGGACAACTGGATTGTGTCCATGTCTATATTGGCAATCCAGGCAGCGAAGTTTCGTCAGGGATTGCGTATGAGTATTCGGATCGCGGGCGGCAGCTGGAGAATTTCTATTTCTTCTTTGACGGTCGAAGACATCAGCGGGAGATCGTCGACAAGATCCAGTGTTCCGTATTCTCAGAGCCGTGGCGAATGTCGCTTGATGAGTTGTATCGTCCGGAGTTAAGAGACTGTCACACCGTCTGTCTCGCCAACAAGCGAACGTGCGATACGGTGTACTTTTCCGGGGTCAACGTTCGGCAGCTCCTGTTCTTTCTGCAGTGGCAGGCGTGGCCCTCAGACCATGTACAGTTTGTGGCGGAACACCTGCATGAACTCGACCATTTGCTGTTTGACGTCGGAGTTGACTATCGCGTCCGAAACGGCCAGCTTGAGTTTGTGAAGTCCGGGTACTACGGCGTTTTCTGAATCAGCGGCACTTCGGAGATCCGAGCATCAGATCGATGCCTGTCAGTCCGTTTCGGCCGTCACCAAGTAACGGGCGATTCAGGCTGCCGTGGACTTCAGTCAGTCGAAACTCGCGGCCCCGGTACTGGCATGTCAGACGTTCGTGGTGCAGTCCGCGAAGGTGGCGAACGATCGCGTCTGGAAGTTTGAACGGCACTTGCACATAGTCGCCCCGCTCAGATGCTGGCGCCGGGCCGGATGTTCCAAACGAGACCGGCATTTTGAGAATTTTTGGCAAATGTCAGACCAGAGTCTTCGAACCACGCCTCTTGATCTGTGAACAGTGTTCAAAGGGTTAAGGCCAGGGATCGCGGATTGTGTCAGATTGCCGGAAATCGTCAGCAGATCATTGCCAGGGAGAGAGAATCTGAGACGATCCCGCCGAAAATCCAGAATCACTCCAGACGGGTAACAGGATTCATGTCCGCACTAATTGAACTGCGGGAACTGACAAAGAACTACGGGAAGTTTCGCGCGTTGAACAATATCACGCTCGACGTTCCCGAGGGCATCACGGGGCTGCTGGGACCGAACGGCGCCGGAAAAAGCACGATGATCAAGGTGCTGCTCGGACTGGTCAGCATCAGCCATGGCTCAGGTCAGGTTCTTGGTATTCCGCTCGGAGACGCCTCACAGCAGATTCGAACTCAGATTGGCTACATGCCCGAAGATGATTGCTACATTCACGGGCTGACCGGGATCGAATGTATGCAGGTGGCTGCCCGCCTTTCTCGCATGCCCTCGGCCGAAGGACTCAGACGCGGGCACGAAATTCTGGACTTCTGCGGCGCGGGGCAGGAGCGCTATCGGCCGGTGGAAACCTATTCGACGGGAATGCGGCAGAAGCTGCGATTCGCCATGGCGATTGTCCATGACCCAAAGCTGCTGATTCTTGATGAACCAACGACTGGGCTTGATCCCGAAGAGCGTGAAGCCATGCTCAATCGAATTCGAATCCTCGCCCGTGAATTCGGCAAGTCGGTCATCCTGTGTACGCATATTCTTCCGGACGTTCAGTCGGTTTGTAATCATGTCGTGATTCTGGCCGCTGGTCAGGTGATGGTCAGTGACAGTCTTCAGAATCTCTGCCGCACTCCAACGCCTTCGCTGACAGTCAACCTCCAGGGAAACACCGCGACCTTTGTCGGCAGACTCCGCGATAACGGTTACCACAGTGAGACGCTGGCTCCGCAACAGGTTCGAGTCCCCGGCGACGCAGAAGATCTCAGCAGTGTGCTCTGGAGCACCGCAATCGACACAGGCTGCGTCATCCGAAGCATGACTCCCTCAAAAAACTCTCTCGAACAGATCTTTCTGGACGCTGTCAGGCAGGTGCGCAATGCCCATTCATAATCTCGGCTACCGTAGCTGGACTGGCGATCTGGAATCAGCAAGCACCCGCTGGACAGTCATCGCGGAAATCGGTATTCGCCGTGCATGGCTGAGTTCATGGCTGCGGCGTGTGCTGTTTTTTGCATGGGTCCCTGGCGTGCTGATGGGATTCATGATTTTCATGTATGAACAATCATCCTCGGATGTGCGCAGCTTCTCCAGCGGTGCATTCGCGGGACTGGCCCAGATGCTGCTCGAGCCGCAGAATGCGAGCGAATTCAACGTGCAGGCGAAAGCCATGGAGCTTCTGAAAACCAAGGACGAAGATCGGGGCCAGCAACGGCATGCCTTCTGGTCGTTGCTGCTTCAGACACTCTTTAAGCGATCGCAGCCCTTTCTGCTGATTCCACTGGTCGGACTCGTGGCCCCGCCTTTGATCTCGCAGGACTTCCGATCACGCGCCTTCCTGCTGTATTTTTCTCGACCGATCAGCAGGACGCAGTACATTCTGGGAAAGGTGGCCACCGTCTTTTTCTACGTCTCCATGATCACCCTGCTGCCTGCGTTGCTGTTGCTGGTGACAGGGCTTGCATTGTCACCGGGACTGGACGTGTTGAAAGCGACATGGGATTTGCCGTTCCGAGCCGTCGCCTGTACCTGTGTGATCGTCATTCCATCCACGATGCTGGCGCTGATGCTCTCGTCACTCACGACGGAGTCTCGTTATGCGTCGTTCGGATGGTTTGCAGTCTGGATTTTCGGCTTCATCGCGTACGCGGCGGTGATGCCGATTGTTGCAACCGACAGCCATTCCCTCCTTCACTGTATCTCTCTGTTCCATGTCTACAGTGATGTGACCGCGTGGATCCTGGATCCCAGCTTTAAAATCACCGGCATTGAAACTCGCATCATTCTGCTGCTGGTTCTGACAGCCGTATCGACAGCCGTGATCTTTCGTCGCGTTTCCGCCCCTATGCAGATCTGAGTTTGGGCAATGACCACCACTCCTATGATTTACTTTGAAGGCGTGACGAAGATGTACGGCCGCGTGCTGGGCGTCAACGACATCACGCTGGAATTGCCACCCGGAGCTTATGGCCTGCTGGGGCCGAACGGCGCCGGAAAGAGCACGCTGCTGAACCTGCTTACGGGACAGCTCGTGCCGACACGAGGTACCGTTCAGGTTCTCGGACTTGCACCAAGGAATAACCCGGAACTGCTCGGCAAAATCGGATTCTGTCCAGGCTTCGAAGGCATGTACTCCAGCGTCTCCGGACTCGACTGGGTCACTTACCTTCTGGAGATGCAGGGACGATCTCGTTGGGACGCAAAGCAGCGGGCTTTGGAATGCATGGAAATTGTCGGAATGCAGGAAGGCATGCGGCGAGCGATCTCAACCTATTCCCGCGGCATGCGACAGCGAACCAAACTTGCTCAGGCGATTGCCCATGAACCCGAGCTGCTGATTCTGGACGAACCACTCAGCGGCCTTGATCCTGTCGGTCGAGCACAGATGACCGATCTTCTGAAGGGATGGATTCAGCAGGGACGCAGCATCATCATTGCCAGCCATGTGCTGCATGAAGTGGAGGCTCTGACCGATTCGTTCCTGCTGATCTCGGGGGGGCGAGTCCTCGCGTCGGGAACAGCAGCGGAAGTCCATGAGCTGTTGTTCAAGGTTCCGATGGAAGTCCACGTCCGCTGCAAAAACGGAGCGCACCTGGCCGCAACGGCAATGGAAGCCGGTCTGGCGGAAGCCGTCAAAGTCACCAATGCTCCGGGTGCGGATACTGTGCAGCTGACAACTCGCAACGCCAGTCAGCTGTCCGAGCAGGTGTCTCGATGGGTCGCGGACGGGAAGATGATCGTGTTCGAAATGCGAACGTCTGACGATTCCCTGCAGTCGCTGTTTAATTCTCTGATGCGAATCCACCGAGGTGAACTGTGAACGCACTTCGTGCCGTGTTTTTATACGAATGGAAACGCTCGCTGACCCCGGGGCGAATTGCCTGGTGGTTTGTCATGGCCGCATTTCCCGTCGCGATCACCCTCCTGATTCTGTATGTGCAGAGTGTCGAAGAGGAGATCCCGAGAGAAGCCCGGGACTCTGTCTGGTCCGTTCTGTTCTATATCATGATTCCCTGCGTCTGCACCGCAATGAGTGTTCTGCTGACGGCCGGACCTGCCGTGGCCTCAGAACTGGAACAAAGAAGCTGGGTCTATCTTGCGACGCGCCCCAATGGGATCTTCTGGCTGCTTCTGGGCAAGTACTTCGTGGCGTTTACGTGGGGCTTCACGGCGGCCGCAGCCGGTGCTTCCATTGCTGTCTCATTGAGTAATGCAGAAAGTCGCGGTCAGATCCTCGCCGCGATCCTTGGGCTGAGCCTTCTCTCCGCACTCGGATATTCCTCACTGTTTCTGCTGCTGGGTGTGATCATGCCCAAACGAGCGATGGTGTTTTGCGTGACCTATACGGTCGTCGTGGAAGCCATCTTTGGGGCGATCCCCGCCATCGTGAATCGAATGACATTTCAGTTTCGCCTGAGATCTCTGCTGGTTCATTGGGTGCCTCTCGATGAGAATGTGACGAGTGATCCGGCGATGTCGTATGTGGTCGGTCAGGGTTCCCCTGTGATGCACTGTTTCTGGCTGCTTGCTCTGGCCGTTTTGTTCCTGGTCACCGCCATCGTGATTGCTCATCGCAAGGAATTCACGACCGCAGCTGAAGGCGACGTGTGATCAGAATTCGCTAAAATGTGGACATGCCACTTCCGCGAATTCTATGCCTGAGACTTCCCAACTGGCCGATCCAGATTCTTCGAGTGCGCCTGAGGGACAGTGGTGCGCCGGCAGAGATGGTCGCGATTCACTCGCTGCCGCCCTCAGACAGGGCTCAGAAAGCGTCCAAAGCGTCTCTCGACGCGGACCTTCGGTTCATTCGCGAGCTCTGGCCGGCGGCGATGTCAGGACCGACGATCGTCGCAGTCTCCACCGCAGCGTGGCATCGCGGAGTTCGCCCCGGAATGCCGCTCGCCGAAGCCCGCAGCATGGCCGTTCCCTTGCAGCCGTCCTCTCGCCAATCCTCGCAACCGACGGCGGCTCGCAATCCTCAGCGTTTGCCAGAGCCAATACCCGCCGTTGAGTTCTTTGAATGGCAAAGTGAGGATGATCGGCGACAACTGATGGACCTGGCAGAGCCGGCTCGAAAGTACGCTCCCATCATCGGGCTCGATGAACTGCCGGTCCCTGATTGTTTACTGATGGACATTACCGGCTGCGCTCCGCTGTTCGGTGGTGAAGCTGCTCTCGCTGAATCTCTGCTGGCAGACATTCGCCGAGCGGGTTATTCAGCGAGGATTGCGATTGCCGACACGATCGCTGCAGCCTGGGCGCTGGCTCATTTCGATGAACGGCTCACCGACCGAAAACGCTCGAATCATTCCACGGTGCGCGGAATTCTGCCGGACGAGCTTCCCATCCGCATTTGTCCGCCAGGGCAGTCGAAACCCGAATTGCGGCGATTCCCCATCGGGGTCGCTCGCTTGCCGCTCAAGGACCAGGAGATTCTGAGCAACCTGGGAATTCGCTCGATCGGGCAACTGCTGAATCTTCCGTTGCCCGATCTGCCTTCGAGACTTTCCGAACAGGCTGTGATCCGCGTTCAGCAGCTGAGCGAAACACTCGATGAACATGTTCTGCCAATTCCGGAACGCAACCCGATCATGGCAGAATGGTCCAGCGATGATCCGGCAACTGGCTTTCAAGACCTGCGATATCTGATCGGCCAGTTGTGTCCTTCGATCGAAGAACAGCTCACGCGACGACGAGTCGCCTGTAGCCAGATCGACTGTGAGTTTCGCAGCCCCGGAGGCTCCGTACGTCAGATGGCGGCCGGCGTCGTTAAGCCGACACAGTCCGCACAACTGCTGAGTGAAGTGCTGACTCTGCGACTTGAGTTCCTGATCACGAACGCCCTGCGCTCACAGCAGCGCGCCGAACAAGCGACATCGCAGGCGAAAACGGCGGACCCAACCCACAGTATGTCCGAAAGTGACAGCGAGTTTCTTCAGTTGCTGGAAACCCCTGTTCATTCACTGCGTCTTGTGGCGACCAGTGTCCCTTTGCCCGTGTCTCGCCAGCGAGATCTCTTCAGCAGTACGGAGCATGTTGTTCCCGATGAAGAACTGGCCACACTCGTGGCACGACTCAGCGGCCGGCTCGGAGCGGACAATGTTCTCAAGGCAGATCCTCAGTCAGACCCAAGGCCCGAACATTCCATTCGCCTGTCGCCCATCCTGGCAACTGAGTATTCCGGAGCGAGTCAGAATCAGAAAGACAAACTGCTGAAAGGAATGGTGACACCCGACGATGCACCGTCGCTGCCACCGCTCCCGGTTCCCCGCCCACTGCATCTTCTGGAGCAGCCTCTGCAAATCGCTGATCAGGAATGGAAATCAACGGCACGCCCGATCCTGGTTCTGGGACAGACATTCACGCCGGCATCATGGTCTGCCCCGGAACGCATTCAGACAGGCTGGTGGACCGACTTTCCCTGCCATCGAGATTACTACCAGGTGCTGACGTCCCAGGGAAGCCGACTCTGGATCTTTCGAGATCTGAATACTCAAAAGTGGTTCCTCCACGGTTTCTTTTCATGACAAGAGTCTCGTCCTGGAAACAAAAACACCTTCGCCCGAAAGTCTCGAACGAAAGTGAAAGGAAATCGTGTTGAACGAACCAGTCCGCCGCTACGGGTTGTTGTAGCACGCATTGGCGGCCGCAACACCGGCACCTGGATCCGGACGGATGCCCTGGCGATTGAGGCACTGTTCCAGAGCCGCAAGGAAGAGCAGGACATTAGACTTCTTTGCCGTCTCGCCCATCAGCCCAATGCGCCAGGTCTTGCCCTTCATCGGTCCGAGTCCGCCACCGATCTCAATACCAAACTCGTTCAGCAGCTGACCTCGAACCACCGCATCATCCGCGCCGGCCGGAATCAGAACAGAATTCAGCATGGGCAGGGAAACGCCGGGAGCGACCGAGTACTGGATTCCCATCGCAGCCAGTCCGGCTTTCAGTGCCAGATGATGCAGTTGATGACGCGCGAACCGGGCTTCCAGTCCTTCCTGCAGAACCAGTCGCAACGCCTGGTGCAGAGCATAGTTCATATTGATCGGCGCCGTGTGATGATACGCTCGATTGTTGCCCCAGTAATTTCGAAGCAGCCCGATGTCCAGGTACCAGCTGGATACTCGCTTCTTGCGAGCATCCATGGCTTCCAGCGCTTTGGGGCCGAATGTGACCGGGGCAAGTCCCGGAGGACATCCCAGACACTTCTGCGATCCACTGTAGGCAGCGTCGATTCCGAGGCGATCAATCTCAACCGGCAAACCTCCGAGTGACGTGACGCAGTCGACGATCAGCAGCGCGCCGGCGTCATGAACAATCCTCGCAATCTCATCCAGTGGCTGATGAGCCCCGGTGCTGGTTTCTGCATGCACGATGCCGACAACTTTCGGACGATTCGCCTTCACGGCGGCAGCAACTTCTTCCGGCGTGAAGACCTCACCAAACGGACGCTCAATCTTTGTCACTTCCGCGCCCACGCGTTCGGCAACGTCAGCCATACGCCCGCCGAAGACTCCGTTCACGCCGACAACCATCCGATCTCCCGGCTCGATCAGATTCACGACACAGGTTTCCATCCCCGCGCTGCCGGTTCCGGAAATGGCCATCGTCATGTGGTTATTCGTCTGGAACACCTGACGCAGCATCGCCTGGACTTCATCCATCACTTTCAGAAAGTAGGGATCGAGATGGCCAACGGTCGGAGAAGCCATGGCCTGCAGAACACTTGGATGAATCTCACTGGGGCCCGGGCCCATCAGAATCCGCTGCGGTGGTACAATCTGAGCAACAGTCATCGATCAACCTTTACTTTTGCTGGCACAGGAAACCTGCGGTGCGTTCGCAGTGCACAAAGAATAACGATCAGCAGTTTGAAGGGAAATGTGTTCGTCATTTGCGAAGGAAAGAGACCATCGCTTCACTCAATGACACAAGCTGTTCTTCCGTATGTTCACTGGAGACAGATAATCTCAGCCGCGACGTTCCGGATGGAACAGTGGGAGGTCTCACGGCCGGGACATGATAGCCTCGCTGTAATAACGCCTGACTTGCTTCGACCGCGGCTGATTCCGAATCCAGCAGGACCGCAATGATCGGGCTCTCGGCCAGCGTGCCAAACCCTGCTCCACTGTATTCTGCCTTCAGCACCAGCAGACCACCGGCCGTCAGCAGTTCTCTCAGTCGACGCGAGTTATCGTGAAGTCGCTGACGTCGCTGCTGGTCCGTTCCAAGGATCCGGATTGACTCGGTCGCCGCCGCGCAAACGGCAGGTGGAAGTGCCGTGGAAAAAAACTGAGTCCTCGCTCGATTCCACAGAAACTGCCCAAGCTCCTTTGAGCCGGAAACAAATCCGCCGACACATCCGGCCGCTTTGCTCAGCGTGCCGACTCGGACCGGAATCCTCTGCTCCACGCCCTGCAGTTCGCAAACTCCGCGACCATGCAAGCCAAAGACTCCAGTGCCATGTGCTTCATCCACAATGATCGAAGCATCAAAAGCCTCTGCCATGTCACAAAGTTCCGAAAGACATGCCACCGTTCCGTCCATACTAAAGACGGTGTCGGTCACAACAAAGACCTGTTCGTAGTCCTGTCGACGTCGCTGAAGCGATCGGCGCAGAACCTCCGGCTGATGGCGGTCATAAACCAGAAAGGATGCTCCGCTGGAACGGCAGCCATCGATCAGGCTGGCATGATTGTCACGTTCGCAAAAGACCGCAACCTTTGGACCTGCCAGGGAGCAGAGTGTTCCCACATTGGCGGCATAGCCGGAGGGAAAGACGATGCAGGCTTCCGCCTGTTCGAAGGCCGCAAGCTGCGACTCCAGTTGTTCATGAAACAGGCTGCGTCCGGCAATCAGCGGACTGGCACCAGCTCCAGCCTGAGTTCCCGCAGCGGCACGAAATGCCTCCATGACATCCGGGTGAAAGGACAATCCCAGGTAGTCATTGGTCGAAAACGTGACACAATGAAGACCGTCCACCATCGCCGATGTGGAATTCAGGCGTTGGACTGTTCGCTGGCTGCGAAACAGGTGAGCGTCGTGAAGATTCTGCAGAGATTCCCGAAGTCGCTGCTGAAAACGATCGGTTGTCATGAAATCGACCGGGAACCAACAAAAAAGCCCGCATCAACTGCGGGCGAAAACGGAGAGAGAGGGATTCGAACCCTCGGACCCCATTTCTGGAGTCACATCAT
>CAZIGZ010000027.1:35722-52127 GCA_964538835.1 uncultured Chitinophaga sp. | reverse complement strand
GGCGGTGGAAAGATCTTTTGACCGTTGGACTTGCGGCCGCCCAGAAGCATGATGCCGGAATCGCGCAGACCGGATTCACTCAGCTTTCGCCCCACCAGAACCGAATGGGCTGGAACCTGAACGTCAGCGATTTCCCAGTCGACACCTTCCGACTCCGCGACCTCAACAAAGTTCTCAATGCTTGGGGAAAGCATGAAGCGGGCCATTCGAATCGCGCCCGACGACAGCGGATTCATGACTCGAGTCGCACCTGCCTGCATCATCTTCTGCGCCGCTCGATCATCACTGGCTCGTGCGACAATCTGAAGCTTGGGACACAGGAGTCGGGCTGAAAGAACGACATACAGATTATCCGGGTCCGTCGGCAGAACGGTTGTGAGTCCTCGAGCACTACTGATGCCAGCCTTGTGCAGAATCTCATCCTGCGAGGCATCGCCGCAAATGTACTTCCAGTGTCGCCCCCGAAACTCTTCATCAAAGACCGCTGGGTTTTCATCGACAACGACGAAGGCCTGCCGGCGAGTTTCCAGGTACTCACACAACGTCGCGCCCATTCGTCCATAGCCACAGACGATGAAGTGATTCGAGAGCTTTGCAATATCATGTTCCATGCGTCTTCGCTCCAACACAGCCTTCAGATCAGTGTTCATCAGGATCTGACCGAACTGCACAACTCCATAGGTCACGACTCCGACGCCACAACACAGATAGACCATGATAAAGATCTTGGTCCCGTCGGTCAGAGGATTCGGTTCACGGCAGCCGACGGTGGTCAGCAGTACTGTCGATTCGTAGAAACAGTCCAGCAGCGGCTGGTCCGTCAGAATGTGCAGCCCCACGCCGCCAATCAGAAGCAGCGCAAGAATCAGCATCGGAATTTGCAACAGTTTGCGCACGAACGATCCCTGTTCTTCGCACGATGTGAGTCATCTGCCAGCCGCCAAAACCCCAATACGCCGGCCTGATGCTCTGAATTCCATCGGCACGAAGTGTGTTCGAAGACCGGATTCAGGACCAGTTCAGTCCTGTCCCTTTCCGTTCCTGGAAGGTGTTGCCGCAAGTTCTGATACAGAGCGAGAAGGATCGGGAAGCCACGTCAGCCCCTTTTCCCGAAAAACTCGACAGGGCCTCGTTCAATAAGCGGGAATTGAGCTTGACCGAAATTCGACTCCACGCGCAGGGCGACCGCCAATTTGTGATGTGCGGCGGCAGTATTTGCTGGAGTGACCACGGTGTGAGGTTTGGATTTTCCGGCGTCTGGACAGCAACCTGCCATCAGGATGGACGTGAATTCGGATCTCTGTTAACTTTTCATCTTCCTGCGTCGAAGCCTGAAGAAGGCGAGGTTACAAGTGTGAGCTGAGCTCCCTTGTAACAGGACGTGTGATTCATTTGTTCTCATCGGCATGGAGGCCGCAATGGGATTGAAGCGAACTAATCCGCAGTCCGCCGGAAACGGTGCCCCGTCCACGATGGATGCATCGCGCACCCAGATCCGCTGGCTGATTCGTCGTGATATGGACGAAGTGCTCTCGATCGAACGAGGCAGCTTCCAGTTTCCATGGACCGAAGAAGAATTCCTGTGCTGTCTTCGCCAGCGCAACTGCATTGGGACAGTTGCAGAACTGGATCATCGAATCGTCGGATTCATGATTTATGAGCTGCACAAATCCATGCTGCGAATTCTGAACTTCGCTGTCGCTCCCGATGTTCGACGAAACGGGATCGGTCGACAGATGGTTCAGCGTCTTGTCGATAAGCTCTCGCAGCAGCGTCGACGGGAAATTGTTCTGGAAGTTCGCGAGACGAATGTTCCGGCTCAGCTGTTCTTCTCGAATGCGGGCTTTCGAGCCGTCACGGTTCTTCGCCGTCACTACGATGACACCTGCGAAGACGCATATTACATGCGTTACTGCCTGAATGAAGACGAGAGCCTGCCCTTCATTCCGCATAATCGCCTGTCAGAGCTCGATGCAGCCTGATCACAGTTTCGCAACGATTAAACGTCAACGCTGGCAGACTTCTGTCAGCGTTTCTTTTTGCGCTTGCCCTTCTTTTGCTGCGACGACTTACCGTTGCCGTTTCGCTTCGGAAACGAATGACCAGACGACGAGTTCTTCCGTCGCGATTTCCCTCGGCCACGATCATTGCTGTCGTCACGCCCGAAGTCTCTGGACTTCGACTTCTCTGACCGGCTCCGTTTGATGATTGTCTGTTTTTCGGCCAGCCGAAGCTCCAGCTGACGTCTGTCGATATCGACAGCTGCAATGACGACACGGATCGGATCTCCCAAACGGAATTCCCGACGAGTCCGACTGCCTGTGAGCGTCCTGGTCGTTGGGTCAAACACGTAAAAGTCATCCGACAGCGCACTCAGGTGCAGCATGCCTTCTGCCGGAATCTGAATTCCCTGGCAGAACATCCCGAAGCTCTCAACTCCGGTGATGAAGGCGTCCATCTCCTCGCCAATCCGGCTGGACATGTATCGCAGCATCTTGATGCGAATCAGCTCGCGCTCTGCACGCTCAGACCTTCGCTCCGTAAACGAGCAATGCCGACCCAGTTCGAAGAGTGCATTGGCGTCGCCCCCGCGAAGACTTCCCTTCCTCGCCAGCTGATCCACCAGACGATGAATCGTCAGGTCGGGATAACGTCGAATTGGACTGGTGAAATGGCAGTATTCTTCCTCAGCCAGAGCGTAGTGCCCCGTTTCTTCGGGAGAATACTCCGCCTGCCGCATGCTTCGCAGCAGTGCATAGTTGACAGCTCGCTCTTCCGGCTTGCCGGCAAGTCCCCGGATCAACGACTGAAGTTCATGTCGGCTTTGTGGTTTCTGAAGGGTCAGGCCGAGTCCCTGGCAGAACTGCTGGAAGTTGTTCATCTTCAGAACGTCAGGATCACCGTGAATTCGTCGCAGAAAAGGAACGCGACGACTGTCCAGCATTCTTGCCACAGCAATGTTGGCCGCCAGCATGAACTCTTCGATGATCTCGTGGCTTTCATCGTGATGGCGTTCGTGAGCACCGGTGACAGCGCCTTGACGGTCGAAGTCTATTTCAACTTCCGGAATGCCCATCTGCAGCGCTCCCTGATCGAAGCGGCGTTTTCGAAGCATCATGGCCAGTTCGAACATATGAGCAAGCAACTGTCGGATCGGAGTTGTCACACCCGCGGCCTGCTGACGAGGATTGCGGATGATCGGCATCACCTCTTCGTAGGCAAACCGCCGAGCAACTCGAATGGCGGTATTGGCCACGTCTGCACCGACAACACTGCCGCTGGAATCGAACTCTATGAAGACTGACTTTGTGTAGCGAACCTGATCCTGCTGAAGACTGGCGAGCCCGTTGCTGATAAGCTCGGGCAGCATCGGAATCACATGGCGGGGAAGATAAACGCTGGTTCCTCGCTTGCGAGCTTCACGATCCAGCAGACCGCCTTCCGGCACAAAATGAGCGACATCGGCGATATGCACACCCAGGTGCCAATGACCATCTTCGGACGTTGTCAGCGAGATCGCGTCGTCAAAGTCACGTGCATCCACCGGGTCGATTGTGATAATCAATTCGCCGGTCAGGTCTTTTCGATCTTCGGGGATCTGGTCGGAGAATGAATCCGCCTGACTTCTCGCTTCGGCAAGGACGTCCGCGGAAAACTCATGCGGAAGCCCCATACTACGAATGACCGTGAGAGTATCAACACCTGGGTCTCCTCGTTTGCCCAGCACTTCCGTCAGCACGGCCTGCCCCGAACGACTCTCGGTCGGAAACCGGAGCATTTCGATGACAACCTTGTCGTCCGGCTGAGCCCCCTTGGCTCCTGGATCACCGACATGCACGGGGCTGTTGAACGCTGTTCCGTCGATCCGGACAAAACCCTGGCCGCCGGATTCAAAGTACGTTCCCACGAAGATACTGGTGGCCCGTTCGACAACCTTTTCAATCGTCCCGCAGCGCTGGCCATTACTTCGACGTTTTGACGACAGACGAACCATCACTTCATCGCCTGTCTGCGCATCGCGCACATCACGGGCACTGATGTAGATGTCGCCCTGCGAAGGCTGTCCATCCCGGGCCGATGGAATCACAAACGCTGCGCCGCTGCTGATCTTGCGCAGGATGCCGGAGACGAGTCCGACAGATCCGCGGATCCGCATGCGTCCCTGCTTGTCCTGACGCAGACGCCCGTCCTCGATCAGCGACGCCATCGCTTCCTTAAAGACGGCCAGGCTTTTCTTTTGGACGCCAATGGCCTTTCCGAGGACGGACATTGTGACCGGCCGATAGTCCACGGCCCCTGTTTCGGCGAGGATCGCCGACTTCATCGTTTCAATTTCTGTTTCGTTCATTGTTTCTCTACCGCTGATTCCTTGATCAGTAACACTCTCAACCGGGTGTTTTGGCTGTGCTTGATCCTGGTGCCTGAAACAGAAGTCGGTTCGTCGAACTGCTTGTCGCCTGGCCGCGAGTCGACTGGGAGTTTGATGTCGAATCGCGGGCCATCGGGCAGGAAATGCTCTCCCAGATTCCTTGAGCGTACCTTGAAGGCACGTATCCGAGAATTCACGCAGCAAAGCATGCTGAGGATATCAGTGGAATCGTCAGGGATCCCGAATCAGCGTTCTGGCAATCAGCGACATAAAAAACTGGCGTTTCCAGTGTGCAGATGGCTTTCCGGCGCCGTGATCCGAAGCAATTCTCAGCGAACTATCCGGCCACGTCGCCAAGGCAAAAGGCTCACCTGACGGGCGGAAAACCGGAATTCTGCATGGCAGACATTCAGGGGCACAGGTCAATCAGCGAAACACGCTGAGACCACCAGAGGGATACGAACTCCCTCGACTTATTGGAAGACACACCAAAAAACAGAAGGTTCGCGGCGAAACCCAAACCCCGGGTGCCAGGCACCTTCACTGAACTTTATCAGTAAAAACACTGCAATTCTGCTCCAGCGTGCGCTCGGACATTCAGGGTTCAGCGACGGCGGCGGCCGTCCATCGGAGTAGCGGAGTCCGACTCATTTGCGGTCCGGGTGGGTGACGATGCCGCGGGTTCCCGCATAGTGGTGCGGAGTTCTTCCAGGCGTTTCAGGATGTCCGGGCTGTGGTCGGATCGTTCGTCGGGTGGATTCGCCAGAAAGCTGATCGCCTCTCGAACATCCGACGTCTGCCCGTTCCTTATTCTCTGATCCAACTGCCACGCCAGTTCCTGAACGGCTTTTCGGTGAGCCGAAACGGTGATTCGATGGGTTACGAACGCGCCGCCTCCGAGACACAGCATCACGGCCATGGAAACGAACAGGGCTGAACACCAGTGTTTGAGCCAGCGGATATCAGCCGATTCACCAACAAGCCATCCAAAGAACAGCCAGGCGGTGAGAAGGACGAGGAGCGTACCGATGAGATAAATCATGGCTGGTCACGAATTCCAGAGCCGACTCATAAGTGAATGACGGTGCCCATCAAATCGCGTTCGGCAGGAACGATCGCCCGCTTTTCGATTTTGGTTTCACATGTCACTGATTCTCTGGCAAACTCTCAGCGATATGATTTCGATGGAAGAACCGTCAGAATCGGATTTGTCCCATCAGCGTCACTCGATTGGTTGACTTCGCTGATGCGCATTGCCAAGGAACCGTCACAATGAATGCAAAAGCTGACCAGACGTGGGAGCCTCAGCCCGCCGGAGCCGCATGGATCGCCGGGCAGGTCCAGCGATTTCGCTCCCTGCATCCGGAAGTGAATCCGTTCGAACGATTGCTGAAGGAGCACACGGGGACGAGGCTTGCCGACTGGATTGATCACTTGATCGTTTCCGATGCGACAGGTCTGACCAATGCCGGATACGTTCTGGAATCTGACGGCTGGCACGTTCATCCAGGAGCACTTCTCCCGCCAGTCAGGCTGGACAGCATGGATCGCATGTTGCTGCGAGTTGACTCGATCAGTCAGTTTGCCGTCATGAATGCTCATCGCTTTTCGACTCAGGTCCACGGTGAACCGTGGGACGCCCTTAGAACGGCCTTCATTCCGTCTGATTCGGCTCGAGCAGAGTTTGGGGTGATTGAACACCGTGGCTGCAATATTCGTCGTCCTGGTCCGGCGCTGAGTGACGCAGACAAAGTCAGGATTCAGCAAGTTCGTGAACAGCTGCGACTTCGCCAGCGAGCATTCGATTCGGTGGACTCTGCGTTTGAAGCGACAGAAAAACTGCTGCGAGCGGCGCTCAATCAGGTGGGACGTGATACGGCCTGTGACCTGTTCTTTGAAGGCGAACGTGCGTATTGGCAAGGTCGAAACAAAGCAGCGAGGATTCAGCTGATGCGTCAGGAAAGCCTGGGGCTCGGCTGGGGAAATCATGATCACCATACGTACCGCAGCAGTCGAGTGTGTTTCAGTCGCCTGATTGCCCTGTTCGAGATGCTTGGCTTTCAGTGTCGCGAGCGATTCTATGCCGGACGCGATGCCGGCTGGGGTGCCCAGGTGATTGAGCAGCCGGTGTGCGGCGTCGTGATTTTTGCGGATGTCGATCTGAGTCCCGAAGAGATCACCGGCGACTTTTCGCACGAACGACTTTCCCCGCGAAATGAACTCGGCACCATTGGACTCTGGTGTGGTTTACACGGCGAAGCACTGTTTGAAGCCGGCATGCATCATCTGGAATGCCAGTTCGACTTCGATGGTGCACGATCGCAGCTTGAGGGACTGGGGGTTCGCAGTATGAAGCCGTTTACCGATTTTCCTTTCCTGCGACAGTGCTTCACTGAAGGAGAACGGTGGTCGGTGAGTCCCAGGAAGATCGCAACTCTGCTGTCTGCAGGGCTGATCACAACAGAACAGGCAGACCGATTCCGGACAGAAGGCGCTGTGGGTTCTCACCTGGAGATTCTGGAACGCAATGACGGCTATCGCGGTTTCAATCAAACGGGCATTAACGACATCATCCGCAAGACGGATCCGCGTTTCCTGACGACGGCACATTAGCATTGGGGGACTCACTGCAATGATGCTGGAGTCCCGCCGTCAGCTCAGTACCCGCATCCGCGGGCATGAAGCATTCTTCGATGCGTTGAGTGAAGCGACGGTCTTCAACTGCTGCATATTTTTTACGGCCTGAACCTTAGAGCCCTGGTTTACCGGTGCTGGACATCCGGGCTCGGCCGGAATTGCTGTTGCCGCTTTCTTTGCTGTCTTTTGAAGATGGCTTGATCAGACCGACATTTCGGAGTGGGTTCCATCGTGATTTGGGCTCATCTCTTTCGACTGCATCACGAATACTCTTGGGAACATCTTCCGGTTCTTCATTCGGCAACAATTCACGAGCCTTCTCGGGATCATCTTCACGCTGCTGCGGAACCGCAGGTTCATTTGCGGGCTCCTGCATTTCGTCAGTCATTGGCGGGATCGCAGGGACTTCGGAAGGTGCATTGGACGGAGAAGACGCGTCTGGCAGCCCCGAGTTTCCTCGTGCAGCCGCGGCGGCGTCCATGGCGCCAGGGACATGCGGCCGATCAGCCACACCAAGTGATTCCCAGGCGGTAGGCGCCGGACCGGCAACGAATTCATCGGGCCGCGTTTCTGCCTTTTCATCATCAAACGCATTAGTGATATGCTGACCGCGTTCCTTTGCAATTTCGTAGGCGGCTGGGTTCCACTGTCCTTCTGCAAGAACGATGGCATTTGAGTTCAGCAGTGTCCCTTTGCGGAAGTTGTATTCCGTGATCGCTTTGTTGTATTCGACGATGCTGCGCAGATAACTTTGATCCGCTTCGCGGCTGGAGATCTTGGCTTCAAGGACTCGACCTATTTCCGGAGTACCGCGATCTTCAAGACTCTTGACTCGTTCTTCCGCAGTTTCAGCAAAAGCCAGCGCAACATCTGCACGCTTGGCACCGACCTCCGCCAGCAGATACCAGCGGTCCATTTCAAGGATCGAATTGTTCAGCTCACGAGCAATTTCTTCTTCCTGTGCCGTCAGGACAGTTCGTGCCTTGCGGAGGCGAAGTTCGTAGTTGCGGACCTGAGCACGCGCGAGTCGAAGACCCAGCGGCATCGAAAACTGCAGCCCGAGTCCCCAGCCCGTATTAATTCCCTGAGTCATCGACTCATACGCGCTGGCATAGCCAACGTCGGTCAGATTGTCGTCGTCTTCCTGTCCGGTCAGGTTATCCCCGAAGCCGTTGACTCGATACTGCGACACGAAGTCCAGTCGAGGCCGGTTCAGGTTCTTTGCCGCGGTCAGCTGCAGTTCCAGACTGCGAATTTCCCATTTTTGCCGCCGCAGTTCAGGACGATTCGCAAGCGCTTCAGTCAGCGTTGAATTCCAGTCGGGGACGAACTTCGCTTCTGACGGCTGATCGATCGGCATCAGAAACTCGCCATCATTAATGGGCAATCCCATCAGACGACGCAGTCGATTTTCTGCCTGAAGAACGTCAGCAAGAGACCCCTTCAGGCGAGCATCGGCTTCGTAGAGACGATTCTGAGCCTGAAGAACAGCGTCACCGGCTTCTTCACGCTGCTTGAGGATGTCACTGTATTTCACCAGATCTTCAAATGTCTTCACTTCTGAGTGATACAGCTGAAGGTACAGGTAAAGATCCCAGTACTTGTTCTCCACGTCACGGACCATGTTGGTCACGGACTGTTCAAATTCCAGCAGTGAGATGTCGGAGTTGATGCGAGAAATCAGCACGCCCTGAGAAACACCGCTCACACCTCGAACGCTTTGAGCAGCCGGGCCGGCAATGCGGACGTATTCTGTGCCTGACGCCGCGAGCAGTGGCTGCCGATACTCTGCCTGAAGGAATCCTGTGAAAGCCGACGGGAAAAGTCTGGTCTGATTGTTCTGGCTGTAGTTCCAGTCATGCTGCACGGCAACGGTGCCGGAGTTCGCAAGCTGCTTTTCCAGTCGAGCCTGCCACTGAGCGGCTTCGTCCACAAGCACATCGCCGGGGTTCAGACCGACGTTAGCCGTGTTCTGAACATCTTCAGATCGTCCCCACTGCATACTGTTCGTAAAGATCGGGTCGAAGTCCGACAATGCGGCTTCCATACCGCGGTTTCCGAACAGAAAACCGGTATCCTGAATGGCCGGGTCATACACCGAGCTGACTCGAGACGGATTCGCCAGCAGTGGATTTCCCGGCGAAAGAAAGCTCTGGTCTTCTCGGACGATTGCCGCACTGGCAAGTGCTTCACGAATACACTCGTCGAGTGTCACATGGCGCTGCTTCACATCGTCGAGATTTGTGATCGTGCGAGGTGAATTGAACAGAACAGGGTCAGTCGGGTTGTCTTCAGCAGACTCAATCGGGTATTCAATCGCAGTCGCGTAGTCGCGATAGTGCGTCACTGAGTCTTTTCGCTCGATGAGGTACTGCAGGCTTCTGCCCGGAGCAGCGCAACCCTGGCCGAGCATTGCTGCAAGCAATGTCAGGACCGTTGATCGCTTCCAATTTGCCAGTCTCACGCTGCCAGCCTCCTGCTGTCGAGCAGTTTGGGTTCATCCCGGGCGATGCTGTGCGGGAGCGTCCGTGCGTCCGCGCAGTCCCGCCGTTCGGGAAGATCTCAGAATCGTTATCGTCGTTACAACCGGTAAACTTTCTCCAAACTTCCGAATGCATCGTTGTCGCCGACCGTGAACTTGAACTCCGGCAGATTTCACTGGCGGAAAACGGGTAACGGCTGTAACCGCTCGATCGCAAGGTGGGCGAGTGTCCGCTAACATTCGACGGCATTCTCAGGGACTGACGAAAACGCGGCAATTTGCGTCGATTTTGATGTTTGCTGCGTTCGCAACGCCCCTGAACCGCATTCAATAGGGACTTTGGTTCAAGAAAATGCCACTCGGCATCTTTGGATTCCGGAACTGCTCATGACCACGGTAACTCGAGAGACGCTGCCTCCTGGTGAGGTTCTCTGTGCCTACTGCACTGCTCGCTGCTGTCGTTATTTTGCGATGCAGATTGATACTCCAAAGACGTGGGAGCAGTTTGACCACATGCGGTGGTACATGATCCACGGAGCGATTTCCGTGTTTGTTGATGGTGAAAGCTGGTACCTGATGGTTCCCGGTGACTGTCAGCATCTTCAGGCCGACCATCGTTGCGGTATCTATGAGACTCGGCCTCAGATCTGCCGTGACTATTCGACGGACGTTTGCGAGTACGACAACGAAGGTGTTTACGACCAGTACTTCGAGACGGCTGATCAGCTCTGGGAGTATGCTCAGGCTATTCTGCCAGCACGTCCTCGACGCGATCCAACAGCTCCAGTCAGCCTGCCTGTACTGCAGATGTCCCATTGAACCGGCACAATGATTCCTGGCCGGTCAGTATCATCGAGCAACGTGTGATTGATGATCGGTCACGCCGAACAGAGCATTCGTGACCAAAACAATCGCGAACTTTAAAGGACTGTTACCGGTCCTTTGAGAAACGACATTCGAATTCAAATCTCCCTTTAGCACTGAATAGACGAGAGCGCCGTGTCGGACTCAGGGAAAAAGCAAAAGATCAAGCCACAGACTCTGCGAGGATTCCGGGACTTCCTCCCGGATCAGATGATGGCGCGAGAGCAGTTGATCGACATTGCTCGATCCGTGTACCGCAGTTACGGATTCGCCCCGATCGATACTCCAGCTCTGGAGTACGCAGAGGTTCTGCTGGGCAAAGGCGGCGAGGAATCTGACAAGCAGGTGTTTCGCTTTACGGACCAGGGCGAACGCGATGTCGCCATGCGATTCGACCTGACCGTGCCTCTCGCTCGATTTGCCGCGCAGTATGTTCAGGAGCTTGGGATACCGTTTCGTCGCTACCACATTGCTCCTGTGTGGCGTGGTGAACGGCCAGCACGAGGCCGCTTCAGAGAATTCATGCAGTGCGACTTTGACACTATCGGGACGCTCAGTAATTCCGCCGACATTGAAACGCTCTTTGTGATCAATGATCTGCTTGAGAAGATTGGCATTGAGCGATTCACCATTCGCGTAAACAACCGCAAAGTGCTGAATGGCCTTCTGGAAAAGTGCGGTCTTCAGGAACACGCAGTCAGCATTCTTCGATCACTGGATAAACTCGACAAGATCGGCCGTGATGCAGTTCAGGCAGAGATGCAGGAGAAGGCCGGGATTCCCGCCGAAGGTGCCGCCCGCGTTCTGGACATGGCTCAGCTGAAAGGGAAACCTTCCGAAGTGCTAACCGCTCTGGATGGGATGCTGGCCGGCAGCGCGACGGGAGAATTAGGACTGGCAAATCTGCGAGAACTCTTTCACAGCGTTGATCGCTGTGGCTGGCCGGAAGGCCGAGTCATCCTGGACGTCGCGATTGCTCGCGGGCTCGACTACTACACCGGAACGATCTACGAAACGATCCTTGGGGATCTTCCAGAGATCGGAAGTGTGTGTTCTGGCGGACGGTACGACAATCTTGCAGAGCTGTTTACTTCTCAACAGCTTCCCGGCGTCGGCGCCAGCCTTGGACTGGACCGAATGCTTGCGGCTCTGGAAGAACTGGGGCGTACGAAAAAGGCGACAACCCCGGCACCGGTCCTTGTCACCATGTTTGAAAGCAGTCGTGTCGCCGACTATCTGCAGATGGGGCGGCTCCTGCGAAAGGCTGGCATCGGGGCGGAAGTTTATCCCGAGGCAAAAAATATCGGGAAGCAGATGAAGTACGCGGACCGTCGCGGCTTCCGGCTGTGTCTGATCGCTGGCGAAGATGAGTTTGCTGCCGGACAGTGGCAGATCAAGGATCTTCGCGGCGGAACACAGGTTTCTGTTGCGTCTTCGGAGGTCGCTGCAGAGATTTCTCGGATCCTCCTTGCTCCCGAATAAGCCGACGATGACTCATGGTTGAAAATCTGCCGTACGATACCGTGCGCCACAAAGCGATGACCATCGAAGGGTACTCGCGCGCGGCGGTGCAAAGCTACTGGCGCATCCCGGAGCTGAAGATCGGTTTCGAGCTTGGGGCCAGTCCGTGGATGTTCATGGGCACTCAGATCTTCCTGGTCACTCATGGCCACCTCGACCATATGGCCGCGCTGCCGGTGTATGTTGCTCGTCGCCGCATGATGAAGATGGAACCTCCGATCATCTACCTCCCGGCCGAAATCGTGGATGACGTCTGGAAAGTGCTGAAGGCATGGCAGCGTCTGGATCGCGGGCGAATGATCTGCGAACTGGTCGGAGTGAATCCCGGGGATGTTGTTTCCCTGTCACGCGAGCATCGGTTTACCGTGTTCCCGACAAAGCATACGGTCACTTCGGTTGGCTACATTGTTTACGACGTACGCAAGAAGCTGAAGCCGGAGTTTCAGGGACTTCGCGGTGACCAGATTCGTGATCTTCGAATGCAGGGAACCGAGGTGGCTCAGGAGACGCTGTCGCCTCTTGTGTGCTTCACTGGTGACACGGCCCCGCCTGGACTGGATGCTCATCCGGACGTCTACAATGCTGAAGTGCTGATCACCGAGATGACATTTTTCCGGCCGGAACATCGGAAAGAGAAGATTCACAAGTTCGGGCACATGCACCTCGATGACATTCTTGAGCGTGCAGAACGTTTTCGGAATGAGCTGATCATCCTCGCGCACCTCAGTACTCGGACGCATGAAGCAGAAGCGCGGCGTCGGCTGGACCAGATGCTTCCTGAATCGCTGAAGAGCCGAGTGAAGCTCTGGAACTGATACGATCAAGATCGCCACCGGTGAAAGTCTTCGACGATGCCCTTTCGAGTACGAAGAAAAGTCGCTGGATGACGTTTCGTTTGGGCGAAAGCTTCTGTCAGTTGACGGCGAACCATTTGAGCCATTCAAACCACCCAACCGACGCTTTGAAACAGTCTCAGAGCAAAGTGTCTGGAATCGAATCGCCCACTGCCTTCACAATCATGGTCTGGTGAAATGCAGCGCCAGCCTTTCTCACCGGTTCGCCGGATCTCTGGTCGTCATCGCCGCCTAGATCTGTTAACCATTCTGGATGCTGTCCCGAAGTCTGCCTGGATTCACCGACCTGAGGACCCTGATGACAAGGATGACATTGTCCTCCCTGCAGGCTCACCGGTCTCCATGCAGTAAACCGACCGAGGCTTTGTCAGCCTGCTGATCGATCGCGGATGTCAGTTCCTTCAGAATGTTCTCTGCGATGATCTCGCTGCCATCTTCGTTAAAGTGGCAAAGTGGATCGATGAAGAGAGGTTGTTCGAACTCAAGGAACGCCATCGATTGATCCAGAAAACGAACGCCTCGTTTTGCCAGGTCCCTGCCCGCCTCGACCAGCCGCGGGTACGAGCTTCGCGCGACTTTTGCGTAGGCTTCATGGTCGGCTATGCAATAACGCTGTTCTCGCGGATGCAGCTTTTTGGATCCTTCGAGATACTGATTTGGCGGAAGGACATGCACATAGATCGTGCCAAACCCCCGGCTCAGTTCATGCATCTGCAATGAACACTGAGCCCAGAGTCGCGCCGCTTCAGCCTCTTCTTCGGGGCCGCCAGTTTTCGGTTCTGCTGGTCCGTGATGAAGATAGCTGTCATCCTGGGACTGACTCAGCCGAATCCCGATGTCAATCAGCTCTGATTTGGCGGACTGGTCGCGAAAGAACCATGTGAGCGTATAGAGCGGCGACCATGAGAATACGGAGGCTTCTGCACTCTTCGCCATCGCCTGTCGCGCAGCCTTGAGACGCAGAACTTCATAGGACTGATCGGAGACTCGAGGGTCATTCATGGCAATTGAGCGGGCATGCCAGGAACGAGGATACGCGATCGCTGTTCCCATCGCCGCGTTGTCGGTGACGCTCAGAACACCATCCACAAAACCATCAATGTTGACCACAGCGTCGAACTCACCGCCAAGAGCCAGAAAGTAATTGTAGGCCATCAGCTGCTGCGGCTGCTTGTAGCCGGGGAGAGCCATTCGAACGATTCGAATCGTCTTGCCGGCGAGCTTTGGATGTTCCTTGAGTCGTTTGCGAATCAGAGCCTCAGCTTCCCACGAAATCTGCCATGCCTGTGATCCGCCTGCGATGCCAAGGATGAACGAATCGGGACTGCGTTTAAAGAGCCCGGGGTTATCATCCTTGAAGCCAAGATTGTTGACGCCGACTTCGTGGTCCGCCACATACTCCGGCACAGCAAGCTGAGGATTGTGAACCCAGCCCAGATAGGGATGGATGACTTCAGTGGATGTCACCGGGTCCGAAGCACCCTTTGCAATTTCTTCACGGTCCATTCGCAGCACCTCAAACGAGGCCTGAGGCATCACGCAGTAGAGAACTCCCAGTGCTCCGAGTTCCGCGACGGCGTAAAGGATCACCAGTCTTGCTGCCCATTTCAAAATACGTCTCCCGCGGCCTGGCGATGATGGCAACCCCTGCTCTGTTGTCATTGAACTGCTCCGGAAAGAAGAGGGAATGAAGAACGGCAGCGAACATGCGTTCGAGGATGACGCGCCAACGGCAAAGAGAAGAATAAGAAATCCAGCTGGCGTCACCGCCAATAGGCTAGCAGTCGGGTTCGTGGAAAACGACCGTACACCTCCCCACGCGGTCTGAGAGGGGCAGGAAAGGGCCGTTCTCCACGAGCCACGGGTGACTGGGGCACACAAATGCCTCACCAACAATGCGCCGAATCGAGCTGGCTGAGGGCAACTTCCGGCTCGCGGGTCTCGGCAAACAGACGCCCTGATCAGGAGAAAAGCCACAGGCGCCAAAGCGGCGGCCGCCCAGGCCCAGGGAATCATCTGAACGCGTCCGTGCCATGCAGGGCGACCGACCGGGCAAAACAGCCGCGGATCAACGAAAAAAC
Source organism: uncultured Chitinophaga sp. (assembly GCA_964538835.1). GTDB lineage: Bacteria > Planctomycetota > Planctomycetia > Planctomycetales > Planctomycetaceae > SXXK01. The sequence continues at coordinate 37,319 of CAZIGZ010000027.1, read as the reverse complement.
CGCCAGCCGATCGAACTGATCTTACTGGCGGTTTTGAAATCGAAAACGCAAAAATGGGCGATACAGGACTCGAACCTGTGACCCCTACCATGTCAAGGTAGTGCTCTAACCAACTGAGCCAATCGCCCGTGTGAGGCCACATATCGTCGCCTCGGGTGCGGAAACTTATCGGGTTGAACGGGGAAAAGCAAATTTCCGGCGTAAGAAAGTCTCGCCTTTCCGGCGGCTCCGATTTTCGGAGATGCCAATGTTCCGTGTGCGGGTTGATCACCACCGGGAATGGTTTTTTGTTCAACTCTGGGCGGGAAACCCAAGTGGTGCCATGTGTCTGACTTTAGAGGATGGTTCGGATATTCAGCGCGACTCGACATTGTACACCGGGGGACTGCCCTCGATCGCAACTCGGTGCTGCACCAAGGCCGCTGTCGGTTCGAAAACACTGAAAACAGATTCGCTGATTCCAGAGCGGCATGATGTCCCAGCCAGACCAACTTTCGTCGACTTCCACCCGGGAACGCCTGCTGACAGTATCGTCATCAGAAGCGACGGGGACGCTGACCGATCTGCAGGGAAACAAACAGCCCACAATCGTACTGGATTTGGCGGGGTATGATTTGCTTGTTTCCGCCACTTCTCCGGTTCCTCTTGGGAATCGAACAGAAGTGAGCCTTGTGGCCAAGGATCATCCGGAACCCGTCCATCTTTCGGGTGTCGCTCATTGGCGGCAAAAACGGGGAGACTCGTGGGAAATCGGGATCGCACTTCCTGAGCCGGCTCCGGCGAGTCTGCTCTTCGTGGCAGGCGGTTCTTCGCGGGAAGCCATCCGTTTTCGCTCGTCCATACAAGGGGAGCTCTGGGAGGCTCAATCGGGAATTGCCTGTCGAGCCACAGCGCTCAACTATTCGCGTGACGGCTTCTGTCTTTCCTGCAACCAGCGAGTCGAAGCGCGAAAGACCGTGATCTTTCACTGGGAAGAACGAGGCAACAGTGCCACTCCCGTCCGCCGCTCTGTTTCCGCCCACGTCCGCTGGTCGTCCGACGTGGTCGGGTCTTTTCTGATTGGGTGCGACCTGATCAGCGGAACTCGTTACGCATTGTCTGGAATTGACGTCGATGAACAGATCCGACGCCTGCAGACACGACACCAGAACTGGTCAATGTTTCTGATGGGCGCGGCTTCTCCTGCCTGATCGGCATAAGCCACTAAAGCCCCACATGACCTCCACAAACGGGCCGAAGTCTGCTCACAACGTGAGCCTGCCTGGACCATAAGTCCAGGCGAGCACGATCAGAATTCGCTGACTCAACGCCCAGGTGCAAGTCAGATCATGATTACAGTTCAAAGTACTGTGATTCTTCGTCACTGTCGTTGACTGTGTATCGGGGCCGAGAGGCCGCCGAGGCAGATGACGCCTGCGGAGACGCCTGTGATCCCTGCTGTGCAATGCTCCTCAGAAGTTCTTCCGCGGCAGAAAGGGATTCGACACCGCGAATCGCCACTGCCCCAGCCTGAGGCTCTGGCGTTTCGCCGACAGCGTCTTTCGCACCGTTCGGGCGATCGCTGCTGAAAGGGGTTGAAGAGCGATCGAAAGGCGGC
>CAZIGZ010000027.1:0-35712 GCA_964538835.1 uncultured Chitinophaga sp. | reverse complement strand
TGAATGGAGTGTCTGAGGAGTGTGAGCTTCGGCAACAGCTGCAGTCTTCTCTTCACCAACAAGTGCTGCTGGCGATTCTGAAACAGCATTCGTGGCAGATCCTGGTCCGTCGAGGTCCATGCTCCTTCGAGAGACGGTACGCGACTCCAGATCCGGCTGCAGCGTTTCTCGGCATTTGCTGCGGATCTGGCTCATTTTGCGAAGCAGTTCGGCAATCGAAACCACAGTTGCCACAAGACAGATCCACACAGCAACAATATGATTGATCACGCCTTTGAAATTCGCGATTGCCAGGAACACGGTCATCGTCCCGAGCACAACACTCAGCATAATGCGGCCGTTGATGTTGTGACGCTCCCGCTTCAGAGTCGAATGTACAATTGCCTTTTCAACGGACTGCGTTGACAGCGAGCGGAAGGAATCCATGTTCTCGCGAAGCTTCTGCAAATCCATCTTCTGTCGCGGAGTAGTAGGCATCTGTGAATTGGCATCTGATGCTGACACATCAGTCGATGGAGCTGGTGCAGCCGAGGCGGAGTCAATATCCCCATAGCCATTGGCCATGTACTGCTCAATGAAGGATGTGACTTTCGGAAGTTTCGGTGTCTGTTCCTGCTTTGGTGCGGCATTGCCGGATTTTCCGCCGGATGCTCCGGATTTCTTTCTGGAATCCCCCTTCAGTTCCTGTGGCAGAGTCGTTCCGGCTGACTTTCGGCTCCGAGCCAGCAGCTGTTCCATGTAGTCCTTCACAAAATCCTCTGATTCTGCTTCCGGTTCTTCCTTTGCCGCCTCAGGATCAGCTGCTGACGCGGAACTCACAATGGCAGAGGCATCTGATCCAAAGCTCAGCGAAACTGCGCGGGAGTTTCCAACCGGCTCCGAGGTATCGATGTATTCCGGAATTGGCGGCGGGACCATTTTGCCAGCATCTGGTACACCGCCGATGCCAAACAGAGCAGCCAGTTCTGCTCGAAGCGCGCTGGCGCCGGTTTCTTCACCCGCTGCTGAGGCTGCCGTTGTCTCGTCCTTCGCTGGTACGGCTGAGTGTGGAATCTCCATCATGGGTTCATCCACGATCGTATCGTGACGCACGACCTGAGTATTCATGCCGGCAGGTGCAGTCGGCGGATATGACGAGTGCTGTCGCATCGCCATCTGGATCTCGGCACGGGCCTGCTCAAGCTGCTGGCGTGCTTCCAGCAGCTCACGACGCTGCTGCTCGACTTCGCCTTCTGACTGTTCCAGCTTACGCTGACGCTCTCGAAGCTGCTCATCGCGGTCATCGAGTACCGAAGCTCGACGATCCAGTTCTTTTGACTCGAGCAGCAGCGAATCCCGACTGATCGGTTCGCTGGTCACCTGCTCCGTCAGGCGGCTCTGAAGTTCACGAATGATCTCATCGCGTTCCTTCAGTGAGGATTCGGTTTCGGCCAGCCTCGTCTTCAGCTGCTCCGCCAATCCATCGGACGATCCAGCATTCTCACTGTTCACATACCCGGCGAGTTGTGTCTGACGACGAAGCCGTTCCAGTTCTTCCTGAAGATCGGCAATCAGACGATTGCGTTCCGTCAACTGATGCTGAAACTCTCCGACTCTGGCATGATCGCCCTGGGACGCCTGAGCCAGCTCGGCCCGCACACTTTCCAGTTCAGCAAGCAGCCTCGCTTCCACGAGATCGTCGTACTGACCATCAGCAGCTTCGCTCGCAGCGCCTGCAACTGGCTCACTGCTCTGGCAAAGGCGAAGTGAAAGTGCCGTGACCTTTTCTTCTTCCTGCGCAATACGGGCTTCAGAAATCTGGAGCTGTGCGTTCTTCTCTTCCAGTGTTGAATAGAGCCTGGAAAGTTCCTGAGACTGACGTGTCACTTCTGATCGCAGCTTGGCCGCTTCTTCCACATCATCTCGAGCGTCTGTCAGCGCCTTCTGCAATTCGCGAACGGCGGCCAGCATGGCATCTCGTTCGGCCGTAACAGCATCTCTCTGGCGCTCCGCAGTATGAAGCAGCTCGGCCAGTTCGGTGAGCTGAGTATCCTTCGGAATGTCATCTTCACCTTCCGGTGTGGATACGTAGTCGCTGAGCTGACGACGACGCTGTTCCGCCATCTCCAGCTTGAAGTCCTGCACATTGCGGTGCAGTGAGGCACTGCGCGACTCCAGTTCATTCTCACGGGATCGAAGCAGAGCCACCTGATGCTCAACCGCCACAATGCGTGACGCGATGTCGTCACTCTGACGGTTCAGCTTTGTCTCCAGATCACGAACGGCCTGTTCGCGAGTCTTCAGGTCCTGAACAGACTGACTGACGGCATTTCGTTCGCACAGCAGAGACTTGTGAGCAACCTGCAGAGCCTCTCTTTCTGATTCCGCAGCCATCGTCTGCTGTCGTGCAAGATCACGCTCGAGCGTCAATCGCTGCTGCTCAAGTTCGAGGGCGGACTGGCGTTCAAGCAGTTCGAGCTGCAGTGTGCGCAGCTCCATCTCACGATGATTCCGCTCTTCGTCGGTAACCGCTGCTGCTGCGGGCCCTGACACTCCCAACGTAACGCTGGACGCCTGGTGGCGGTGAGCCTTGATGATGGCAAGGCGCGTTGCCAGTTCATCGCTGCGGGATTCCAGTTCCCGAGTCCATGCTGCCAATCGATCGCGTTCTTCAGTCAGCTGAGCTTCCTGCGCGGCGAGAGATTCGGCCTTCTCCATCAGATCCAGCCGGAGTTCAGCAGCCTGATTCGCGAGGGACAGCTGTTCCTGTACCTGAAGCTGCAGCGTCGCAAGTTCGGTGCGGCTGTTCTGCAGTTCTGCTGCTGCAGCATCGACCGCCGACCGCTGTTCCGTCAATGACGATGCCAGCTGCTCAACTTCCTGAGTTCGAATGCTCAATGCCGACTGCTGGCGACGGAGATCGTTCTGTGCATCCTGCACTTCCTGTCGCAGACGAAGCAGAGATTCCCGTTCGGTATGGATGGCTGCCAGCTGCTCAATTGCCGCTGCCTGACCTTCACCATTGTCAGACTGTCCAGCCTGCTCAAGCATCTGCTGTACCTGAGCTTCCAGAGACTTCGATCGTTCGTCGATCAGCTGTTCACGCTCGGTTAATGCCTGTCGAGCCTGCTCGAGTTCACGGCGAAGCTGTTCCAGTTCGGATCGAATGGCAGACTGTTCAGCATCCCGTCGACTGATCGACTCCGTTTGAGCCTGAATCGCCGCTTCTCGGCAATGAAGCGTTTCTTCTGTGGAACTGACCATCAGATCAAACGCAGCAATGCGGGCTTCCAGATCGCGTGTCCGGATATCCGTCAGTCGGGCATGCTCTTCCATCGATGCCTGACGAACCGTCAACTGCTGCTCGCGCTGGCTGATCTCTTCCGTTAAGCCGCGGCTCCTGGCTTCACGCTGCACGCAATCCTGTTCGCGAAGTTTGATTTCTTCCGTCAGTGTTTCCAGCCGTCGCATTTCGGACTGCAGCAGTGTGTACTTCTGCTCAAGTTCCGCCGAGTGATTCTTCAGCTGCTGCTCGCGAGCATCGAGAGACGCTGATCGGGCCTGAAGTTCTGCCTGAAACTGACGGTGTGATCCTTCGCTCTCCTGCAGTCTTGACTCAACCCTCCGGCATTCGGCATCCAGCTCGGCTTCCCGCGTTTTCAGCCGATCTGCCTGCTGCTGAAGGTCAGCGCGACTGCGTTCGAGATCAGCATACAAAGAAGCATGACGCTCAGACTGAGTATCCAGGTCCAGTTCGCGATCATCGAGTTGCCGAAGCTTGCGATCAAGATCGCTCTTCTGTTTCTTCAGCGACTGCTCGAAAGTGCTCAAGGCAGTCTGCTGTTCGGCCAAAGCCCTGACCTGCTCGGCCAGCCCTGATCTCTGTTCGGACAGCAGCGCGCTGCGATCATCAAGAGCCTGCTGCCGCTCTGCGAGAGACTGTTCACGCTCACGATTGGCCAGAGCCGCATCATGCAGCTGTCGTTCTCGAGCTTCCAGCGCAGACTTCTGCTCTGCAACAGCTCGAAGCTTCTCCTGCAATTCCGACGAATCTATGACGGGTATAACCGCAGGAATGGGGGGCGGCACAACGGCTATCGGTGGCGGCGCGAAATAGGGCGCAGCCAGAGGCATCGCCTGAGAATAGGCAGGGAACGGTGGAGCCTGGGCGACCTGCACTGCCATGGAGGACGTTGCAATCGCGGACGGTGTCGATTCAACGGGGGAATTGTTCGCGCGGGGCAGCGGTTCTGCTTCATCAATGCGGAATGAAATCGCGCCAAAGCTGAGTGTATCACCAGGGCTCAGAGCACATTCGGTGTGAACCGGCAGTTCATTCACCCAAACGCGGCCATGTCCTCGTCGAACTGACAGATGACCGGCCCGATACGTCAGATCGCAGTGCTCTGAAGCAATTCCATCAACGTCAATCTGAATGTCACAGTGCGCAGCGGCACCACAGCGATAATCACCATCTTCGGTGAACTGCCACGAGCCGAAATCAGCGCGATACAAGGGCATCAGCACTGGAACCGTGCGACCGGCAAACCGACCCGTCTGAGGCTTCATTCTGACCGACATTGAAAGTCTCCGTCAGGTCGCAATCTGACACGATGAGGGTACGGCGATCGTCAGGCTCTTTCGGAATGACCCAAAGAACCGGCGGTAACGATTGCAGCGTCTTCGAAAAATAGAGGCTCTATTGCAACCTAATGGAGTACATAGCCCATGAAATGGGGGTGGGTCGGCAACAGGCGATGCCAAAATGCAACGGGCCTGAAAAGATGCACATCCCTGCGAGGTGATTTCGGAAATGCCGGTCGCGCGATGGATTCCGATTACAGAAGCCAGACAAACTGTGGCGAGTTTGACGCGGTGCCTGCTGACGATTCGATGCGTTCGGCGGACTTTCGAACGGTTTTGAGGCAACTCGAGCGGGAGTTTACCGGCGCACGAGACGGAACTGCAGTCCAAAAGAAAAGCAAGCCGGATTCCGTGCAACACCCCGCAGGATTTCGCCGAAGAACAGACAAGGAGTCCTCTCGTTCCGCCATCACTGCCGTCATCGGCAGATTTGGCCGAAGAAAAGGACAGCTGACTGGGACGTCAGCAGCTTCAGTGTGAACTCAAAGCGGTGGAACTCGCCATGAGGAAGATGACTCTTCCGTTCGCCCTGCTTCTCGCGGGGGCTCTTCAGGGATGCTCAACCGGGCCCCAGTTCTTCGGGCACCGAGATCAGACCAGCCGCCATGAGCCTGGTTCCGATGCATGGTGGGCAGAGAAAGCCGCACTGCCTCCCGGGGTCCGACAGGAATGCAAGAAAGGCAAAGTCTGGCCCGCGCGTCCTCGCTCCACCCAGGAACCGCAGCAGTTCGTTCACACGTATTACTCAGAACACTACTGGCCGCTGCCATATACCTGTCAGGACGCTCAGGCCGTCTGGGCCAACGTCGATCACCAGACCGCTCTGGGATGGCAGGAAGAGACGACAATCTACGATCGTCACTTTGACCCAATGACTCAGCAGCTGACGAAGGCAGGTGAGCTGCACCTGAGCTACATTCTGCACGTTGTTCCTCAGGAACGTCGTGCAGTCTTCATTCAGTCGACCTACGACCCGGCCCTGGATGCTCTCCGTACTGAATCTGTCAATACGGTGATGAGCAAGATGAATTACAACAACTCTGTAACTGTCACGGTTCGCGATTGCCAGGAAATTGGTCGTCCGGCTGCAGAAGTTCAGATGATCAACCAAATGTACCGCGACACCACTCCGACGCCGCGTCTGGGCGATGCGGGCAGTGGCTCCGGCGGTTCTTCCGGCGGCGAAGAAGGCTCTGGCGGCTGATCGGCTGCTTTCGCAAGACCACAAAAAAAAAGGCTCAGGGTTGTCCCTGAGCCTTCTTCTGCTTTGTCGATCTCCGTTGAGCGGAACGGCACAAGCCGTCCGGTGCCGCAATCACGGGAGCACCAGCCCGGGACTGGCGACTTAGTCACTAAACGCCGCGTCGAATGCTCGTCCCGATGGTTCAAAGTCCACGTTCTTGCAGAACTGAGCAGCCTCGCGTGCTCCGTGTTCGCGATCCATTCCGCTGTCTTCCCATTCCACAGACAGAGGACCAGAGTACTTCACCGCATTCAAAGCACGAATAATCTCTTCGAAGCGGACACCACCTCGACCGACGCTGCGGAAGTCCCAGCCTCGACGTGCGTCGCCGAATGACAGGTGGCTGGCCAGAATTCCGGTGCGGCCGTTCAGAGTGACCGAAGCGTCCTTCATGTGGACGTGGTAAATGCGATTCGGGAAGTACCGAATGAACTCAACCGGATCAACGCCCTGCCAGATCAGGTGGCTTGGGTCGAAATTGAATCCAAACTCTTCGCGATGGTTCAGCGCCTGAAGTGCCTTTTCTGCAGAGTAAATGTCGAAGGCAATTTCTGTCGGATGAACTTCCAGAGCGAACTTGACTCCACAATCCTGGAACACGTCAAGAATCGGGTTCCAACGTTCGGCCAGCAGCTGGTACCCCTTTTCGAACATGGACTTCGGCGTTGGCGGGAAGTCGTAAATCAGATGCCAGATTGATGAACCGGTAAAGCCGTTGACGATGCTGACGCCCAGCTTCTGCGCCGCACGCGCCGTGTTCTTCATTTCCTCGGCCGCGCGAGCATTCACGCCGGCTGGATCACCGTCGCCCCAGACATAGTCAGGCAGAATGGACTTATGACGCGAGTCAATGTTGTCCAGAACCGCCTGCCCGACCAGGTGATTGGAAATCGCGAACAGCTTCAGATCATGCTTTTCCAGCAGTTCACGCTTGCGGGCACAATACGAGTCATCTGACAGTGCCTTGGCCACTTCAAAGTGGTCACCCCAGCAGGCCAGTTCCAGACCGTCATAGCCGAAGTCACGAGCCTTCTTGCAGAGTGTCTCAAGAGGAAGGTCGGCCCACTGACCGGTAAACAGAGTAACTGGACGTGCCATGAAAGAGTCTCCTGGGAATTGATGCTGTCAGGTATTTGATGGCCAGTCACCGACAAGCCGTGCACGGGTTGTACACGGCCACTCGCCAGCGCTGGAACGCGTGATTGGAAATACTGCGTCAATCGACGATTTCCGAAGTGATCAGACTACTGTTCACCGGGCTGCCGGTCAATTCACCCCATTCGCTGATTATCTGCGAATTCGCGCCCCTGGCGTTACGAGGTCGTTGAACCGGTCGACAGGCTCATTCGCGGTCCATGCAATCCCTCGCAACAGCAGAATTCGGAACAGAGGATCGTCGAAGCTCCAGCTGTAATGCCCCGGAATACTCACGAAAACTCGACCCGGCCTGTGATCTCGCACCCACATCTGAGGGGTCGGCTGTCCGTCTTCGGTGCTGGTGGCCAGCAGCGTGACATCCTGAGGATCTCCGGAGAGCTTCCAGTAACTTTCGTCATACATCTGCAACCGATCGAAGTTACGCACGATCGGATGATCCGTGTTATGAATGTCCAGCGTCAGCGGCCCGTGCCGATAAGCAATCGCCCCCCCCTTTGAGGCGAGGCCGATTCGCTGTGCAAACTGGTCGGCTCGATCATCGCCATTCACGGCCCAGTGAATGTAGACAGCTCCGCCACCTCGCTTCAGAAAGGCGTCCAGCTTTTCCGGTCGAGGTGCATTGAAGCTGCCTTTCTGGAAGAAGATCAGCACATCAGCGGTCTTCAGTTGTTCGGCATCCGGAAACTCGCGAACCGCGGTGACTTGGACCTGTTCCCCTGACGACAACAGCTGCTCCCATGCGGATCGCCAGGCAGGATAATCATGTTCGCCTGGACCATGATCCTTGACGCCGTCGATCAGAATGATGTGAAGAGGCCGCAGTGAAGTCACTGGCTGGCTCCCTTCCAATGCCGCTGCGACTTCGGCCTGAGTTCGAAGCGGAGGTGCTGTCAGTGGAGAATCCAGGGGCATCTTTGGCGGAGGTGTCAGCAGAAAGGTCAGCAGATCCTTCAGCTGTTCCGGAGTCAGCTTATCGACAATTCCCTGAGGCATCACTGACACCTGGGAGGGCTTCAGTGTTTCGATTTCGGCTCTATCAATCTCGGTCTGTTTTCCCAGAGCATCGCCGAGCCAGAGCTTTCCTTCGCGAGTCTGCAGCACGCCCGTCAGCACTTTGCCGTCGGACATCTCGACGATGTGTCCAATGTAGTCAGGATTGATCGCAAAGCTCGGATTCTTCACATCTCGCAATACCGATGCATAATCGCGGAAGACCAGATTGCCGAGGTCCGGACCGATCGTCGCGCCTCCGCCATTCACGGCATGGCATTTGGAACATCCCGCTGCTTCACTGTGGAAAACTCGGCGTCCCCTTCCCCAGCTTCCTCCTTCCAGTTCCGCGACCGCCGGTGGCGACGATGATTCGGTCTCCGCAGGCTGAAGGGCAACCCATGGAAGCTTGAAACGATGAAGCGGCAAAGGCCTGATCGATGCATCTTCGTTGGTGAAGAACCCCACAGAAATCTCCGGCCTGCCCTTCCCTGTCTCCATTTCGAAGGACGCTTCGATAAGGTCCGCGATGTTCGCTGTCGTTGTCAGTCGAATCGTGCTGCTTCCGTCAGTGTTCTGAGTACACAAGGGAGCGAGATCAATCGCCTTGCCGTCCGGCTGAATGCTTCGAGCATGAAATGCCAGTGGCGACGCTGAATGGATCACCAGCGTGACCGTTTCGTCTGGCCACTGATAATCGATAGAGGCACCTGGCTGAACAGCGGGACGAAGCATCTGTCGAAGGTCCAGCCGAGTTCGCATCAGCAGTACTCCCGACTGATCCAGCTTCTTCCAAAGTTCTTCATGAGCGACAGAACCGTGCGTGAACTTTCCAGAAACGGCCAGATCTGCGTGCGGAAGCCACCCAGCCCACGCAGCAGCTTCCTGACCTTTAGCGATCCATGCGGCCTGCAGCCCGTCAGTCGTCAGGTCGACATCGATATGTGGATGCTGCTTCGGCAGAGACGCTGTTGCTGCCGCGACTTTCGTGTCAGCTTCATTTCTCGTGACACGACCAGCAGATGCGTCCACGTAAGGCAGTGAGACAGCAAAGTGTGTATTCTTCGGCATCGGTGGCGTGTTCAGCACGATCGTTCGCTGATCCGCGGTCAGCGCGGCACTGGCGACGGGCAGAACAAATCGAGGCTTCATCTGCTGGGCTCGCACGACCGCGTAGGGCGGAACCATCGTTTCGAATCGATCCCCCGCGCGGACATGTTCGCCGTATTCGATCCGAGTTTTCTCGACGAGACCGGCCACTGACATGGGATCAACCGGACGGTCGAACGTGATGCGAATCTCCTGAGGACTTTCGGCCCACGCGATGACGGGACGAGGAGCCTCGGGAGCCACCATCCGGACTCGATACAGCTTTCCGATTCCCGTCGGGCCAGTACCCCAGTCCGGTGGTCCGCTGTGACACGCGATGATCAGATCGCCACGCGGTGAGACGCAGTTATCGACCGTCAACATGGAAAGACACGCGATCAGCTGAGACGAAGCCACATAGCCCGTCGGTGTCTTTACGAGAGAAGTCCGCCAGATCTTGCCGCGAGACTCGCCGCAGATCAGAGCATCTTCTTTCCAGGAGTCCGGCCCAAAGATCGGCCCGCCATTCACGGAACGGTTAAAGACCATGCCGCAGGTCGACTGATGCTGAGGGCCAAAGTCGAACGTCGATGGTTCGTCGATGACCCCTGGATTATGAACCGGATGTCGCGGAGGAAAACCGTAGTGTCGTTTCCCCGTCACGTTTGCCTCATGCTTAGGTTCGTTCAGACGAATATGGAGCAGCTCATCCAGAGGATTGCCGTTCGGCATCCACGTCGCCCCTTCCTGTTCGGTGCAAAACAGGTCACCGTTTTCATTGAAGGCGAATGCAATGGGAAAGCGAGTTCCTGTGCAGATTGTTTCCCGCTTTGAAAAGTCCGGAGAGACTTTCTGCACGGTGCCGCGATCACTGGTGAGCGAATATGCCGCTTTGCCAGCTTCATCAATCAGGTAGGCATTGGCGTAGTTTGCCGTACCGAGACCAAAATACAGGCTTCCATCCGGTCCGATCGCCATTCCTGTGGCGTCGACGTTCTGAGTAATCTCCTGCCAGCCGGTGGCCACAATGATCTCATCATCCGCAACGTCGTCGCCGTTCGTGTCGACAATCAGGGACACTTTACCTTTGGATGCAATGAAGGCTCCTCGCCCCTTTGAATATCCAGGAGGGGTGAGTTCCATCCCGATGGGACCTCGAAGAGAACCACGATTCTGATAAAAGATCTTCTTCTGATCTTCGATCCCATCGCCATTGCTGTCCGTCAACAGGTGGATGTCCCCGTTGTAACCCAGTGTGACCAGTACTCCATCGTTACGATAACGAACGTTGTTGACGTTTGTGATCTCGACCGGAAGCTCATCAATATCAAAACCCGGCACAAGCATCTGAACGGGTGGAGCATCTTTGGCCAGCTCCAGCGGAACCCCCATCGTCGCAGAAAGATTCAGTGTCTTCGGAAGCTCCTCTCTGACCGCGGCATACTTCTTCAAAAGCGTGTCGGTCAGTCTCGCTGATTCGTCCTTCGAAAGGACTCGGTCAAACAGCAACACTTCCGCAATGTCACCCTGAAACGGACCACGGACTTCCTGAGCTCCTGGCCCGTTCGTATAGAACCTTGCCCCCAGCGTGATTTGCTCGAGCGACAGCTTTCCCGGCTTCAGGGCTCGCTGACCTTCGTCTTTGCCATCGACACTCAAATGCACAAGCCCGTCTGCAGGATTAATCGTGGCAACAAAGACATGCAGAGTGCCAAAAGGGCTGGAAGAATTCAGCACATCGGCCGCTCCGCCAAATCCCTTCCCTTCCAGATTGACCTGATCGAAAGATCGCGATGGCCCCGGACCCAGATCCAACGTCAGGCCAGATTCGTAGTCTCGACGCTCAGGTTCATTCGTCGCAAAGAATCCCCGAAAGTCACCTGGGTTCAAATGTGGAGCAGCCACCATCACGAGCGTTACCGACTCGGCCGAAAGCCCTGTGCTTTCCAGCCGCAGATGGTCATTATCACCATCGAATCGCAGAAGAGATTTCTCGGCGACACGCACAACTTTTGGCTGTTTCAGCGCATCGTTCTGCCTTAGCGTGCGATCGCTTCCTGAGAGGTCCGGAAACTCGCTGATCGCCTTGCCAGCCTCCACCGATTTCAATGACTCCGTCGCATCAAGCCACAACAGAAGACCATCTCGATTCTGCAGACCGTCCTGAGCCCTGGCCGATGGCAGCGCGCCGACCGTCAGCATTGCCGCCACAGCCCAAAGTAGAACACGCGGAACTGGCTGAACAACAAACGGTCTGGCATTCAAGAGGGTCGGCATTGGAACAACTCACGGCACAGGGCGTGGAAGATCGCATCGACTCTCGCGGCGAAGGCCTGCGAACAACACGATCGTGGGACACGAGTTGTAAGCCAGAACACCAGCCAGAACAAACAGGACCGACCGTGACGAAAAGCCTGCCGAGACGTCCGGCCTGAGCATCCGAGCGTGCCGCCTGCCCAAAATTCGCCCCCAAATTCATGTAAAGCAAACTTGACTCGAGTCAAGTTTGCTTTACACTTCATCTGTCGCATGAATTTGGCACTTTCAAACACTCTTCAAGGAGAACCACTATGGAAAGACACTCAGAGAACGTGATCGCTCCAGCCAGGAAACTGGTGATGTATTTTGCGATTGCAGAGGGCGTCCTGCTGACAGGCAACCTTGCCGTTCGCATTTGTCTTCGTCAGGCAAACCTGCCGCCGTGGATCGTCACCGGGCTGGCGGTTTCGACGGCCATTCCGCTAGTGGTCTTTGCCGTCTTCTTCTTTCGAATCGTGAGGACTCAACTGGACGAGATGATCCAGCGGATCGTCTACGAGTCTCTGGCGTTTGCGCTGGTGATCTTTCTGCCGATCGCGGGACTCTATGTCAACCTTCGTACGGCCGGCATCCTTCAGACACAACTGGACCCACCGGAGTTGCTGTTGGTTCCTTCGATCCTTGCCGTGGTCGGGATCCTGATTTCATGGAGCCGACTGAAGTGAAGAATCAACTCGCGGAACTGCGGAATAAAAAAGGCTGGTCGCAGGCAGATCTGGCCGAACAGCTGGGTGTGTCTCGGCAAACGATTAACAGCCTTGAGCGTGGAAAGTACGACCCCAGCCTGCCACTGGCGTTCAAGATTTCAAAGCTGTTTGGATTACCGATCGAGCAGATCTTTCAGCCGGACGATTCGGAATAAGGGGACTTCGCAACCGATCCTGAGTTTTCTCCCCTGGACTACTCTTCGGTCACGACAAGGAACCAGCCGATCCTGCGGACTTCTTCAGGTCGACTGCGAACGATCACTGGCGAAATCGCGGCAAGATGTTTCTTCCCCGAAATCGGATCTTCGAATCCTTCCACGATCGCGACAGCTCGATCAGAACCGTCTTCCTGCAAGCCTCGGGCAATCTCCAGGACATCATCGCTCACTCTGGGAAATGGAGCATCCTTGCGACGTTCCTTCAGCTGCGGATGAGCGATCACCATGCCTGGCTGGCCCGTGATCTGATTGGTTTCCACCTGAAACAGCATCGCGTTGTTCTGAATCCCGAAGTCATCGATCTCCAATGTCATCGCCAGCAATCCGGCGATTCTGCGTGTCACTGGATCTTCGCTGTCCCAGACAGGAACGGAGAACGAAACGACCAGGCGATCGGTCGCCGTGCTTTGGTAAACACAGGACAGGTTGACCGCATCGCTGCTGTCGGCCAGTCTGGGCAGAAGAAACTCCAGGGGCTTCAGTGCGGGGACTCGAGGATCGTCCTTGGGAAGATCCTCGCCCAGTCCATGGAAGTAATCACGATGTCGATAGAGATTTCCAATGCTGGTGCCCCGCGGGGACCTCGCGTATTGCAGACCTGTGTCTGAAAAAACGCTCCAGTTGGAATTCTGTACGGAGGAACCTCGCAGACCTCGCTGTTCGGTCAGCCAGAGCTGGATCGGATCCCAGAGACTCTTGTTCTGCGGATCTGCATTCGCCGTGGCCATGGCTTGCCGGAGAATCTGGGACTGAGCTTCCGCTTCCAGCAAACGCCACCGCAGATCAATCTCATAACCGATCGCCTGCGACATCGCCCTCGCGGTGGTTTGCAGGTTTTCCTTTCGAGCAGTCTCGGCGATGCGTCGGCTATCGTCGGCAACAAGTCGAGCTTCCGCTTCTTTCTTCGCAAGTGCTCCCAGCCAGATCGCCGCGACGACACTGACCAGGACCACAAGCACCACTGCGGCAATGACCGATTGAGCCGCAGTGCGATGCCGTCGAGTCCACCTGGCGGCTCGCTGAAGCAGCGAATCCGGCTGCACACTGACAGGTTCGTCGGCGAGGTAGTTCTCAATATCCAGAGCCACGTCATTCGCCGTGCCATAACGATCACTCGGGCGAAGCTGCATGGCCTTCAGGCAAATGGCCTCAAGCGACTGCGAGACAGTCCGAACGATGCTTGATGGACGGGCAAACCGCCCTTCGATGACGCGCGTTCGAATCTCCAGCCCGTTCTCTCCGGAGAATGCCGCCTGTCCGCAAAGAATCTTGTACAGCGTCGCGCCGAGACTGTAGATGTCACTGGCCGGAGTGGGTGCCAGATCGGATGCCTGCTCAGGACTCATGTAGGCCAGTGTGCCGGCACCGCCACCAGAACCGCTGTTGTGGCTTCCGGATTCCGGAACCAGTGTCACTTCCCCGCTGTTTCGAAAGCGATCATCCCGATCGACGGAAATCGCAAGTCCCCAGTCGACGATCAGAGTTTCTCCGTATCGCCCCAGCATAATGTTGGCCGGCTTGATGTCACGATGAACGATGCCGCGATTGTGAGCATATGCAATGGTGCGACACACGGACACAAACGCGTTCAAGAGCCTCCGAAACTCCAGGCTTTGCTGTGCCTCCGCACGCGCCTCACTGCGCTGGCGATGAAAACGCTGGATCGCCTCATCCATCGTTTCACCATCGATGAATCGCATCGTGTAAAACGGCTGACCATCGTCGGTGGTGCCGATGCCATAGAGCGGAACGATCCCTGGATGTTCGAGTCGTCCCGTGACTTCTGCTTCCAGCCGAAATTGTTCGCGACTGGGCCGATGTTTCAGAAGCGTTTTGTGAAGAAACTTGATGGCCACTCGCCGATTCAGATTCTCCTCCGTCCCCGAAAACACCGCGCCGAGTCCGCCCTTGGCATGAAACTCCAGCTCCGTGATCTCACTGACAGATTTCAGTGTGTCAGAAGGAACAGCGGTCACTGCTTCCGCCGACTTTTCGTTTCCACGAGAAGGAGCTTTTCGCTCTGGCTGGGCATCGGACTTCGGAGTGCCGCGAGTTGCCTGAATGCGTGCTCTTAGTTCTGCTGCCACATGCGGAAACTTCGCACAAAGGTCATCCAGGGAGAGGCTTTCTCCCCGTTCCCGCGCAGCTTCCCATTCCTCCAGCAGGTTCTCGACCAGACTGGATCCATCCATGCCCTGAGTTTTTTCGTCAAACGTCATGTGTGATTCGCGTACTCAAAGACCAACCCTGTCCGATCAGCCTATCATAGCGAACCGTCGCCAAACGATCGACGTCACTCCGTGAACATCCTCGATTCACATTCTCCAGCGAGTTGTTCTCCGTACTTCCGTGTTCTGCACGCCTTCAGCACAACTTCTGATCTTTCCCCCGCAGAAACGAACTCGCCGGCGTACGCTGATGCAGACAAGTAGCGGAAAGGCACGAGCCCTCCGATGTCGCCAAGTCACACAGCTTCCAACGTTCCAGTGCCGTGCCGCAACCGTTGTCCAGGAAATTCCAGATGACCAAAAACTGGCAAGCGACTTTTTTATCTCTCATCACATCCTTGATGGTGATAGACGGCATCGGTCACGCCGCTGACGAGCCTGCGAAACGTGCGAAGCAAGATGTTGTTGCGGATTCCGTCAAGCAATTCTCGAGTGAACAGGGAAAGCATGGCTGGTCGTATGGATACTGGGAACCTGCCGACGGTAACACACCACAGGCTTATGATCAGGAGAGAGATTTTCAGCTTCTCACGTCCTTCGGCGATGATGTTCGCAACGGCTTGAGTCAGCGTAAAGAGTTCGTGACAGGCAAACTCTGGGTTCTGGAGGACGGCCGATACTACACCTCGATCTGGGCCGAGGGCGGTCATCCCAACAGTGCGATGAAACTGGGCAAGTATGAGCCGACGGAACAATGGGCCGTTCGCCGCTGGATCAGTTCCAGTTCCGGGCCAGCGACAATCTCCGGCCATGTCGGAAAAGTGATGCCCTGGGGAAAAAACTGGACCGGCCACTGCCTCGCTCGCATCGTCGTCGACGGAAAGACCGTCTACACGGAAACGATGGATGAAACGGGACATGAGTATTCCGTGGACATTGACCTCAAAGTCGGCTCGAAAATCGACTTCCTGATTGGCCCTGGCCCCAACATCGGCGTGACAAAATTCACCGCAAAGATTAAATCGAAATAGGCACCCTGCGGACGCACACCCACAACACGACAGCCTCAATTCCCAGACCTCGCGCATCTGGAGTGCAGCGCTCGGTTCTGATCGTCGCCGTCTTCCCTTACACTCACGAAACCAGGAGTCGACCGCTCTTGAGTCGACAGACGGTCAAAGACAAATCGTCATCAGCAGAAAGGCCCTGACGATGTGCGGACGCTACACATTGCGAACTCCGGCCGCGCGATTGATGGAACTGTTCCACGTGGCTCAGCTGCCAACGCTGCCTCCAAGATACAACATCGCCCCGACACAACTGGTTCTGGCAATCCGACAGTCAGTGGAAATCACTTCGCTGCGAGAAGCCATCATGATGCGCTGGGGACTTGTCCCGTTCTGGGCCAAAGATCTCGCCATCGGTTCGACCATGATCAATGCTCGCTCCGAAACCGTGGCAGAAAAGCCCGCCTTCCGGAATGCGTTCAAACGGCAGCGATGTCTGATTCCTGCCGATGGCTTCTACGAATGGCAGAAGCTCACCACCGGAAAAAAACAGCCGTGGTGGATTCATCAGGAGAACGAAGAGCCATTTGCGATGGCCGGACTTTGGGAATCATGGACTCCCAAAGGAGCCTCCAAAGACAACCCGGACAACGTTGTCCTGTCGTGCTCGATCCTCACCACTGCCGCCAACAAAGACATGTCCGTCCTGCATGATCGCATGCCGGTCATCCTTCCGATCGAAGCGTGGTCCACCTGGCTCAGCCCCGCCGCCACATCCGACCAGATGACATCGTTCCTTCAGCCGTTACCTGAGGGCAATTTGCATTTCCGCGCGGTGTCCACAACCGTCAACCGCCCGATCACCGACGCTCCGCAGTTACTGGACGAAATCGAACCACCAGAACCGCTGCTGGGCCGAGGACAATAACAACAAGACGACCATCAGGCGTCACTTTGGCTCGTGTCTCCGACGCGAGATTCCTGCTACGGAGTCCTGGGGCTTTCCTGGGCGAGGTTCCCGTCACGGAGTGACGGGGCTACTTTGGGGCTGCTGGCAGCAGTTCCGGTGCGGGCATGCCGTCGCGGGGGCCGAGGATCAGGATGAGTGTTTCCGGGCGGGAGGTTTGAAGATAATACGATTCAGGCATTTCACCATTCAGACTGATCAGCACGGGCTGAGGTTTCTGAAGTCGGCTGACCACATCCTTGATTTCCAGCTCTTTGCCTTCAGTCGTCATAAATCTCGATTCGGCAAGCTGCGAAGGACCGCCGAACTCCAGTGTGATGCTCACGTTTTCAACCTGAGCTTCCAGTTTCGGCCAGGACTTCTTCGCCACTACCTCGCCGACAACCTTCCAGCGGACTTTGGGAACGGTGACGACGATACTCGGCTGTACATCGTCTTCCTTCGACGTCTTGTTTGCTGCCGCTGCTTTTGCGGAGACCACGCCGATCACCGGTGGCACGCTCGTGGGCAACAGGGGCAGTTCGTCGGCCACTGCGGTGTAGGCGATCAACAGTATTCCAAAGAATGGAATCCAGGTCTTCACTTCCAGTCCTCCACGATGATCAATTCAAGGGATCCCGAAGCAAGCATGCATTCATCTCACCCACGCCCCAGGCAATCGCAGGGCGGGAGTGACGAAACAGCGACGCTCAAGCCTGAGCAGCCGTCATTCGCCTGCGCAGAGAGAATCCTGGCCATGCTCCTTTACCCCGAGTGGAACATTCTGGAGGCCTGACAGGTTTCTGACAATCAGCGTCTGACAGATTCGCAGGTGGCGACTTTCATGTTGGTCAGACGAAGATCAGTTGGAAAGACGGACGGATGGCCCGTCTAGCCACAGCAGGTAGGGGTAGACTGTGTCGAACAGTTCTTCGCACTGGTTGAAGACGCTGCGGTCGAAGAGGACACCTGATTCCACGGCATGCGAGCCAGTATCAGGGCCATTCCGCAGGTATCAGTGATGCCAGCGAACATCAGTCCTGCACCGACAAAGGCAGACAGTCCCGCGAACCAGTGATTGACAAACATCGCCAGCAGACCACCAGTGAGTGACAGGAAGCCGGCACAGATGCGAACCTGTCGTTCCAGAGAAATCGTCTTGCGGCCTCGAACCACTGGCAAACCAGCCTGTTCCCAGGCGAGCGTACCACCTTCGACGTTGACAGCTCGTGTACATCCGGCCGCTGCCAGCTTCTCGCAGGCCTGCTTGCCCCGACTGCCCGAGCGACAAATCACATAGAGCGGCCCCGAGCCTCGATGCTGCGCGAGCACACTGCCAACATCAAACTTCTCCAGTGGAAAGTTCTTCGCGATGCTCGCATGAACTTCACCATACTCAGCCGGGGTGCGAACATCGATCAGATCGGCGGTTTCACCTGCCTGAAGACGTACCTGCAGATCTTTTGCGGAAATCGTTGCAACAACCATGACTTGCTCCCTTTAACCCCAAAAATATCGAAATGTCTCTAAATGACGACATTTTAGAGACAAGAAAAAGGAGACAAACCGTCTCCCTGACTTCTGGACCGAGTACTTCTTTCAGCAGGAAGACCAGGCTCTACCGAACCACGGTATCCGCTCCAAACCGACTTTCAATACACCCCAGAATGTTCTTCAAGTGAGGCTCCACGACCTTGTAGTAGACCGATCGGCCATCCTTCTCGCTGGTCAGAAACCCACAACGCTGCATCAGTCGAAGATGCTCTGATGCCATCGGGCTTGGAATCCCACAGGCCTCTGCCAGTTCACCCACCGTATAGTCGCCCTGCAACATCATTTGAACCATGCGAAGGCGATGAGGATGCGCGAGAGTCCGGAGGCATTCCGCCGCTTGTCCCAGCGCTTCCAGTTCCGTCAGTTTGATTTTGGTTGGTGCCATGCTGTGCCTCCGCAGTCAAATATATCGGAAGGTTCCGATGTGTCAATGAATATTTCGGGGAGATTTCTGAAACTCCATGCGACTCAGGGCGAGGAAATCTCCGCTGTACGAGACCCCAAAGAGCTTCAGAGCCGGAGATTGTGATCATTCTGCATCACCGGGAGGAGTGCGTTGAGGGTTTCGAGGCGGAACATTACGATTCGCCCACATTTCGCTTCCGGCGCAGTGTTCACCCGGAAAAGCGAACTGGAAAGGGAGTTTCATGGAACCGGTCAATTGGCAGGGAGGCGCAGTGGTCATCGGCTGCCGAGAAAACACCTCGGAGTTTGTCGAGTCATTGCTGCGACACGATTGCCCTGTCTCTGGAATCGTGACCATTTCCAAAGAGGTCGCCGATCGAAACCACGTTCCCACGTGGGCGGATCTGAAGGCAGAATTCGGGCGATCGATCCCGGTGCATGTGTCGCCCAGTTACAAGCTCGAGGATTCAACGGATCGAAGCATCCTCGGTCGCTGCAATGCTGACGTCGGATTCTGTATTGGCTGGCAACGCCTTCTTCCTCAGTGGTTTCTGGACCTGCATCGCAACGGTGTTTTTGGAATGCACGCCTGCGCAAATCGTCTTCCCAATGGACGAGGCCGGTCGCCGATCAACTGGAGCGTGATCGAAGGCGCGACGTCGTTGCATGCTCATATCTTTCGATACAACGATCAGCCGGATGCCGGTGATCTGCTGAGTGCTCCCAGGATCACGATCGAAGCTCACGACGATATTCAAACGCTGCAACAGAAGGCACGCGTGATCTTCAATCACGAGGTCATTCGAAACTGGAACAATCTGGTCCGCGGCACCATTCAGTTGCTGCCATTGAACAGCTCTGGTGAACCGGAGCGATTCTATCCCAAACGAGACGCCGACGATGGAGCCATCAACTGGTCATGGCCAGCTCCGCAAATCGTCAACTGGGTGCGGGCTCAGACTCGACCATATCCCGGTGCCTTCACCACAGTCGATGGCATCCGATATCCTGTCTGGCGATGTGGCCCGACGGGATTCTCGTGCGACGAACCGGCAGGAACCATCACGGAAACGTTTCGTGACGGAACCTGCTACGTTGCCACCGGCGACCAAACGTGTTTGCATCTGCTGGACCACGAATTACCAATTCACACTGAACAAGCCGATGCGGCCGGCGGAACGACAGCCGGAACTGGCAGGAAAACAACCGGGGACGATCGTTCGACCCTGAAAACAGGAAAGAGACTGGGCACATGAAGGTCATTCGCAACGATGATCCGGGCCGTGATTTCACCACGGCACACTATCGGGAAATGATGCAGGCGATTCGAGCATCTCATCGCACCATTTGCTTTCGTGATGTCCATGCGATGGGACGTGCGATCTTCGACATTCCGAAGTTCGTGATCATGCGGCACGATGTCGAATTCAGCATTCCCGCCGCCCTGCGCATGGCGGAGATTGAAGCGGAAGAAGGAATTCAGTCGACGTTCTTTCTGCTTCAGACCAGCGACTACAACCCGTTCGAAGAAGACGAAGCTGTGCAGATCCGAAGAATTCTGGATCTTGGCCACGATATCGGACTCCACTACGACGCCGCTCTGTTCGAACGACTGGGTGTCGATGCGGCCGCCACTGCGGAAGCTCAGATTCGCCTGTTTGAGACGTTCTTCCGGACAAAGATTCATGCCATGTCATCGCACATGCCCATGCGATCAGGAAAGACGTTTTCTCTGCCGGGAGTCATCGACACGTACGATCCGATGTTCCTGACCGAAATGAAGTACATCAGCGACAGTACTCAATCCTGGCGCGAAGGCGTGGTGACTCAGAATCTTGAGAAGTACAACCACATCCATCTTCTGACGCACGAATACATCTGGCATCCCGGCGGCTGGGACTGGTCAGCCCTTCTGTTCGTGGAAGTCCAGGACAAATTCTCCCGCGCCTGGAAGCGAGCGGAGAACTTCATCAACATGTATCGCGAAGGCCTGAAGATGCGAGCCGAAAAAGACAAGACCTTTAAAGAACGCTACATGAAACCCGGCTCCTGATGCCTCACCGCGACACTGCTATACATCTTCTTGCTCCCATTCATCCCACGCCCAATTCACCAGTATTCACCGCTCCCAAAGGGCCCCAAAGCCAATGTCCGGACTGCTCACACGAATCTGGATCGAAGTCCGGTGGCCGGTGCTGTGGTTCTGCCTTGGCCTCGCTTCGATCATGGCGTTGCTGACTCGTCTGCTGCCCAAAGTTCTGGGCAACATCCACGAAATGTTCAGCAAGATGCCGATGGTCAAACCGCTGCTGACGGCTATGCTTGGCGTTGATCCCGGAGACAAAGTTTCTACGGAGCTTTCTCAGGCATTTCTGTGGGTCCACCCAACGGTACTGACTCTGCTGTGGGCTCATGCGGTTATGTACTGTACTCGAGTGCCTGCAGGAGAAGTGGATCGGGGCACTGCGGATTTCCTGCTGTGTCTTCCAGTCACTCGTGCTCAGATTTATCTTGCCGAAACATTTGGCGGCATCGTTTCCGGCCTGCTGATCCTTCTGACAGGATTTGTCGGACACCGACTGGGCTCGATTCAGTCGCCCCACGATATGCTGTTGACGGCAAGTGATTCGCTTCGAGTCCTTCTGAATCTGGGCTGTGTCAGCACTGCCGTTGGAAGTCTGGCCTGTCTGATTTCGGCCTGCAGTGACCGGAGAGGAAAAGCGATCGGAGTCGTCTTTGCTATTCTGGTGGCATCGTTCCTGCTCAACTTCCTTGCACAGTTTCAGGACTGGGCGAAGTCGATTTCGTGGTTATCAGTGATGGAGTATTACCGCCCGGCCATTATCATTCAGACGCATAAACTCCCATGGAAGGACCTCACCGTACTGGCAGGAATCTCGATCGTCTGCTGGACCGCCGGACTGCTGGTCTTCAAAGAACGCAGCATCTGCACGGTTTGAGGGGTGGGCAAAGCGGAATGCCAAGAGCCGAAAGCGGAAAGCCAAGTTATCCACAGACAACTGCTTACTGAAAACCGAACACCGAAAACCGAAAACTGAAAACCACCCCCCGTGTCAGAAAACAACGATACTCAGATTCAGGGCGATGATGACCGGGAGCTTTCGCGTCGCCTGAGTCTTCAGGGGAATCGTCCGCCGGCAGAGATCGAAGGCTATTCGATCGTTCGACGACTGGGCACGGGCGCCTATGGGGCGGTGTGGCTTGCGAGAGAAGATCGCACCGGGCGCATGGTGGCGGTGAAGTTCTATCCTCATCGGCGAGGATTGAACTGGTCGATGCTGAGCCGTGAAGTGGAAAAGCTTGCCGCTGTCTACACGTCTCGCAACATTGTGCGTCTGCTGGATGTCGGCTGGAATGCAGAACCACCGTACTTCGTGATGGAGTTCGTGGAAAACGGCTCACTGGGAAACTACCTGGCACGCGGTCCGCTGTCGGTCGATGAATCGATCCGGATCATTCGCGAAGTCTGCAGTGCCCTGATCGATGCTCATGGAGCCGGCGTGCTCCACTGTGACCTCAAACCGGATAACGTTCTGCTGGACGCTCAGATGCATGCTCGCATCTGTGACTTTGGCCAGGCTCGCATGTCGCACGAGCAAAGCCCAGCGCTGGGAACTTTGTACTACATGGCACCGGAACAGTCCGATCTGGAAGCCCTTCCAGATGCTCGCTGGGACGTCTACGCCATCGGCGCGCTGCTCTACCATATGATCACCGGGCAGCCGCCGCATCGAACGCCCGAAATTCAAAAGGCCCTCGAGAACGCGGGAACGCTGGAAAAGCGACTGGAGATTTACCGTGAGCTTGTGACGGCTGCCGGCCCGCCAAAAGAACATCGTAACGTGCGAGGCGTCGACAACCGTCTTGCGGAACTCATTGAACAGTGTCTCGCGGTGCAGCCATCATTTCGATACCCGAACGCTCAGGCAGTTCTGGACGAGATTGACGCACGCGATCGACAAAAAGCGCGTCGTCCGCTGCTATTGCTGGGGTTTCTTGTGCTGGTCGTTCTCACGGCCGCGATGGTTCCCGTGTTCGCCAACACGCTGTCGCGAAATCTGGCCGTCACCGAACAGCAGATTACTCAACGAGCCCTCGAAAGCGACGCACTTTCCGCCCGCCTGCAGGCCGCCGCCCTTGAAGATGAATTGAATACTCGGCTGGAAGAACTGCAAAGCGTTCTGGAAGGTGATTCGGTCCGTCAGGAACTGGAACTTCTGATGAAGCGACCAGTCGACGATGTGGTCACCGAAACGTATGAAACGGCCGACAGGCAGTTTTCCGAACGCCCCAGATGGATGCAGTTGCTGGATGCAGCCTGGGAACGCTCCAACAGGCTGAACGAAGATCGCCAGCGAGGTCAGGATACCAGCTGGTTCCTGACCGATGCCACCGGCATTCAGGTCTGGCGAAGGGACTACAGCCCGGTCACGCTGGGCGTCATGTTTTCCTACCGTGATTACTTCCATGGACTTGGGCAGGACTTCGATTCTGCAAATGTTCCTGCCGACATCAAGCCGCTTTCCACGCCGCACGTGAGTGTTGCTTACAAGAGCACAACAACGGGACGACAAACCGTGGCTCTGAGTGTGCCCGTGCGCGATTCCTCCGGAAAGATCATTGGCATCTTCGCCCGAACAGCTCACCTCGGCGATCTGCAGGCGCGGCTTCGAGGGCGTATGATGACTCCGTCCAGGCAGGGGGTTCATCGCGTGATTGCGCTTGCGGAAGTGCGAGATGCTCAGGAGGTTCGCCTGCTGGACCATCCCTGCCTGACCGAGGAGCTCATTCAGGAAGCAGAACGAGGCAACACGGACCTTCAATTGTTCTCGCAGCTTCGCATTGGCCCCGAGACAGCGGCGCGAATCACATCCGCAAAGGACAAGGACGGAGGGATGACCGAGGTTCTGCTGGAGAGCTACATTGATCCAGTCAGTGCGATTCGCATTCCTCAGTCGGCTGAGTACGAAGGCGAATGGATGGCCGCCCTCGCCCCGATCCGGAATACTCGCTGGATGGTGATTGTGCAGGAAAACCGTGAAAGCGTTCTGCAGCCGGTTCAAACCATGGCACAAAAAGCCAAACAGCAGGCATGGCTGGCGGTTTTGGTGGCGCCAAGTCTCGTGGGGATGGTCTGGTTCTTTGTCTGGCAGGCGTCGGTCAAACTGTCTCCTCGAAAAATTGCACCAGCTCCGAGAACGGGCCGGCACAGCGAAAGTTCCCCGAATGACCCCGCCGGTGACGCAAGCCCCTGAAATACGGGCGATTTGCGAAGACGCGAACTGGTCTTGTGGCAATCTTTGCTCGTTCGTTAAAACGCGAGGTTTTCGAGGGGTGGCAGGAAGCCGTCAGATTCTGGGGTGGAAAGGATTCCGCTGGGGATGTGGTGTCGTCATTGTCTTAGAGAGGTAAATGCCAGCAGCACCGGACTTTCCGGCGGCACATGCCCTCTTTGCGGACGCAAGACCGAACCCGTGACTCGCCAAACCGACGCCATTCGACAGGCTCGGGAAATTCTGGAACGATGGCAGTCCAGCGACCTCTTTGATCGCATCAGCAGCGCTGAATCGCTGCCAGAACGAAAACAACAGGACACAGTTCCACTCCCGGGACTACCTCTTCACCGTTCAACCCAGGCAGCGTCATCGTCGTCAGCGGCCAGCCGGAATGAAATTCCCCCACAGCCGACACCCGTCCGGGTCGAACGAACCCTCAGCGCGACCGAACCCGAAGCGATCCCGGTTCCGAAGCAACCAAAGCGTCCGGTTCGAACCGCTGATCCGCTCGCTGCCATCCTTGGGGACCTGATCGCTCCGAAACCATTTCTTGCGACCGCTGCTCCGCCGATTCAGGACGATCAGCCATCGCGACTGCCCGCGCGAGTCACGCCGGAAGTTCTGGCTCCGGTCAGGAAGGTTGCCCCGGAAAGCCAGGCGGCTTCTCCGTCCGAAACAATCGACCACTCTGATTCAGGGTTTGTCGATGATGCCACGGAGCTGTTGTTTTCAGAAGAAATGAACTTCGACGGCATCGGTGACCATCAGCCCGCACGCAACAAGGCGCAGTCAGAATCATCCGAAATTCCCGCAGCGGAATTGAAGCTTCACGCTGGTCATGACACCGCGGCACCTCTTGAGTCGGCATCGGAACCTGAGTTGGCATCGGAACCTGTCGCCAATGAGCTGGCATCGATGGAGCAATCAGCACAATCGTTATCTGCAGCAGTACCATCCCTCGTGGCAATTGCCTCGGTTCATGAGGAATCGAACGGGGATGCGAGTGTTTCGGCAGAATCTGCCAATCAGCAGCAATCGACCACCGCAGCGACGCCGATGAAGACTCAGAGGAGTCCTCTAAAGCGTCCTCCGCTGCAGCGCCGTATTCAGCCCGCCAAAGCACCGGTCAATTCGGTTCAAAGCGAAACAGGAACTGATCCCATGACGAAGAAGTTTCGAATCGACGTGCCTGGCGAGCAGGAATCGCTGCAGGAAACTCCGGCTTCGACTGGCCCTATCAATTCTTCCGTCGCACCGGAAACTCGCATCGTTTCCAATTCACCCAAACCTGGCCGCCGCCTGCGTATTGATACGGCGGAAAGTCTGGATGACATTTCAGCGACTGATGGTCGACGCACACGGACTCAGGGACCTCCTCACCATCGATACATCGACGAACCTCATGGCAATGGCGTGCGTGGCCCCCACTTCGAAGTCAGTTCGCCGCGCCGATCCAACCTGACATCCATCATCGGGCAAAGCCTTGCGTACCTCGGCGTGCTGGGATTAACCATCGGAACATCAATGGTGATCTACGGACACTTTGGCGGATACGCGGAATATACCCCAACCGGATGGCTCGTCACCACGGTCGCTCAGATGCTGCTGTTCCTTGGCGTTATCAACCTTGTCTCCGGCGGCATTGAACAGAACAACGAAGACGTATCGCGCCGCATTAACTCCCTGGGCGAGCAGCTCGTTCGAATCGAGCAGGTGACATCGGAAGTTCTCCGCGGCCCCAAGATCTCTCCGCGGCTATACGCAGACCCGGACAATGAAGAAGCGGCCGCCGCAACTCGCGAAACCGTCGGAGTCGAACGCGATCGTACCTAGGACAGGCATTCCGTGATTTGAGCCCAGGAACGCACTCGCAGCATTCGGATGCCACCGTTTTGCACATCGACCACAGGCCAAATAGCCGCCGGGATTTGCTCCAGAGCATTGTGCGGACATGGAATCATCTGGCTGAGGCAATCTTCTTCCGGTGACTCTCTACCAAAGACCGCGTGATCGCTAAACTACCGCGGAACGATGCGAACACGTGACGATTTTTGGAAAGAGGCACCATGAATCCTCAGGTCGTAATGACTTCCGACGGCGCGGGAATCCGGCTTTTTGATTTGCGTTCGACGGGTACGGATAACCTGTTGATGCTGCATGGGCTTGGACGAGCCGGGCGGACGTTTTCGTCATTCGCGACGATGCTTCCGGAGCGGTTTCGTGTTCGAACCCTCGACTTTCGCGGACACGGCCAGTCAGCTCGAGCATCCGGCGCGTACCGTGTTGTCGATTATGTGAACGATGCCGTCGCCGCCGTCAAAGCGATCGGAGCCCCAGTGGTTCTGTATGGGCACTCTTTGGGCTCACTGGTCTCGGCCGCAGTCGCGGCTCAGTTGCCGTCTATGATTTCCGCGGTCGTCCTGGAAGATCCGCCTTCCGCCGGGTTCTGGGCGACGCTTGAAAATACAAACTACCTTCCCACCTTCGCGGCCATGCAGAAATGGGCGGGCCGGCGAGACTTGAGCGCGGCGGAACTGGCAAAAGGCTTTGGCCAGGAAATCCTCAAATCGTGGCCTGATGGTCGGGTCATGAGAATCAGTGATGTACGAGACGCAGTCTCTCTGCGTTTCACCGCAAGTTGTCTGCGAGACCTGGATCCGGACGTGATGGTGCCTGTACTTCAGGGGAACTGGCCGGAGAGCTTTCAGTTCGAAGACGTCTTTCGCTCCATTCGTTGCCCGGCTCTGCTGATGCGAGGCGATGTGGCAAAAGGCGGCATGCTGCCGGAAGCGGACGCCGATCACTTCATTCGCCTCATGACCGACGGGGTCCGCATCGACTTTCCAGCGGCGGGGCATCTGCTGCACTGGCAGGTTCGCTCAGAAGTCGCCGGGCAGGTGAGTGCGTTTCTGGACACGCTGACATAGCGGTATTCACTTCATCTGCGCCGATTGATACGGCTCAACACCGGACAAAGGACTCATGACGCAACGTCATCCGCTCTCAGATCTCTGGGACATCGAACCTGGCAGCATCTATCTCAATCATGGCTCCTTCGGACCTTCGCCACGCCCGGTGCGAGACGCCCGTGAAGCATGGAGTCGAAAACTGGAACTTCAGCCCATGAAGTTCTTCTGTCGTGAAATGGAAGACGAATTGGATCGGGCAACCGAGACTGTGGCTTGCTTTCTGAAGACGTCAGCCGATCGAATGATCCTGATCGACAATGCAACGGTCGCGATGAATGTCGTTGCCGCCAGCACAGTGCTTGGCAAAGACGACGAAATTCTGTTGACCGATCACGAATACGGAGCTGTCAAGAACATCTGGCAGGCGAAATGTCGCCCCCTCGGTGCAAAAGTTATCAGCGCGATCCTGCCGTTTCCCCCGACAGACGATCAGGTCGTTGAAGCGATTGAGAAGGCGATCACGGAACGCACAAAACTGATTGTGGTCAGCCATGTCACATCCGCCACTGCCTGCATACTTCCGGTACGAGCAATTTGTCGTATGGCGGCAAAGAAAAAAATCCCTGTCTGCGTCGATGGTCCTCATGCGATCATGATGCTGGATCTGAACCTGAACGATCTGGGATGCGACTACTACTGTGCCAGTGGTCACAAGTGGCTGTGCGGACCGTTTGGCAGCGGATTCCTTTGGGTGCATCCTCGGCGGCAACACGAACTTCAGACACCGATTGTCAGCTGGGGAGGAAGCATCGCTGGCCGCCCTGCGTCGTGGAAGGATCGATTTCAGTGGCTCGGAACTCGTGACCCGGCCCCGCTGCTTGCAATGGCTGACGCGGTCACCTTCTTCACTCCAGAGCGAATTGCGGAGTATCGAAGGTACTCACATGAGTTAATCGCGGCGGCTCGAAGCCAGCTGCTGGAGATTCCCGGAACAGGTCCATTCTGCACTCCCGAGGAAAAGGACTTCGTCAGCATGGCGGCGATTGAGCTGCCTCAGCCTCCGGGCTGGAAACCTGGCTACCATGGTCACCCAGACGACCTGCAGGTGCAGCTGAGAGAACGTTATGGGATCGAAGTGCTGACGGGATCGTGGAGCGGTCGTCGATTTGTCCGACTGTCCGCGCATCTTTACAACACGCCGCAGGATCTGCAGACCTGTGTGAAGGCGATTCGTGAAGCGGTGTCCTGAAAGGCTGCCATGACCATTCGAATTGTTGACATGAACGATGTGTTCGCAGCGGAGACTCTGATTCGGCCCCACGTGAGCCCGCCGCCGCTGATCCGAAGCTGGGAGCTGGAACGTCGTCTGGGACTTCCGGAAACTCGACGAGTCTGGCTGAAGGATTATGGATGGACGCCGTCGGGTTCGTTCAAGCTCTTCGGCGGGCTGAACTGGATGGCGAATCATGTGGCTTCGCTGAACGGTCGCCCCGTGGCGGCTCATTCGTCCGGCAACTTTGCGTCTGGAATCGCTTACGCCGGGATGCGATTTGGCGTACGAGTGATCGTGGTGATGCCGGATTCGGCACCGCGAGTCAAGTTCGAAAAGACCAGGTCCTTTGGTGCGGAAGTGCGAACTTACAATATCGCTCGCGATCATGAAACCGGTGAGCGAGATCGACTTACAAAGGAAATCGCCGAGGTCGAAAACGCCGTTCAGGCCTCACCGT
The DNA here is from genome assembly GCA_964538835.1 of uncultured Chitinophaga sp. Lineage (GTDB taxonomy): Bacteria > Planctomycetota > Planctomycetia > Planctomycetales > Planctomycetaceae > SXXK01. The sequence goes on along the minus strand of CAZIGZ010000027.1, from coordinate 7,349 downwards.
ACGATGATCCGTTTGTCATCGCTGGCAACGGCGTCGGGGCACTGGAGATCGTCAGAGATCTGCAGAGCATGGATCGACGAATCTCCCACTTCTTCTGTCCCGTCAGCGGCGGAGGATTGATGGCCGGGCAGGCGCTGTCGATCAACGCGGGCTTCCCTAATGCTCAGATTATCGGCGTCGAACCGGAGGGAGCGGATGATTTTCGGCAGTCACTGCTCGCCAATCAGCGAACTCGCATCGATCGCCCCACGAGCATCTGTGACGGCCTGCTGTCCTACGACGTCGGGCACCATAATTGGCCTCTGTTGCAAAGACTTGTGAAGAAGAGTCTCGCTGTCAGCGACCAGAATACGTGCGCTGCCATGCGCTGGGTCTACGATCAGCATGGCCTGAAAACAGAACCCTCCGGTGCGATTGCTGTCGCAGCCATGCTTCAGGGCGAAGTTGAACTGAGCGGTGACGGAGATATCGTCGTTGTCATCAGCGGACGAAACGCCGATGAAGCGGCGTTCCAGAAATGGATCCAGGGAGCGACCTGATCGTGACTAGCGCAATGGTTATTGAGTAATGGAAAATGAAAAGTTCAAATTGAAGAAGTAGTCTGTCCTCAATCCTGCAGGATGGCCGCCCTCAGCCGTCTTGTTCTTATTGCATCCTCTTGTCCAAGATCCCGCCATTTCGTGCGACCATAGGCGAGCGACTGCTGTCAACCGGCCGGTACGTCCTTACCCCCCCAAACAAAATTTGCACTTTTCAATTTCCAATAACCATTAACCATTGCTCACAACATTCCAAAATCTGTGCGTGTAATGGCCGCCCTCGGCCGTCTTTCTGCCTTTGCATTCCTCGCAATGCCGAAACGTGGCCCGTCACTCCGCAGCGGGAAGTCCTGCCGTCGAAGTCACGAGCCACACTGCGAACTGAACACTGAAAACTGAACACTGTTCCAGTTCAGCCCTTCTTCGCGTGCCCAATGTTGATGTAGGCATGGACGTGTGGAGCACCTCGGTAATGCCACACGAATGATGGGCCTTCGACGCGCCAGATATCCCAGGTTTTGTCGCCGCCGAGGTCTTCCTGCTTGTAGAAGGCCATGTGCAGCTTGTCGATGCCGCCGGACGCTTTCAGGATTTCCATCACTTCGGTGGTATCTTCCTGACGGTACGGTGCCAGCAGAACCTTGAGCGTCTTTTCGACCTGCGCTTTCTGGTCGGCATTCAGTTCCGCGACGCTGATGCCTGGAAATGTTCCGGCATCGCCCTGAAGCTGAACGGCAGATTCCTGAGGAGCCTTCTCGATCAGCGCTTTGTCCGTCTTCTCCTGGGACAGCGACTTGAAGACAAGATCCGTTTGCTGAGTCTGGTAGTAGTAGATATTCCGTGAGGCATCGGGTTCGCCCTGATCATGACCATAGATGATCGGACCACCAAACGCCGCGCGGTCGACGGAATCGCCGTCCGCACGCAGTGTGAGGTGACGCCCGGTCAGCATGAATTCAAACTTGCCGTTCTCAGAGGCAGGTTCACCAAACAGGGCGACGCTGAATTCATGCAGGCCACCGGCATCTTCTTCCATCTGTCGGTTCAGACGCTCGTAACCTTCTTCACTGCACAGTCCCTTTACAATCCGAGAAACAATCTCGCGCTGCTGAGTCGTGAAGAATGGCTGTCCCAGCGTCGGCTCCGTCACGTGCCAGTTGGCGCTGATTCGAGACCGTTTGTCGTGGTCAAACGGCATGCACAGCACTTTCTTCTGGTCATCTGTCAGTGTCTTGTAGAATTCACCAACAGCTGTCTCCGCGGCACTTGTTCGTGAAGGTCCGGTGAATAACGCTGCACTCAGGCCTCGAGCCGGCACCAGCAAAGCCGCTGAAGCCGCGGCCACAGCCTTGACGAAAGAACGACGATCGACCGAGTCACACGCGCAGGACGAATTTTCGACAGGATTCATGGGACGACTCCGAAAAGCAGGCAGGGAAGGGGAAGGGGAAGGATGCGGGGAGCAGCGGACACAGAAGCTTCTGAAGTATACCAGGCCACGGGCGGCATTCAATCAGGGACGCATGAAGTAGGTGCTGCTTGCCGAGCGGCACTTCGCGGCCTCGCCGCGACCAGCGACCAGACGAGGTGCCATCGGATTGCAAGTCGACGTGGAAACGCAGCCATGGTCTAGTTTGCCCCGATTTGCTTTAGGGCGTTGGCCTGATGTCCATGCGAGAACCACGGTTCGCCTGACGGCGAAAGTCTCGCCCGGCAGGCGAAACCTACTTCCTCGACAACTTCAACGTTCCGCCATCAATCTGCAGCTTGCCGAACCTCGCATGGAGCTCGATCACCAGCTCCACATGTCGCTGATCTTCAGTGACCTCGAATTCATATGACACAGTCTGCCAGTCCGATGTGCCGGTCAGGAAGTTCTCCCGAGACCGATCGAGGCAGCGAATTCCGGCGCCGGGAGCGCTGGTTGATTCCACCGGGATCACATTGTCCGCCTTCAGAGTCGCTTCGAATCGATAGTGGCCATTGGGAAGCAACAGGCCTGTCCGCCACGAGGGATGCTGCTCCTCATGGACCTTCAGTTCCAGCGACAGAATTCGATTGCCCTCCGCTTCCGTATCGGCCATCAGAACACGCTCCTGATCACCATCAGGATACCAGTCTCTCAGTCGGATCTCACTGCCGTCTGCGAAGGAGATCGGCTGGGGCACTCCTTCAGTCATGAGACTGTCGAGGCTCCTTGCTCGTTCGGCCAGTCGTTCCTTAAGCTGGCGAACTTCCTCCTCGTGCTGAGCCGCAGCGTCTTCGCCGATGGACTTGAGTACCGTTGTGATCCGTGAGCCCGTTTCGTCGATGGCCTTGTTCCAGCGTTCGGTGTCACTCAATATCGGCTGTAGCCGTCGAAGCTCCTGTTGGTAGCGTTCCCGGAGCATATTGCTTTCCATCACCTGGCGTCCCAGTAAGGCTCGCGATACATCGAACAAGCCTGCGCCTGGCTCGCCAAACAACTGATCCATTCCGTGCGGAAGGAACACGGCTTTGCCGCCTTTTGGCACATACACGCGATAGTTGTTGCAGCTCAGCGAATATCCGTCCCAGTGACCGCAGAGCCGTTCCATCGCCATGAACGTGATGAAGCGGTCCATGTCCACAAGCTCAGAGGTTTGCTTCAGCCTGTCTTCGAAGTTGAGCGTGTAGCATGCGTTCGCGATCTTCCGCAGAGATTCGCCGACTCGATCTTCATCCCCGTAATCAAGCTCGAGAGGCTGATCGATATCCTGAATAAAGCCACCGTCGTAAATCAGACCTTCGTCCGTGTTGAAATTCCGAAGAACAAATGACTCATCAAACGCTTCACGCAAGACATAAACGCCCATGTCCCGATCGTTCAGATGAAGCCGTACATGACGCACCAGAGGAGCCGGATAGCCAGCCGCTCGAAACATCGCGGAACCGAGCCATTCACTTAGGAATGTCCCATCCTGAACGGCGTTGTTCAGATGGAATTTCTGCATTCCGTGAAATCGCTTTCCCTTGCGTGACTTGTCAATTCGTACGGTCAGTCCCGGCCGCTGATCAAACTCCTGATAACTTCCCGCAGCGCCCTTGAGCTTCACTTCGAACTTGCCGGAAACTGGCTTCTCATTCTCCGACAATTCCGCTTTCGCATACTCCCGTGGTGCCTCCCGCAACTTGTCCGCCGCCTCAAGACTAACGGAAAGCCGAAGCACCGGGATCATCGGCGACTCAAAATACTCAAGCGATTCGATCGGTTCCTGAGCAGTCGCAAGCGAAGAGATGGCCAGGAGACTCAGTAGAAAAACAATCCGTTGCGTCAGCATGCTCAGGTTCCGCGAATCAGGGGAGGACATTGTCCCGGAATGGTACCACGTCCAACATCACTTCGTCATACGACCATTGGCGTCGTAATCACTGGTGGCGACCAACGAATGGGGTGTTTCGAGACTGGCAAACAAACAGATCACCTTGCCGAGAAATCTGATCAAAAGAACACATCTTGGCCTGGATTTTGAGAATCAAACGCCTGGAAACTCGTAGAGAACAGGATGAATGCGTATTCTGGGCTATTGAGATCAATGCCATTCTCTTCCTCCGTCGGAAAGAACTTCCATGCGAATCCGTTTGTTTGCAGCGCTTTGCGTCCTGTTTTTGGCCATGCCATCTGTGGCCTGTGCGGATGGCCCTTATGGATGCCCGCCGTGGCGTCCATGCGGTCCGGGTAATCCATTCGGAGGCAATCTTTGGTTGCCTCAGCGATCATTTGGCGCAGATTTCCGTCCATCGTGTGCGAGTCATGATGCGTGCCTGGCAGCCGGTGTGCCACGAGCGCAGTGTGATCGACAGTTTCTGCAGAGTATGAACTGTGCGTGCGAATCATCGCGACATCCAGTACTGTGCCGCATGCAGGCTCGCTGGTACTATGCCGGTGCACGTGTCTTCGGTGGCTTGTACTATTAGAGCACGGAGTCTCGCTCTGCCTCTTGGATTCCTCGCGCTGAAACGATCCTTCCCCTGACTCGCACCAGCGACGTTTCATGTGAGGAGAATGACACGGTCAGGTCTTTGGAAAGTCTGTCGTGTCTGATGGCGCTGAATCGAATCCTTACGAAGTTTTGACACCAGAAGACGCGATGGATGTGTCTTCTGGTTCCAGTAGGCGTGGCGCCGCTGGTTTCGAAGTGCGAGGCGACCTCATTGCTTGTGGTCCCACTGTGTCATTGCCCGAGTGTTGCATCGTCTCCGGCGTCACATCTGATCTCGTTCGCTACGAACGGCGTATTCTTCGTCGCATCAATCCGCTCTGGATCCTCTTGCTCCTGTTGATGGCTCCTGGATGGCTGGCCTACGGACTCATCTGGATCTTTGGCTCCGAACGCTGCGTCGCTTCATGGTCAATGTCCCGGGCTCAGCGTTCCATCCGGCGTCAGCTGATTGTGGTGGGTGTAGTCGCTGCTGTGGTGGGCTGCTTCGTCGTGTTCTCAAACGTTGAGAACCCGAAAGCATCAATTTCAGGAATCATGCTGCTCTCATGCGGCATCGGAATCTCCCTGCGTTATCTGAGCCACCCGATTTCAATCGCTCGCCATGTCGGTGGGAAGCGGTTCTGGCTGACCATCCGTTCCCGCGAAGCTTTGAATGCGATACAACGCATGGCTGAACAGTCGAAATAACTGAACTCGCTTTCCGCAGCGGGACTGGAGCACACTGATGATGATTCGATGGCTGGCTGGAAGTCTCGTATTGATCCTCGCTTCCCTCTCTGCTGCCGACGACACGGTAACAACTCCGGACTTGCTTCCGATCCCGGACAAACTCCTGGTCCTTACGTTTGACGACTCGGCCCGATCCCATTTCACGATCGTGCGTCCTTTGCTGAAGGAGCACGGCTTCGGCGCCACGTTCTTCATTACCGAAGGGTTTGACTTTCGCGACAACAAGAAGGACTACATGACATGGGAAGAAATCCGAACTCTGCATGATGATGGCTTCGAGATTGGAAATCACACGCAAGACCACCTCGGAATCACCGACAAGTCCGTGGACAAACTCGATGAGCAGCTGTCAGGGATTGAAAAGCAGTGCGAGGCTCATGGGATTCCCGCTCCAGTCACGTTTGCCTGGCCTGGGAACGCGATGACTCCTGCGGCATTTTCCATTCTGCGGCAACACGGAATTCTTTTCGCACGTCGAGGCGGAGCGCCAGAGTATCCCTATGACGAAGGTCGAGGTTTTGCGGTGGAAAGCGGAAAAGACCACCCTCTGATGCTGCCATCCGCCGGAGATGCTCGCCCAAAATGGACTCTTCCAGACTTTGTACGGGCTGCCGAACAGGCTCGTGGAGGCCGGATTGCCATTCTTCAGTTTCATGGAGTCCCTGATACTGCTCATGACTGGGTCAGCAGCAGTCAACAGAACTTCGAAGCGTACCTCAAGTACCTGAAGCTCGAAGGCTACACAGTGATCGCTCTTCGAGATTTGAAGAAGTACGTTGATCCAACCCGTGATCCAGCCGATCCAAACGCCATCATCGAATCTCGAAAGGCCAGCCTGAAGAAATAGCGATGCGGAAACACTATGGCTTGCGACGCGGTTGCCAATGTCCATGCATTGCACAGGAATCCGGCGATACGCTTGTAATCGCACGGACACCTGAGCCATCAATCGCTGCCACGTAAAGCTGCATGGTACCGCTGCGATCCGAGCCGAACAGGATTGACTTCCCGTCAGGCGAGACAGCCGGATGATAATGTCGCGTCCCTGGTTTTGATTCGGTCAGCCGAGTTACTTTGCCGCTCAAGTCGGCATTCATCAGCTCTACACGACCATCAATCAACGCGGTAAAGAACACGCTTCGCCCATCCGCTGCCCAAACAGGTACGTCACTGCTCTCACTGTGAAAATCAGGATGACGGAGTCGTTCCACGACACCACGATAGCCGCCCCGATCTGCGAGTTTCCGCAGCTCAGAACCGTCCTTGCGAACGACGTACGGATGGCAGTTGTAGTGTTCGCCGGAAACGAACAGCAGCCAATCCCCATTCGGTGACCACTGTGGCACGAAGTTGAACGGATTGCCCGTAGAAACGTGCCGTTTGCTGCTGCCATCAACGCTGGAGATATAGATCTGGTAGTCTTCGTGGTAACTGATGAGAGTCCCATCCGGAGAAGCGGAACAGCCGTAGGCAAAGCTGGATCCGCCGGAAACATCGCGTTTGTGGCGTCCGTCGAGATCCATAACGTGTGGACGAGAGACACCATTGATCAGCGGTGTGAAGCCCAGTCCCTTGTTGTCCGGCAGAAAGAACAGTCCGGTATTGTAAATGCTGATTCGATCCACGGCTGTCAGGTTCTCAACACGTCCCGACGAAAGATCCACAAGGCAGGAATCCACGAGCCATCCTTCCGTCATGCGAAACGTTCTGTGCTCGCGCTCCCACGCCGCATTTTCCGGGCTCTCCCAAAGACTCAATACAACAGCCTGCCGACCGTCAGGCGACCACCCGGCAAACTGTGTCCAGGCATGATCCCCCTGAGCGAGCTCTGGAGCGATCTCCCTTCTCCCCTGCCCATCCGCTCCGACCACAAAGGCTCGTTGAGTCACCCAGTTCGCAAACTGACCGTCAGGCAAATCATTCCGACCTTCCGTGTACCCAATCAATACACCGTTACCGTCCTGGGAAAAACTAACCTTCCCCATCACCAGCGCGAAGGCAAAACACAACCACGCAAATCGATACATTAGCCGCTCCTTTGAGCCCGAGGATATCAATCCTCCTCTTTAGGTGCCAGCCACCTTGACACCAGAATTCAGTCTTTTTATTGTTCTTTTCT
>CAZIGZ010000026.1:0-52997 GCA_964538835.1 uncultured Chitinophaga sp. | reverse complement strand
CGAGGCGAAGAGCTTTTGACGGAGCGGTTTCCGGAAATCGAACAGGCCGCGCGGCGACTGCCCGACGGTACGGTGCTCGACGGCGAAATCGTGGGATGGAAGAACGGCCATGTGCTCCCGTTTTCCGACCTGCAGAAACGCATTCAGAGAAAGACGGTGGGGCCTTCCATCCGAACAGCCGTCCCTGTCCGCTTCATCGCGTTCGACCTTCTAGAATGGCAGAAGGCAGATCTTCGATCAGCTACGTTACGCGAGCGTCGAGCAAGACTGGGCGGTATGGGGCTCGAACCCGCAGAAGCGTCCGGAGCAACGATCACTCTGGCTCCCAGGCTTTCCGCGGCGACATGGTCTGATTGTGTTCAGCTTCGAACGCAAAGCCGAGAACAACTGGTCGAAGGGCTCATGCTGAAACATGCGAATTCGCAGTATGAAGTCGGGCGAGTCACCGGCACGTGGTGGAAGTGGAAGAACGAACCGTTTCATTGTGATGCCATCATGTTGTACGCTCAGCGAGGTCACGGTCGTCGTGCTGGAAAGTTCACGGACTTCACGTTCGCGATCTGGGACAACGGACAGCTGGTTCCGTTCGCGAAAGCCTACTCCGGACTGACCAATGCGGAGATCGAAGAAGTCGATCGCTTCGTTCGAGACAACACGATCGAGCGGTTCGGACCGGTGTCCAGCGTGAAGGCAGAGCTTGTCTTCGAGCTCGCGTTTGAAAACATCCAGCTGTCAACACGGCACAAGTCGGGTCTTGCCGTGCGGTTTCCTCGGATTGCTCGCTGGAGAAAGGATAAGACGATCGAACAGGCCGATTCGCTGGAACACCTCAAAATGCTGATTCGCCAGCGAGCTTCCGGCGACGCGTCAGAGGATGAAAACACCAGCGAAGATCCCGCCAGCCTGCCCAGTCCGCAAACCGCACCCGCATCAGCCGGACGTCGTCGAAAGGCAAAAAAGAAGTCTCAAAGCGATCAGCCTCTGGGTGGACTCTTTGCCGGCATGGACGAAGAATAGTCTGGCGTCCTCGAACAATTGATCACCACGATCGAGGAACCCTGACAGCACGTGTTGAATCTCAGGCATAGCGTCAGTATGTTCGAACGCAGGATTTACCTGAGGAGCCTGCGGGCTCGCTGTCAGGTCACCGCTTACGTTGCTCACTTGCCGTCAACAGGTGCGCGCCGTGCGCCAGAAACAGAGCGTGATTCCAATGAAATTCCTGTGGCCCGTATTGTGCCTGCTGATCACCTGGAATCCCGCGTGCGCAGAAGATCCATTGAGGATCAATGGCGAAACGATGGGGTCGTATTATTCCATCGTCATTGATTCACCAGGCTCCACGGACGGTGAGCGACTTCAGAAGGATATCGAAGAGATCTTTGCTGAAATCAATCGGCAGATGAGCAACTGGTCGAAGGACTCCGAGATCACTCGGTTCAACGAATCTCGAAGCACGGACTGGTTTCCCGTTGGCAAACAGTTTGCGATTGTGACTCAGGAAGCCAAACGACTGCACACGGTCACCAGCGGAAAGCTGGATGTGACTGTTGCACCGCTGATTGAGCTTTGGGGATTCGGCAGAAACAAAGTGAAGCGAGTCCCCACGGAGGAACAGCTGAAGGCGGCCATGGAATCTGTGGGGATGCAACACGTTGAAGTGCGGCTTGACCCACCGGCCATTCGAAAACTGAAACCGGAAATCAGCATCAACCTGGCTGCGCTGGCTCCTGGCTTTGCCGCCGATGAAGTTTCGAAACTGCTGCGTGAACGAGGACTCAAAGCTCACGTTGTCGACGTTGGCGGAGAAAATCTGGCGGGTGAAGCCAAAGCGTCCGGAGATCCGTGGCGGCTTGGTGTGGAATCACCGCTCGGTGGTCTGCACAAAGTTGTCGAACTGACGAACAAGGCAATTGCGACATCCGGTGACTACCGAAACTTCTTCGTGATCGACGGTCGCAGGTATTCACATATTCTGGATCCCTCAACGGGTAAGCCCGTGGAGAATCCTCCGGCCAGCGTGTCGGTCATTCATAAGTCCTGCATGACCGCCGATGCGCTCGGGACGGCCATGATGGTTTTGGGGCCGGAAGAAGGATTGAAGCTGGCAAAGTCCCTGAATGTCGATGTCCTGTTTCTGGATGTCACAAAAGAAGGGCGGCTGGAAGAGCGATCCACTGGCGTTTTCGCTGAAACTGAGTGAGCCGGGCGGTTGCCATAACCGGAAAAATTCGTCGGAAAAACGAAAAAAGCGAGGTTCCGAGGCGGCCATTTGGTGTCCCGGTGGAGAACACTCAAGATCGTCGTTAGAGTCTTTGGCTCGGAAATGAATGCCGCCAATTTGTACTTTTGAGCCCACGGAACCATGGTTGAGCTAAACGGTCCGGACTTTTCGAAACTCGAACTGATCCCCGCCATTGCCCAGGATGCAGAATCCGGCGTCGTGCTGATGATGGCATGGATGAACAAAGAATCCTGGGAAGAAACTCTGCGCACACGCCGAGTGTGCTACTACAGCCGCAGCCGAAAAAAGCTGTGGCGCAAGGGTGAAGAAAGCGGAAACGTTCAGGAACTGAAAGCCGTGTACTTTGACTGTGATGGCGACACGATCCTGCTGAAGGTCAACCAGATCGGCAAAGCGGCATGCCACGAAGGCTACCAGAGCTGTTTCTTCCGCCGCATCGAACTGGACAGCCATGCGGTCGCTGTCGAAGGCGAACGAGTCTTCGATCCAAAAGCTGTCTATGGAAAACACTAACGGAGCGGCATCTGCAGCGAAGTTGATGCAGGTGCGAAGTTTCCGCCATTGGTCATCCAAACTCTTCAGTCGTCCGCATCAGCAAGGCGGCTTTCACGGAGTCAGAGAATGTCAGGTCGAGTCTTGAAGCTGGGTATCCCGGCTGGGAGTCTGCAGGAATCCACCGCCGCATTGTTCAGCCGCGCGGGGTATAACATCAAGTTTGCATCGCGTTCGTATTTCCCGACCGTAGACGATCCGGAAATTGAGTGCATGCTGATTCGAGCCCAGGAGATGGCTCGATATGTCGAGAACGGAATTCTGGACGCCGGCATCACCGGCTTCGACTGGATTCTGGAGACCAACGCGGACGTGCATCAGGTCTGCGAACTCGTCTTTTCCAAAGTCAGCCGACGCCCCGTGCGCTGGGTTCTGTGCGTGCCGGAAGACAGCCCCGTGCGCAGTGTGGCGGACCTCCAGGGCAAGACGATTGCCACGGAAGTTGTCGGCCTGACAACCCGGTTTCTTGCCGAACGAGGCGTCACCGCACGCGTGGAATTCTCCTGGGGCGCAACGGAAGTGAAGCCTCCGAAGCTGGCGGATGCGATTGTCGAAGTCACCGAAACCGGAAGCTCGCTTCGCGCCAACAACCTGCGCATTGTGGAAGAGCTGCTGCAGAGCACCACACGTTTCATCGCCAACAAAAATGCGTATGCCGATGCCTGGATCAAGTCCAAGATCGACAACATCGCGCTGATGCTGCAGTCCTGCCTGGAAGCCGAAGGCAAAGTTGGCCTGATGATGAACGTGCTTCGCAGTGATCTGGAATCCGTGCTGTCCATTCTGCCAGCGCTGCAGAATCCGACGATGTCTCATCTGTCGAATCCTGACTGGCTGGCACTGAACACGATCGTCGATGAGAGCATCGTGCGAACGATTATTCCTCAACTGAAGCAGGCCGGTGCTCGAGGGATCGTTGAGTATCCGATCAGCAAGATCATCGACTGATTGCCGCGGGAAATCTCTCACGCCTGAGGCCTCGGCTTCAGTCGCTGTGAGAACTCTTCTCTTCGCCAGGGAATGTTCCTGACGACGCATTTTTCTGCATGCCAGGCATTAGTTCGGAGAACTGTGCCGAAGGTCCATCACGGCATTCCATTGCACAGTGTGCATCGACTCTGAGTGGTCTTCGCCGTCGCAGGCTTCATCCTGTCGCTGAGTATTTTTCTTCGGCCGGAATGACCTACTGGGGAGTGGCCGACTGACACTGCAGAGCGTAATCCCCCGTTCTCGTCAGGCGGGATTTGGGCGAGGATTCGCCGGCGTATTCCGACGTAAAGAAGCAGGATTCTGCGCATCTGTTGTCAGAAACGGGCCGGCATTACCGTCATGCCCATGACAGCGGAATCGCATTCTTCCGGAGGAGACCGGGGTTATGCTGCTGCCACGTCGTTCGCTTCGATCACTGTTCCGAAACCTGCTGCAGGGATGGATTTCCCGGCCTGACAGACGGCGATCAAAAGGCTCCGTGATTCCGGAACTGCTTGAACAGCGAATACTGCCCTCCGGGATTGAACTGCTGAAAGACATCAATCCAAATCCGCAGTTTCAGGGGATCAATCCCACAGCGATTACGGCTGTTGGCAATCGAGTCTTCTTTGTCGCGACCACGGCGGAAGGAACGGAACTCTGGGTCAGCGACGGTACTGAACAGGGAACACAGCTTGTTCGCGATATTGTGCCCGGGTCCGGCAGTTCCAATCCACAGGACCTGATCAACTTCAACGGGACACTGTTTTTCAGTGCGGACAATGGACCGAACGGACGTGAACTCTGGAAGAGCGACGGAACTTCCTCCGGCACACAGATCGTTCGTGACATCCAGCCGGGGATCGGAACAGCGAGGCCCAGGAACTTCGCGGTCGTCGTCAACACCATGTACTTTGCTGCGACCGACGGAGTGGTCGGTGAAGAGCTCTGGAAGACCGATGGAACATCGACCGGCACTGTGCGTGTCAAAGATATCAACACAGGTGTTGCGCCGTCGTCACCGCGAAGCCTGACGGCCGTCGGTAACAAACTGTACTTTGTTGCAACGGAAACGTCGGCCGGATCCGAACTCTGGTGCTCTGACGGCACGGAAATCGGTACGAAACGAGTCAAAGACATCTATGAAGGGACAACAGGCCCGGTTCCAAGAGAATTGACGAACGTTGGCGGCCAGCTGTTCTTCACCGCAACAACAACGACACAGGGTGAAGAGCTTTGGACGACCAATGGCACGGAAGTCGGGACCCGCATTGTTCGAGATCTTCGGGCCGGGCGATTCAACTCAACGCCAAGCCTTCTGACCAACATCAACGGCACATTGTACTTCCGCGCGAATGACGGAACTCATGGCTACGAACTCTGGAAGTGTGACCCCAAAACACTGGCAACTTCCCTGGTTAGAGACATTCGGCCCGGCAGCGACAGCGCCAATATTTCGAACCTCGCCATGCTGGGAACAACGCTCTACTTTTCAGCGAATGATGGTACGGCAGGACAGGAACTCTGGAAGACAGAGGCTGGCAGCGCGGACGCTGCGCTCGCCGCAGATCTTCGCGACGGGCCGGCTGGATCGTTTCCGGAGAGCCTGCGAGTGATGGGCAGGAAGCTCTATTTCTCCGCCAACCACGCGGACAAAGGAATCGAACTCTGGAGCACGGACGGAAGTCCGGCGGGCGCGAAAGTCGTTGCTGACATCTTTGAAGGCATTACCAGCTCCAATCCGACACTTCCGGTCGTTGCCGGTTCTCTGTTGCTGTTTGCTGCGAACGATGGTGCTCGAGGAACCAACCTCTGGAAGTCGGACGGCACTGTCACGGGAACGGCGATCGTGCGACAGGTTCGTTCCCTGAACGGGTATTCGTCTCCGCGGAATGCCACCAACGTCAACGGTACGCTGTTCTTTACGGCAACCGATGGAATGGCGGGCCGCGAACTCTGGAAGTCGGATGGCACCTGGTCAGGCACGCAGATGGTCCGCAATATTCGTCAGTCAGGTGACTCGGATCCGCAGGAACTTGTGGCAGTGGAGGGTGCGGTCTACTTCACCGCAGACGACGGAGTCAATGGCCGCGAACTCTGGCGCAGCGATGGAACCAGCAATGGAACCGTGATGATGCGAGATATTCGTATCGGAAGTGCAGGTTCCGGCGTTCGCAACCTGACCGCGGTTGGCAATATGCTCTACTTCACGGCCAACGATGGTTCAACCGGCTACGAACTCTGGCGAACTGACGGAACGGTTGCCGGCACAACCATCGTGGAAGATATCCGATTCGGAACCGACAACTCGTCACCATCACAACTGACCAATGTCAACGGGACTCTCTTCTTCCGCGCTGTGGATGTATTCGGTCTGGAACTGTGGGTCAGCGATGGCACTGTTGACGGGACTCATATCCTGAAGGATATCCGTCCCGGGGTCAGCAGTTCCAATCTGACGGAACTGACGAATATCAATGGTACGCTCTACTTCACCGCCAATGATGGATCAGCAGGCTATGAACTCTGGAAGAGTGATGGAACCTGGTCCGGCACTACACTGGTCTCGGACATTCATCCAGGCTCCCAGGGATCAGGTCCGGCACGACTGACAGAATATCAGGGGTCCGTTTACTTCCGCGCAAATGACGGCAGTCGGGGTGAAGAGCTGTGGATGAGCAGCGGAACACAGGCAGGAACACGGCTCGTTCGCGATATCAATTCCGGTGCGGCCAGTTCCCAGCCGGATTCACTGACCAACATCAGCGGCGTTCTTTACTTCTGTGCATTCAATGCTCAGACAGGGCGAGAACTGTGGAAGTCGACCGGAACGACGGAGAACACCAGCCTGGTCGCCGACATTCGACCGGGTGTGGCCGGATCGGACGTCAGTGCGATTCAATCCGTGGATGGAACAGCCTACTTCAGTGCGACAAATGGCTCAACAGGCCGTGAAGTGTGGCGAAGTGACGGAACATTTTCCGGCACACAACTGGTCTTCGATGCAGAACCTGGCTTCTTTGGCATCAATCCCACGCAGATTGTCAGCACGGGCCAAACCGTCTTCATGATCGGCACATCGATCGAATCCGGTGAAGAACTGTTTGTCATCTCAACACCGCCATCAGCGCCGACAGGAATCAAGGTGGTCCCGAATCCGGGGAATGAACTGCTTCCAACGATGACATGGGACAGTGTTCCGTCAGCCACATCGTACGAAGTGATCGTGAACACAATCGGCGACACGCGCGTGGACAGTGGAACCGCGGAGACTGCCGCGTACACCGTTTCGTCGCGTCTTGCGCCGGGTCGTTATTCCGTCTGGGTACGAGCGGTCAATGATGTTGGAAAGTCCCGCTGGAGTTCCACGTACTCGCTGAACGTTAATCTCTCTGTGACCATCCTGCCTCCTCAGGTCGGCGGATCCACCTCATCGCCGCTGGTGCAGTGGAGCCCGATTTCTGGCATCAGCACGTTTGAGATTGTTGTCGAGACGGTGCCAAAGGAAGCCACTCAGACTCAGCGATTTACGGTGACCGATGCAACCAACTGGAGCCCCGAAACGCCGCTTCCGCTGGGAGCATGGCGAGTCTGGGTTCGAGGTGTCATGGCGGACGGTTATCGGACGCAGTGGTCGCTGCCGACAGACACTCAAAGCAATGCGGCCCCACGACTTATTCCGGGGCCTCGATCGACATTTGATTCGACGCCAGAGTTTGCCTGGGAAGCTCTCTCCGGTGCGGAAACGTACGAAGTTTACATTCGCAATCTTGTGACCGGACAGACGAGTCAGCAAACAGGCATTCTGGACACCGCCTATTCACCTCTCAGCGAAATGACGACCGGCCGTTATCAGTGGTGGGTGCGAGGTGTCAATTCCCTGGGCTACGCGAGTCGATGGAGCAGCGGTGCTGTGATTGAGATTGGTGGTCGACCAACGCTCATCAGTCCCTCAGGAACCGTCTCCGGTCAAGTGACATTTTCGTGGTTTCAGGTTCAGGGTGCGGAACGCTATGAGCTCTGGGTCAACAGGTTCGGAGGCGGGGTCGGCGTCATTAATGAAACCGCGCTGACCTCCGCCGAATTCAGGACCACATCTCTGTCAGCCGGAAACTATCGTGTGTGGGTCAGAGCCGTCTCAGGTTCCGGACAGTATTCCGCCTGGAGCAAGGCTGTCGATTTCGCCGTCAGTTAGCAGCGACTCTGCCGAACGCTCTGCAGAATACTCTCAGGCAGCCGACATCAGGCCTGTCGCCTGAAGGATGCGAACAAGAATCCATGCGATGCCACCGGAAACCGGAATCGTCAGCAGCCACGCCCATGCCATGCGCTCCACAATCGTCCACTTGAGTGCGCTGAATCGTTTAGCAGCGCCGACACCCATGATCGCGCTGGAAATGTTGTGTGTGGTGGAGACCGGAATTCCAAGGGCGGAAGCGATGCCGATGACGGCGGCAGAGCTCGTTTCCGCAGCAAACCCGTGCACGGCCTGCAATCGGACCATCTTGTGTCCCAGAGTCTTGATGATTCGCCAGCCACCGGCGGCTGTTCCTGCTGCCATCACCACCGCACACAGGATCTTGATCCACAGCGCAATCTGAAAGTCCTTACCGCCTTCCGGCATCGTCGTCTTCAGAAAACTCAGCCAGCCCGGCAGACTGTCAAACTTTCCGTCGGACGTTCCCGCGAGCAGCGCCAGGGCAATGATGCCCATCGTTTTCTGAGCGTCGTTGGTGCCGTGCATGAAGCCCATCGCTCCCGCACTGATCATCTGCGCTTTGCCGAAGACGGAGGTGACCCAGCGAGGCTTCCAGTTGCGAAGCAAGAAGTACAGGATGCCCATCAGAACCAGCCCCAGCAGAAATCCACAGACCGGCGATGAGATCATCGGAACGATCACTTTCCACAAGAGCCCCTTGCCTTTGTACCAGTGCTCCTTGTCCGGCTGCGACCAGATCACAACGCTCCACGATTTTGCACTCGCCACAGACGCTCTGATGAGACCTCCGATCAAGGCGTGGCTGGAACTGGATGGCAGACCCCAGTACCAGGTAATCAGATTCCAGACGATCGCACCGATCAAAGCGCAAAGCAGAACTTCCTGAGAAACCACGCTGGTTTCCACAAGACCTGCGGCAATGGTCTTGGCAACCGCCGTTCCCCACAAGGCACCAATCAGATTGGTGAACGCCGCGAGGGCGATGGCCTGGCGAGGTGTCAGAACTTTGGTGGCCACGACCGTGGCAATGGAGTTGGCTGTGTCGTGAAAGCCGTTGATGTATTCAAAGACCAGCGCGATCAGGACAACGCAGAAGATCAGAAACATAGTGGGACTGCCGGCTGAGTAGTCGAATAAGAGGGCTACGCATTTTTGAGGGCAATGTGGGAGATCACGTTGCCAACGTCGCGACAACGGTCAATGATCTTTTCCAGCAGGTCATACAGGTCCCGAACGAACATGGCCTGAATCGGTTCAAAGCGGCCATTGTAAACTTCTCCGAGCAGGCGAATGATGACGTTGTCTGCTTCACTCTCAACGGCCTGCAATTTGTCTCGCAGCTCTTTCATAACTTCCAGCGGAGGCATCTTGCGAAGGTGCCCGACCATATCGCACAGCGTCGCGGTGGCTCGATCAATCAGCTGCATCTGAGCACTGAAGTCAACATCCTGAACCAGCTTCGGTGCGAGGTTGTAACGCTCCGCAAACTTCTCAACGGTCTTCGGAATGCGATACAGGGCATATGCGAGAGCATCAATGTCTTCTCGCTCCATGCCGGTCACAAAGGTGCTGACCAGCTCTTCACGGATCTGTTCGGTGATCCGCTTGTCCTTGCTTCTGGAAAGAGCAAACTGGTCCAGAGGATTTGCCTGTCGACGGTCTCTCAGCAGATCGATCAGCAGCAACGCGGAAGCACGGGCTTCCGAGACGCTCTTTTCCAGCATTTCAAAGAACTTGGCGTCCTGGCTGAAGAACTTCTGAATGGAGAACATGCAGCGGTGACTCCCAACACACAGACTTGTGTGCTGTCAGGATTTGGCGTGGATTTCGGCCGGGCTGAGCCACTGCCGAATGTGAAGAATGTGTTAAAATAGTGTTAAGACTGATTCTACAGTTCATTTGTCCATTCTCTCGGTCGAGCCACTGTTCCGTCCCGGAAATCTCAAACTCCTGAACTACCGGCTTGCTCAATGCCAATTCCGTGTGATGTTTGAAGCCATTCAGCGGCTTCCCCATTGAACATAAGGGTTTTCTGCGAAGGGACTTGCGCAGCCGGTTGAACAAACCCACACGATCCCGCCACAATAGCCGTTCCTTCCTTCTCCCTCGGCTTTGAGATGCCCGCCATGCCGACTCGTCGCCTCTTGCTCATCCTTGGACTGCTTTGCGTCATCAGCCGGCCCGCGATGGGTACCTCCGGGCAGTCTGACGGAGACCACTTCCGCCAGACCATTGCCCCGATCCTGGAACGACGCTGCCTGAGCTGTCACAACGATGCGGATCGCAAGGGACAGTTTTCGCTTCAGACGTCTGCGGACCTCATTTCGTCCGGAGTCGTTGTGCCGGGAAAGCCTGAGGAAAGCACGTTCCTCAGCATGCTGAAGCCCGATGGGCCAAAGGCACCGCAGATGCCCAAAGATGCGCCAGCGCTGAACGATGCTGACGTGAAGGTCATTGAAGACTGGATCCGCAACGGAGCGGCATGGCCAAAAGAAGAGACTCTGAAGGAAGCCGTCGTTGATGATTTTGACTGGTGGTCGCTGAAACCTTTGAATCCCGGCAGGATCCCTGCCTTCGAAGATGTCGCCGGTCAGTCATGGGTTCGAAATCCGGTGGATGCGTTTGTGCTTCAGAAACTTCGAGAGCATGGCTTGAAGCCGTTCGTGGAGGCCGATCGCCGCACATTGATTCGACGTCTGTCGTTTGATCTGCTTGGCCTGCCGCCGGCCCCGGAAGATGTGGACGCCTTCGTGAATGACACGGATCCTGATCCCTGGGAACAACTGGTCGATCGCTACCTGGCATCACCTCAATACGGCGAGCGCTGGGCACGGCACTGGCTGGATATTGTTCGTTATGCAGACACGTGTGGTTATGACAAAGACAAGCTTCGTCCGAACGCATGGCCGTATCGTGATTATGTGATTCGATCGTTCAATGAGGATAAGCCGTACTCCCGGTTTGTGCAGGAGCAGATTGCCGGAGATGTATTGTTCCCTGGTGAACCGGATGGCATCCTCGGACTTGGATTCATCGCGGCCGGTCCGTGGGACTTCATCGGGCATGTGGAAGTTCCGGAATCAAAGATCGATGGAAAGGTCGCAAGAAACCTCGACCGCGACGACATGGTCACGGGAACGCTGAACACTTTCTGCAGTGTGACGATCCAGTGTGCTCGATGTCACAACCACAAGTTTGATCCGTTCACCCAGCAGCATTACTACGGCCTGCAGTCTGTGTTCGCCGCAGTCGATCGCGCGGAACGACCGTATGACGCCGATCCCAAAACAGAACAGCGGCGAATGGAATTGACGACGCAGAAAGCGAATGCTCAGCAGGCTCGCAAAGACCTTCAGGAGACCATCCGCAAGGAAGGCGGCGAACAGCTCGCCATGCTGGAAAAGCTGGTTGCCGAGCTGAAGCCGATTGCGGAGCCTGCGGCGAAGCGCCCCGAGTATGGATATCACAGTCAGATTTCTGCGACACAGGACGCGGAAAAATGGGTGCAGGTCACACTTCCGTCACCAGTCGATGCTCAGTCCATTGTGCTGCACGCCTGCCACGATGAGTTTGGCGGAATCGGAGCAGGCTTTGGATTCCCGGTGCGTTACAAGGTGGAAGTGAAAGCTTCGGATGATGTGACTGCAACGTTCAAAGTTCTGAGCGACAAGACTCAGGCGGACACAGCAAATCCTGGAATCGTCCCGGTCACGATTTCCAGTGACGAACGCATTCAGGTGATTCGAGTCACCGCAACCCGGCTGGCGCCGCGTGCGGGCGACTTCATCTTTGCACTGTCCGAGCTGGAAATCCTGGATGCGGCTGGAAAGAACGCAGCGGACCAGGCGACTGTGACGGCATTGGATTCCATCGAAGCGCCGGATCGCTGGCGACAGACAAATCTGACTGACGGAATCTGGCCAGCCGCTGCAGATCCTGCGGCAGTCGCTCGTCTGGCGATAGCACAGGCAGAGCTGAAGGGCGTGATGGATCGCCTGATGACGGCAGAACGAACGAAGCGCCTTGAGGAACTCTCGACGGAACTCAGGACAGTCGATGAACAACTGGCCGCGTTGCCGGTCGGGCGCATGGTGTATGCCGCTGCGACGCATTTTCCGGCGCAGGGCAATTTCATCGCGACACAGGGAAAGCCGCGAGTCGTTCGTGTGCTGCATCGCGGTTCCGAAACGCAGCCTCGTGATGAAGCCGTGCCGGGAACGATTCCGCTGAGTTCCTCAGATGACTGGAGGTTTCCTCTCAATGCAGCCGGGGCAGAAGGTGAACGCCGGGCGGCTCTGGCAAAGTGGATTACGCGGCCTGAACATCCGCTGACATGGCGATCGATCGTGAATCGAATCTGGCAGTATCACTTCGGCAAGGGACTTGTGGATTCGCCCAATGACTTTGGTCGAATGGGGCAGCTGCCGACTCATCCGGAGCTGCTCGACTGGCTGGCCGAAGAATTTCTTCGCAACGGTCAGTCGTTCAAGGCGATGCATCGGACAATCCTTCTCTCCAGCACCTGGCGACAGAGTTCCGCGTGGAACGAGGAATCAGAGAAAATCGATGCAGACAACCGTTATCTGTGGAGGATGAATCGTCGTCGACTTACTGCAGAAGAGATTCGTGATGCCACGCTTGCGGTCAGTGGCCGACTGAATCCGGAAATGGGTGGCCCCGGATTCTATTTGTTTGAACTGGAGAAAACGGACCATTCACCACACTATGAATATCACAAGTTCAACCCAGATGATGCTCGCTCTCATCGTCGCAGCGTTTATCGCTTCATCGTCCGATCGCAGCCTGATCCGTACATGACGACACTCGACTGCGCGGACTCTTCGCAAAGCACCCCGCGACGCCACGAAACTCTGACGGCCCTGCAGGCGCTGTCACTGCTGAACAACGGCTTTAATGTCACGATGGCACGACATTTTGCGGCGCGTCTGGAGTCGGAAGCCACGAACCCGGAGGCTCAGATTGATCGAGCATTCCGGCTGCTGGCAAGCCGAACACCGGACGAAGATGAAAAGTCACAAATGATCCAGTATCGTGCGAATCATGGCCTGCCAGCACTGTGCAGACTGCTTCTGAATCTAAATGAGTTTGTCTTCGTAGACTAAGTTTGCACTCGGCAACGTTGAGGGGACCAGCGATGTTTGACTGGAAACAACTGGAAGAGGTGCTGACGACCGAAGCGACGCTGGGAATGAACCGCTGGCTCAAGCGTAACACTTCTAAACAGGCCTATGCGATGGCGTTCCACGAGTGTTACAGCGAACTAGATGGCGTCATTACGATCCCGCAGCTTGCCGTGAATGCGATCAAAGCAAAGCGGAAAGGCGCTCAGGAGAATGATGACGAAGGTGGGGGAAAGTGGAACAGTGCCGACTGGGACTGGCTGGAGATCTTTCCATCCAGAAGTCGTCTCGCCCGGTGGGAAAAGCTTCTGACCCAGGAAGCCTGCCGTGGCTCCGAAGATCACTGGATGAAGACCGAAAAGAAATTTCACTCGGTGCTTGTTCGAGTCGCCAAATCGCTATATCGGGCCTTTGCGAAAACGCCTCAAGTCACGCCCGATTTTGTGGTTTACATCGATCACGAAGCTGATGACCTGGATCTCGTCCGAAAGTGCGTCCCGGCCAAACTGTTCAAGAAGCACTTTTCGGAGTTCGAACAGAAGCAGGCGCCGAAGGGGGCTTCGAAGAACTCGAAGCTCGAGTTCTACATGGCGGACATGTACTCCTACGAAAAACAGATCCTGGCACTCGGTAAGGATGCCATTCCTGCGCTGATCAGGAAAATGAACGATCCGGATGATGGCTGGTGTGCGGCCTCGCTGCTTGGCGATCTTGGAATTGCAGACGCGTCTGTGATCAAGTCGCTCCGAGAGAGTGTCTTCGCTGGAAAAGAGGGCCTGGCGGACTCAGCCGCGATGTCGCTTGGATTGCTGGGAGATGTGGATTTTCTGCTTGAAGCGGCGAAGACAGAATCGACTCTGGAAGCGGCCGTCTACGGACTCATGGTCAGACTCAAGGATCGCGCCAGTGGCCGTGGCATCAGGCTCGATTATCGCCCTGCGGAACAGCTTCTGGCCATGAACTCCAGCGAGATTCGTCAGCGCGTTGAATCGGAGATTGCACCAGGTACGGCGCACATTGAAATCGAATCCGCGGATATCGACGAAGCGCTGCGTGGACTGACGCTGGAGGAACCTCGTCTGCGACAGCATGCCATTCTTGTTCTCGGTCGGCGAAAGCTGGGCAAGAGTAACGCAAAGAGAATTCTACCGGCGATCGCAGAGCATCTGACGGATTCCAACGCGACGACACGTCGACTCGCGTTGCTGTCACTTTCGTATTGGAAGCTCACCGCCGAACCATGGTTTAAGGCGATGCGGGCCTTGAAGAACGACACAGACTCGCTCGTGCGACAATACGCCTACACGATCATGGATGAGTTCAAAGGCCACGGCTAAGGCACGGCACGCGGTCAAACATCAACAAAATAGCGGAAGGGCGCAAGCCCTCCGGTGACTGCAACGCAGAACGAATCTTGAGCCAAAGTCTGTTTGCCGCAGCCCGCTGACTATTCCAGACCCAGCCCGGACAGTGCGCTGTTCTGCAGCTTGGCCGACTTTGCAGCATCCTTGAGCTTCTGCACAACAAAGAACTTGTGATTGGCAACCGCCTGCTCCGTCAGGTTCAGACGAATGGCCACATCTTTGTTGGCCCAGCCAAGCACAAAGATCAGTTCCACACACTGCAGGCGCTCCCAGGCACCCGTTCGTTTGAAATCCTGAATCAGATCACCCAGGACAGTTTCGACAAGCGTCGACTCGGCCTTGGCCTTTTCACTGCTGCGCATCATGCTGGACGCGGCACGACCCGGTCCGGTGAGATCTCGTATGGCCCCGTCTTTGGATTCCGAAGTCAGCAACGGCAGCACCGGCCGACGACCGGAACGACGCATGAAGTCCACCAGCTTGTGAGCCGCGATGGAAAACAGCCACGATTCCAGGGGCGTTCGATCATCGTAATTCGGCAGAGCCTTCAGAAACCCAAGGAAGGTTTCCTGAACAATATCCTCCGCAGCGCTGCGGTCCTGCAGGCGAGTCCTTGCGAATGCCAGCAAGCGACCTTCGTACAGATCAATGCACTGCTGCCACGCATCCGCCTCCCCGGCACGAATTCGCTGAACAAGCTGACGATCGGCTTCACTGGCGGGCATACATCATTCACTGGACAGACAGGTAAACAATTACAGCGTCCACAAACCCGGCAAACGCCAGGTCGCGAAGCCGGATCATAGTTTCCCCTTCGTCGAAACAAAATCCGTCAAATGCCCATCTTAAGGTGCCTGGCACCTGGAGATTTGGAATTCGTCGTAAAGTGTTCAATTTCAGGTGCTTGTGACAACCTCAGCGACGATCAAATGCGCGCGATGGGCTGGGTTTGGTGGTGGCTCAGGAGAGATCGGAATGGCAGGCCGGAGATGGCGGCGACCAGGGTACCGGACAGGCGGGATCCGGTGGCGAGAGGCTGGGAAAGGTGTGGATGACCGAGAGCTGTGGCGGAAGATGTGGTGATCATGGCCAGCAGGTCAGCCGTCGGGATCAGAGGATGATGAACGGCGATGTGCTGCAGTTCTTTCCAGATCGAGAGGTCCGGGTTGGAGGCTCGACTGTCGGTTCCAAGGACGACGTTCAGGCCCTGTTCCATCATTTTAAGGACCGGATACTGGGAATGACCAAACCACGCATGTGTCCGGGGGCAATACACGGTTGTGATTTGGGGATGCTGCTGCAGGAATCGAAGATCCTCATCGCTGAAGTAGTTCCCATGAACCGCCAGAGCGCGTGGTGCACGGGATAGCTGTTCGAGGAATTCTCGCACGGACCGACCACCCGGGAATGTGCGTGGGTCAAACAGGTTCATGGCCTTGAGGAAGTCAGCCAGCGGACCAGCTCCGCTCTGCAAAAGCTCCAGCTCTTCGATGGTCTCTGCCAGATGCATTGCGACGGGAACCTGAAACTGCACGGCCATCGACATCATCTGATCCATCAGGTCCGGATGAACGGTATACGGAGCGTGAGGGCTCAGGCCCGTTCGGTGTGAGTTCCGATGTTGCTGAAGGAATGACCGCGCAGCGGCCGACTGCTGCTGGATTCTTTCCGGAGACAGACCGATCGCTTCCCGAAAGCGAATGCACTCCACTGCGGAGTCATCAGGAAGGATGTCGGTCGTTGCGATGTCGGCCACCAGCCCTATGCCACTGGAACGGCATTCGTTCAGGCCCGAACCAAGACACTCATCTCCGTTGTGCCCTCGCTGCTGGCGGAACCGGATGACAGACCGTATCCAATCGGGGAAAGGCCGAGCGGGTTCGATGGGCTCAGCAAGCTCGGAGAACTCCAGATGAGTATGCGCATTCACCAGCGGTGGGACAAGAATTGCAGGAAGGCAGGCGTTCTCTTCAGCGCACGTCGCCGGGCGGATGTCGAGCACAATCCCGTCGTATTCCCGCAGCGTCACGGTGTTCAATGGCTCTGACCGGGGATTCCAGAGCCAGCGAACTGAGAACGTTCGTTCCAATCCTTGCCTGGCCCGCCAGTCCGCCTGCCATCGTTCGAATTGTTCAGGTATGCTCATGAGCGGAAGACGTCGTTCGGAATGAAAGACACAGAAAACATGATCCAGCCAACACCAATCTTCATTTTGGGCAGTGGTCGTTCAGGGACAACCATCACGTCGTCTCTGTTGAACCGTTTTCCTCGAATCCATATTTCCAAGGAAACCGGGTACATCGGGCTGTGCATGCCACTGCTGAAGTCCATGGGTGATCGTTCCAGCTTCGAAAAACTCCTGTCGGAAACGAATTCGTGGCTGGAATCGGAGCGATGGGAAAAGCGTGCGACGGAAGACGGCTTCCGGCAATTCTGCGATCGATACTCGCTGACGGGGCCACGTGCCTGGCTGCATTATGTCTGGCAGCTGGAATCTCCGGTTCCCTGGCACGAACTGGAATACATTGGCGACAATACTCCGCTGTATGTCATGGCGATCCCGGCCCTGCTGGAACTGTTTCCGGACGCTCGCTTTGTGCACATGATGCGGGACCCGCGGGACATCGTTTGCTCGATCACCAAAATGAAATTCGGCGCGGAGGATCTGTCGGCGGCAGCCTTCGAATGGCACACCTATGTTGGCTGCTGGCTGATGGCCGAACGAATTGTTCCAGCTCCGCAGCGCACCGAAGTTCGCTACGAAGATCTCTGCGTCGAACCGGAAAAGACGCTGACACGGCTTGCAGAGTTTCTCGGTCGTGATCGCACAGAAGCGGTCGCAGCCCTGGAAGCTCACACGACTGCAGGAAAGCCAGAGACTGCGGGTTTCGGAGCCGTTGCAGGAATGTCTCATCACACCAGACTTGCAGAACCATTGTCGCCCGCGCGGGTTGGTCGGTTCCGTAAAGAGCTGACTGCAGACCAGATTCGAACGATCGAAGAGATTGCTCAGTACGGAATGTACGCCTGGGGTTATGCGCCAGAGAAATTCCATCAGCATCCCCTGATGCGCGGTGATCGGCTGTATCTGTTGAAAATGATGCTGCGTGATACGACTCGCCGAATCGTTCGGCGCCTGCGAGGCAAGTGAATTGGGCAAGCAGCGGCGACGCGTTATGATCAGCGTCACGTCCCCTGAATACCTGATCTTAGAAAGTCGCTTCGAATGCAATGGACTGATCTGACATGGCCGGAAATTCAGGCCCTCGCTCCTGACACACCGCTTGTTGTTCCTGTTGCCGCGATTGAGCAGCACGGGCACCATTTGCCGGTTGCCACGGACAGCATGCTACTGGGCGAAGTCGTGCGGCGACTGTCACAGAGACTGCATTCGGAAGTCCTGTTTGCTCCTCTACAGTGGCTTGGCAATTCCGATCATCACATGGACTTCTCCGGAACAATCTCCGCGCGACCTCGCTCCTACCTGGACATGCTCAACGAGCAGATGGACACGGCCATCCAGCATGGCTTTCGGCGGATCGTGTTTCTGAACGGGCATGGAGGCAACATCGTTCCCGGCAAGCAGGCGGTCTTCGAGACACGCCAGCGCTATCGTGAGCGTCAGGACCTGCTTCTGCTGTTTGCCACCTACTGGGATTTCGCGCGTCCCTGGGAGACTCGAACGGACCTTGTGCAGAAGTCGATGGGCCATGCGTGTGAATGGGAAACGTCCATGATTCTTCGCATTCACCCGGAGCTCGTCAAAGACATCCGGCAGCTGAAGACAGTACCGGTCGACTTCGGATTTGAGCCGGCTTATCGAGGATGGACGACGAAAGACCGAACGGCTCCGGGGCACATGGGTTCGCCTCAGTTTGCTTCTGCTGACAAGGGCGAGCACCTGTTTGCGGAGTTCTCAAAGGGAGCCGAAGCGTTTCTGCGACAGGTCGTTGCCTGGGATGGTCGGACGTTCGTTGGTGAATAAGTTCTGGAAGTGTGAGTGAGCGAAGCTGTGTCAGAGGTTGAACGCCGGCAGGTGCCATCAGAATTACCGCCAGAACAAGCGGGGGCGATGCTGCAGCGAAACAGCGTCTGGCGGTTCTTTCATGTACTGTTCTGGATTGTGTGCCGAACCTGGCTGCGGGTCAGCATTGCGGGACAGGAACGTCTGGACAATCAGCGAGGTGGATTGTTTCTGATCAACCACCAGAGCTTCCTGGATCCGCTGCTGGTGGCCGTATTGCTGAAACGACCGGTCTCATTCCTCGCGCGGGACAGCCTGTTTCGTGTTCCCGTGGTTGGATGGATTCTTCGAAAGACCTACGTCATTCCGATCAGTCGTGAAGCCGCTCGCGGCGGCAGCATTCGTGTGGCGATGGAGAGACTGGAGCAGGGATTCCTCGTCGGAATTTTCCCGGAAGGAACACGTTCCCGCGACGATCAGGTTCAGGATTTTCGCCCCGGCTTTCTCGCACTGGCTCGTCGAACAAACCAGCCGATCTATCCCGTCGGACTCGCAGGGCCCGGACGCGTGATGCCGCGAGGAGCGTGGTTTGTGCGTCCTGGCAGAATTCAGGTGGTTTACGGAGAACCACTGTCGGCAGAAGATCTGAAGCAGCTGCACGACGGGAACGATGACAAGGCCCTTTGCCAGCTGGCCCGCGATCGAGTCGCGTTCTATGCGTCACAGGCCGCTCAGCTGCTGAAGGGATTGCCGCTGGATTGATTCCTGCCAGGCGTTGCCCGTTCGCCTTTGAAGCAGCGCAAAAGAAAACAGCAGAGCCATCAAAAGGTGAGCGTGCTTAAGGTGCCTGCTCAAGTGGCGAATGACTCCGCCACATCCTTTTGAAACTCTGCTGTCATCATCCGAGCTCTCTTGAGACGGTCACTGCAAGACCGAGTTTCTGCCAGAGAGACTCCTGTGTCGGAGACCGATCAATTCTGACCCGTCACCGTTCATCTGCGGGATCGATTATCGCAGCCAGATGCGGCAGGTCTTGCCATTGACGGTGGCTTCAGCGACCAGCGTTCCGTAACCAGGTCGGCAGGTCATACCGTTCATGCCAACGCCGACAAATACAGATGCTCCAGGATAGCCGGCAATTGAAGCCAGCTGAGCCGCGGAGTATGCGTGCGTCGTTGGACCGCCAGTGCTGGCTTCCATTTCAGCAGCCACCATCCAGCCACTCTTCACTGGCTCAGCTTTGGTTTCCGTTGTTGATGCGGAAGCCGGCTGAACAGCGGAACCTTCTGTCTTCACCGCACTGGCTTTCACGATGCCGGTGGACGATGTCTCTGTCTTCTCAGCCGCAGCGGTTGTCACCTGAGACGTCGAAGTCGTGATTGCTGATGTCGATGGAACTGCCGGAGTTACCGTTCGATACACAGGCTGTGAAGTTCGCGTCATCGGCATCATGCGGACCTGATTTCGGTTTCGATTGCGGTTCTTTGCGAACGCAGAATCCTGCATCGCCACAACACACACCAAAACAGCCAGTCCGGAAATCAAACACTTTTGCATGAACTCATCACTCCCAATGTCTGCAGGGAACCACCCCTGCCGTGTGCCGTTACTCAACGGCGATCTGTCAATGTTTCATTTGAAGAGGGAGTCTGAGCGCGGAAACAGCATCACTGTGTCGACGGACGATGATCGGTCACGATCGTCAGCATCGTTCTGCCGGGCAGAACCCTGGCAGTTGTGTCGAATCCGTGGCAGTCGTTCTTTGCATGACCTTCAGTCTCCGCAACTCACCTGAGCGCGAGGTGTGACAAGTAGCAGTTGTCACAATTGTCTTTCCTCAGACTGAAGCAGACTCCTTCTTTACGTTGCGGAAGTGTAGGAGTCATGTGCCTGACCGCACAGAAAACGGCCGCAAAGTCTCACCAGACTGTGCATTTTCGCCCAAAAGGGAACGAAGATCAGTGAATTCCACTGAACATGAGCTTACACCTGCCGGAATTGAGGGACAGAGGTCCGAGCCCCAAAGTCACACAATTCCAGTCATGGTCCTGCAGGCCGACAATTGCTCCGGGGAGTATTCGCACACGTGCTGGTTTCAGGCGTTCAGTTTTCAGAGCCCCGCCGGTTGTGCTACCTTGCGTTTTTGGAGTTTGAAGGAACGGTCATTTCACACCAGCAACGGACTGCGCGGACTTGCCGCCGATGAAGATCTCATGAACGCCACAGCTCCCCAATCCGGAGCCAGCGCTGAAAGCTGGACCGTGCAGCGAATCCTTGAATGGACCGCTGGATTTCTGAAGCAGAAGGGCATTGAGTCGCCTCGACTGGAAGCCGAACTGCTGCTTTCTCATGCTCGCAAGTGTCCTCGCATTCGCCTGTACACAGACTTCACAGAAATCGTCAGCGAGAGTGATCGTGCCATTATGCGAGAGCTGGTTCAGCGACGTGCTCGCCGGGAACCGCTGGCCTACATTGTTGGCACGAAAGAATTCTACGGTCGAGCATTCGATGTGGGGCAGGGCGTGTTGATTCCAAGGCCGGAAACAGAAATTCTGGTCGACGTGTGCCTGGAGCGAATTCCCCGGGACGAGCCTCGGCAGATCATCGAAGTGGGCTTCGGCTCCGGTTGTGTTTCCATCACGATTGCACGTCAGCGGCCGCAGTGCGAGATCGTGGCGACGGATATTTCTTCGCAGGCCATGGAGATTGCAACGCGAAATGTCGCCCGGTACGACGTGGGATCACGAGTGACACTGATGGCTGGCGACGTACTGGAGCCTGTTCTGCAGGCCGGCCGGAAGTACGACGGGCTGGTCAGCAATCCTCCCTACATTCGCGACGATGAACGGAGCACACTGGAACCTGAGGTCGCCGTGCATGAACCCCCCGAAGCGCTCTATGCGGGACAGGACGGTCTGAATATCGTTCGCAGGATCGTGCAGCAGGCTCCGGCGGTGTTGAAGCCCGGAGCTTTTCTGGCACTGGAGCTTGACCCGGCTCAATGTTCGACCGCTGTGACTCTGCTGACATCCGCCGGATTTGAGACAGCCAGTGTTCGTCGTGACCTGGCTGGCAGCGAACGTATTGTGGAAGCGACGTTCAAAGGCGACTGACCGCCGTCTTTCAGAAGGGAGTCTGAGTGATGGAAATGTTCCTGATCCGAGGCGGTCGAACGCTTTCCGGAACAGTTCGTGCCGGTGGCAGCAAGAACGCTGCGCTGCCGATCCTGGCCGCATCGCTGGCGATTCCCGGCGCGGTGGTTGTGCACGGGGTTCCTCAGCTGCGCGATGTCGCGACGATGCTTGAGCTGCTCAATTCCATGGGCGCGATCACGGAACAGCTGAACGGTGCTGTCCAGGTTTATGCGAGCGATGAGATTACAACGCTGGCACCTTATGAACTGGTTCGACAGATGCGAGCCAGCGTCTGTGTGCTCGGGCCGCTGGTCGCTCGTTTTGGACTGGCGAAGGTCTCACTGCCTGGTGGATGCAACATTGGTCATCGACCGATCGATCTCCACCTGAAAGGACTGGCCGCGCTGGGAGCGGACATCCAGCTGAACTCCGGTTATGTGATTGCTCGATGCCGAAGACTGAAGGGTGCGGAGATGGATCTGATGGGTCCTGCTGGTCCCACCGTCACCGGTACCTGCAATGTGATGAGCGCCGCAACGCTGGCCGAAGGCTGCACGATCATTCGCAACGCCGCGAAGGAACCTGAAGTCGTCGATCTGGCTCGCTTCCTCAATGCCGCCGGCGCGGTGATTCATGGGGCGGGAACAGACACGCTGGAGATTCACGGCGTCGATGCTCTTCATTCTGTCGCTCATACCGTCATTCCCGATCGCATTGAAGCCGGAACCCTCGCGCTGGCCGCGGCGATCACCGGCGGAGACATCACCGTTCAGAATGCACCCGTCGCTGCGCTCGCTTCGTTCGTGGAACTGCTGCAGCAGATTGGTTTGTCTGTCGAAGCCACGAAAGAGACTCTTCGCGTTCGAACCGTCGGAGAACTTCGCCCGATTGAGTTTTCGGCTCGGCCCTATCCAGGCATCCCGACGGACCTGCAGGCTCAGCTGATGGCACTGCTCTCACTGGTTCCCGGAGAAAGCCGCGTTACGGATAGTGTATTCCCGGAACGATTCATGCACGCTGCGGAACTGGTCCGTCTTGGTGCGGATATTCGCGTCCAGGGAAGCACGGCCATCATTCATGGTGTCGAACGACTGAGCGGGGCACCAGTGATGGCCAGCGACCTGCGAGCCAGTGCGGCTCTGGTTCTTGCCGGACTTGCGGCCGAAGGACAAACAGAACTTCGACGGATCTATCACCTCGATCGAGGATACCAGGCGTTCGAAAAGAAACTGAACTCGCTGGGCGCCGTTATTGACCGGCTGCAGGATCCTCTGTCTCCAACGATGGCTGGCCCCCACTTTGGCAGCAGCCAGAAGAACGCAGAATCGCTCGAAATGGACCGCGTCTTTGACCAGCGATGACGACGGGCGATCCAGCAACCATGGCCACCGGTGCCTCGTCTTCAACGACCAGCGAAGAACGCCCGGCCGGAAACGCCGGAAACCCGTCCCTTCCGGAGGCTAGCCTGCCTTCTTGGTTTCGCGCCAGCGAGCGATCTTGTTACGAAGGGTACGTGCCGTCACACCCAGCGCGCTGGCGGCTTCGGTCTTGTTCCCTCGAAAACGTTCGATGCGTTTCAGGATAATCTGACGTTCAATTTCATCGAGAGGCAGAGTCAGGAAATCGTCGGGCAAGGACGCTGACGCAGATGAGCCATGCTCCTGACCAGGATCGACAGCCGTCAGAACGGACCCGTCACATTCCACACAGGCTCGCTGAATGGCGTTGCGCAGCTGCCGAACATTGCCTGGCCATGACCATGCACGAAGTTCACTCAGCGTGTCATCATCGATGTCGGTAACAGGGGTTTCGTTTTCCGGTCCAAACTGACCGATGAAGTGTCGAACGAGCGGCTCAATGTCTTCTCGACGTTCACGCAGCGGTGCGAGGCGAAGAGTCAGCACGTTCAGACGGTGATACAGGTCTTCTCGAAATCGTCCTTCCCGGATTTCCTGCTGCAGATCACGATTGGTTGCCGCCACAATGCGAGCCTGCACCTTCTGAAGATCTGTGCTGCCGACCCGAAAGTACTCCCCGCATTCCAGTACACGCAGAAGTTTGGCCTGTGTTGGCATCGGGAGTTCACCAATTTCGTCCAGGAACAGAGTACCATCGCCGGCCGCATGAAGAAGGCCGTCATGTCGTCGGGCTGCTCCCGTGAACGCACCCTGTTCATGACCAAACAGTTCGCTTTCTGCCAGCCCGTCGTGAAACGCCGCGCAGTTGACTCGAATGCAGCGTCGGGATGCTCGCGGACTCTGATCATGCAGATACTGAGCCAGCAGCTCCTTTCCGGTCCCGCTTTCACCTGTGATCAGAACGGTGCCGGACGACTTCGCATAGCGTCGTGCTCGTG
The DNA here is from genome assembly GCA_964538835.1 of uncultured Chitinophaga sp. Classification (GTDB taxonomy): domain Bacteria; phylum Planctomycetota; class Planctomycetia; order Planctomycetales; family Planctomycetaceae; genus SXXK01. The sequence continues at coordinate 29,053 of CAZIGZ010000026.1, read as the reverse complement.
AAAGGACATCATGCATGGAAGAGGATTGGAAAATCATGGAGTCTTGCTCTGTGAGCGACGAAGTGACGTTGTGTCCGGCTCTGTGGATCTGCTGGTTCGGAGGTTCCGCGGTTCGCAGCGGATCAAAGGGTCTTCAGCGACTGACGATAGGCGGCATGCATGCTTCGGCGACGAGCCTCGACATCCAGCTGCGGAACCAGCTCCGTACGAATCTCCTCAAACAGATGCTGCAGCGTGTCGATGCGTTCGATCAGCCGGCGGAGAGTTTCTTCGTGGGATTTGAGCGACCGCTTCAGATCATCAGTGAGCGTGTTGCCTGCCGTTTTGAACCGATCATACGCCGCCCCGACCTTTTGCTGAGCCTGGACGACTCGATCGAGTGTCTTCTGAAGATGAGCCACGGAATCCGGAGTGCCCAGCTCGCGACGCTCAGCCGCGCCTTCCAGAAGTTCCAGCAGCTGAACAGCGTCTCGAAAAACGGTACTCTGCTCCGTCAGACAGTCTCGCAGTCTGACTTCAGCGGGATCTGGAAGTTGTGTGCTTCGATTCACCATCGTGAGGTTCCTAGTGTCCGCTGGAATGACCGGAATCGGAACTGGCCTTTGGAGCCGCAACGTGTTCGCGTGGAGTACTCTTCAGTGGCGCGCTGGGTGTGTGAGCATCGTCATGGTGATCGGTGGCCGGAGCATGCTCTTCATTGGAATGCCCTGGCTGTTCCGCCAGCTTCTTTTCCAGCTGTCGCTTGTGCTCCAGGGTCGTTACCCACCAGCGAGCGAGTTCGCTGAGCGAGCCAGCTTCGGGTTTGTCAGCCAGACGACGATACTTGTTTGACGCCTCCGCTGACCGTCCAAGGCGACGCAGACAGCTGGCCTGCTGGTATTCGACCCAGAACTGCTGTTGTGGAGAGACGGTCGAAGGATCGACCTTCTGATAGATCTCCAGAGAAAGCTCGAACTGCCCGACGGCGAAGAGGTTGTTCGCCAGACCAAGATGGTCGATCGTTCCATCGACGGTTGTCTTTGCAGGCACCGTAGGGATCTCAACGTGCGGACCATGTCCGCTGTGTTCTTCGCCGCCGTCTGTTTTCCTGTCATCATGAACGGGCGAAGTCTTCGAGTCATGGGGGTCAACATGCTGATCCCGATCCTGATGACGATTCGGATCAGGAGACGGATGTTGATCTGGCTCCGGGTGCACCGGCTCTGGCACTGGATGCACTGGCCCTGGCTCCGGATGAACCGGCCCTGGCATTGGATGCGGGTCTGGAGTCACAGGCGGTTTGTCAGGCACCACTGGATTCGGAGCCGGTGGCGTCACTGGTGGCGTCACCGGTGGCTGAACCGCTAAAGCCTGCCGTGCCTGTCGCTGCTTTTCCTGTTCCAGCAGAAGCTTCAAGCGATCCTGGACCTTTTGAAACTCCTGAGCGCGCTGGCGCCGGATTTCGTCATCGCTCGTCAGGTCCTCCATCAGCAGATCAGAGAGTCCTCGCGACGATGATCTTCCGCTGGCATCGGGTGACGCACTCTTTGGAGACGCGACAGGAGCTTTGTCCGGGCGATTGAGAATTGACTGCCTCATCTTCTCGCGAATGTCGGACAGGGACTCCCGAGTCTGCTGTGGGTTCGGTACTGCAGCGGACGGCGTCGTTGTGCCGGACGGAGTGGCGGCGGCTTTGGCGGGTTCGGCAGGAGCGGCTCCGTCAGATGGTATCGTCAATGGGGTCGATGTGGCTTCGGCCGGCGGTGTTGCAACCTGCGGTGCCGTCAGTTCCCTTGAGGACTCGGGCGGTGCCGAAGCCGTGCCGCTGTCCGAGGCCGGAGCCTGTTGTGGCTGTGATTCTGGCGCTGGCGTCGTCGGAGCTTTATCAGTCGAGCTGTTGGCAGGATCTTCCTGAGCCTTGAGAGAGGCAAGGCGAATCGACGCTGGTGGCTTGGCTCCGGTCGGCACCGCCACCCATCCTCGATGAGCCGATTTCATCCATTGTGGGCCGGAAGAATTCTGCCCGGCCGTGTTCTGTCCGGACGCGCGACTGTCTGACTTTGCAGAAGATTGTCGAACCTGAGGCTTATGCTGTTCCTGTGCCAGACTGGTCGCTGGAAGAGCACACAACAGACTGAAGCAGAACAATCGCCGAAGAGCCTTGAGGAGTTTCTTTGATGCAGAGTTGTTCGTCATGGTTAGTGTCCTCCGTGCTGAACGGAAGGCTCGCCATTCCGCTTTGGATCTGACGGTGATGATTCTTCGGCGGGCAGCATTCCGGCAAAGCAGCTGACAGCCGCCTGATAGTTCTCCTGCGCTTCGTAGGCCTGTCCCATAATGCGCAGTGCCTGCCGTTCAATAGTCGTGTTGTCTGTCGAGTCGATAATGTTTCGACATAAGCGGATGGCTTTTTCAGGGTCACGTTCTGCCAGAGCGAGTTCGGCTGTATGCACTTTGGCAGCCATGGCCGTGTCGGTATTGCCATCATTGAACGAAGCAAGAAGCAGCTGAGCATTCTGATACTGCCCCTCTTCCTCATAGCGCTGCGACAGTTTGAGGATCACTTCATTGCGAAGCTGGCAGACAGGCAGCTTTTCCAGCGCCAGACGCCAGGCTTCCAGGGCCTGTTCCGTCAGCCCAAGATCATCACACGCCTCGGCCACCAGGACGGCCCAGTGACCTCCGCAGGCTTCATCCGCATGAAACTCGGACAATGCTGAAACAACGGCCCAGCCTTCACGTTCACGTCGATCCGAAAGGACAGCCGCGCGAAAGCGAGAGAGTGCGGAGACGAACGCGGCCCCGGATCTTGCCGGGCTCTGATCGAGTTCTTCGCGTCGTCCCATCAGAACGCTGTTCGCGCCCTGAGGATTGCCAAGCATCAGGTAAACACTCGCCAGCTGCAGTGCTGCGAAGGGTTCCAGTTCTGAGCCGCGAGCCAGAGAGAGTCCTCGCATCATGGTCGTTGTGGCCGTCTTGCCTTTTCCGTCTTCGACAAGAAGGCGACTATGAAAAATGTAGGCGGCGATTCGAACATCCAGAAGTCCGCCCGATGCATCAATGCTCCTCAGGAAAGCCTGACGGGCATCTTCTCGTTCATTCAGCAGCATCAGACACTTGCCAAGATTGAAGGCCGCTTCTGTTTCCACAACGGACCGAGGATCTGTTTCCAGCTGAACCTGAAGGAACTGCACCGCGTCGGCGGCACGCTTCTGTTCAAACAGCAGCGTGCTGAGAGCCAGTCGACTGTGCCCCGACTGAGACGAAGTCGGGCCGTCGATCACCGCATGACGAAGGATTCGCTCGGCGGCGTCCACGCCGGACTGTCGCCAGTCGGCTTCGGAAACTTCAGAACGATGTCGAATCAGAATCGTGCCATTGTCGTTGGTCCATGCCAGTTCATAGGGCAGCGTCAGACCGTCCAGAAGCAGGGCGACGCTGCGATCGCTGACATGGATCTGCTGAGAACGGCCCTGAAGCATTTCGAGTGCGGGTTCGGAAACATCCAGCCTGAGTCGACAGCCCTTGATCAGATTCGCGATCAGCGGCTCGACTTTTGTCACACCACAGTTCAGGCGAACTCGAATTTCACCGGGATCCGTGTCGGAAAGGCTCAGAACGCGAAACTCGTTCCTGCCTGCCAGCACGGGCGTTTCATGAACCAGCAGAGGGAGTTCTTTCAACAGCTGCCCCGGGTCTGCGATCCATTCCGGGACTGCCATCGTGGTATCTTTCAGCAGGTTCGTCGTCGACGTCACCGTGTGTTCACGCCAGAGATCACGTCCGACCAGGTGAAGTACTTCGTTGCGAACGGTCGGCAGAAGTTCTGTTTCATCCAGCAACGCTCGTCGCAGCAGATCTGTCTGCAGACCTTCATGACGTCCGGTCGCTGCCAGGCAGCGTGCTTCGCCGTAACGAGACACACCAACCCAGGCCGCGTCTGTCTGAGTACCGGAGATTTTTCGATACGCCTCCAGTGCAGCTGCGTGTCTTCCTGCAGCCTCAGCGCACAGTGCCAGTCGGAACAGAATTGCACTTCCCGGAGGCCCCTGCGACTTAGATCGAATCTGCTGCAGTGCACGCATGGCGGGAATGTAATTGCCACCGGCCAGCTGCTCGTCTGCGTAGGTCAGCAGGTTGGCGGCCTGAAGCGTCATCTTTTCCTGAACCATTCCACGCGCAGCAGTTCGGCTGGCACCATGCGTTGTCCGAGTGCCTTCTTCTGCGTTGTCCGACGCATGTCCTTCGTTCAGCGCGGGCTCTTCACCATGAACGGGACCATGATCGCCAGCAAGCAGCTCTTCCGCTGAGAGTCGCTTCCGTGAACTATGATCTCCCGCGGCCCGGCCGTCGGACTGACCTGCGTGATCATCATGTTCTTTCGGATCGTGTTCGGCCGTCTCAGCGTCAACGAACTCAGCCGCATCGGGAATGGGATGAACGATGGTGGCCGGGCCGGAATCCGCAAAACCCAGCGCCTCTTCGCTGAAAGGATCGGTGGCCGGATCCCTATCATCTGCGGGACCATTTGAGTCATGAGAAAGTTCGACGTCATTATGACCAGCAAGTGACTCATTCTCATGAGAGTGGCCGGATGCATGTTCCGAAGGCTCGACGTTCTCCGCTGAAGCCATCGCATCTTCCGAATAATCATCGGCCTCATCTTCATGAGACGCCCGGACCGGCCGTTCCTCATGAGCCTCTTCGTCCGCAGCATGGTTCGGTCGTCGATGAGTCGACCTTTCGTCATGGGAACCCACAGAATGTGGGCTGTCATGCGCGTCTTCGGAGTGCTTTGCGACGGAATGATCCGCTGCCGTGCCTGTGTGAGAGTCTGTTTCTTCAGAAGTCCTGGCGGATGTTTTTGCCAAGCCGCGCGTCGGATTGGGGGAGTTCTTCGGTTTTGATTTTTGGGGAGCAGAACCGTGTGAGGAGAACTCGTCAAACTGAGTCTCCTGGAGAGCTCCTGCGGGATTCTCCTCACGGAAGGGTAATTTTCCGGACTGCAGATACAGGGCTCCGACAGCACCGACTCCGGCTGTTGCGGCGACGGACGCATACAGGGCCACAGGACGCAGAATCCGCAAAAACGCTTGGTTTTTCTGATGTTCTGTCACGTTGCCGGTATCCTGCCTGAACCCCGAAATCCTTACAGTCGCTACAACCGCTACCACCACATCGTCCGCTGAAGTGGCCTGGTTGAGTCAAAAATTTCCGGCAAGTTTTCCTTGGACGCTTCGATAACGGAGTCTGACTCAGGTTTCTCACTGTGGAGCAGAGCCATGCAGATTCAACGATTCGATTCAGCCGGTAGTCCGTGGGGTCCGCGGCCCGCGCAGACGTCCGGCGCGAATTCGCGAAGCATTGGTGGTTCTGGTTCGCGCGAAAACGAAGCCGAGGGGGTTGCCGGTGACAACGAACTGAATGAGCTTTCTCGCCAGCTCGGTGAGATCAGTGATATTCGGGAAGATGTCGTGGCAATGGCGAAAGTGAGAGTGCAGCGAGGCGATTACCTGACTCGCGCTGCAGCCGAAGAAACGGCCGCAGCAATTCTGAGCAAGGATGCTTAGACAAGCTTTCTGTCTTGAGGTGACACACAGGGACTATGTGTTGCTTCGGTCTTCCGGGCCAAACCAGGCCGGGCAGCGTGTGGCTCTTCTTGCTGAAAGCACAGCTGGTTTCTTACATCCTTGATGCGAACCGAACTGCAAGTTCAGGATTGGTGCGCACACTTTCGACGAAGGAACTGAATCATGGGGTTGTCGATTGCAAATAATGTCACGTCTCTCAACGCTCAGCACAACCTGAACAAAGCGTCGATGGGTGTGTCGAAGTCGGTTGAGAAGCTGTCATCCGGCCTGAAGATTAATCGTGGTGCCGATGGCCCGGCAGCACTCGTCATTTCTGAAAAGCAGCGTGCTCAGATCGCCGGCCTGAAGCAGGCGGTTGAGAATACCGAAAAGGCAGCCTCAGTTGTTCAGACAGCTGAAGGTGCTCTGAACGAAATCAACTCTCTGCTCGTGAAGGTTCGCAGCCTCGCCATCGACAGCGCCAACTCCGGCGTGAACGATGATGACGCACTGGCCGCCAACCAGGCAGAAATCGATAACGCCCTGGATACCATCAACCGAATTGCCAACAACACACAGTTCGGCACCAAGAAGCTTCTGGATGGTTCGTCCGGAATCGGCGGAACTGCGACCGACGCAGACGTAACCTTCCTGAAGGGAACGTCTGACACGACCGCCGGCACCTATGCCATCGCCGTGACAACTGTCGGTGAGCGAGCTGTTCAGGAAGCTGGTACTGACCAGACAGCGGCTCTGGCTCAGGACGAAATTCTGACGGTGAACGGTGTCAGCATCAGCCTGACTGCCGGGATGAGCCAGACACAGGTCGTGAATCGAATCAACGAGTTCACCTCGCAGACCGGTGTCATCGCCGACACCAACGCCGGTGCAACCCGAGTCTATTCCAACGCGTTTGGATCGGACGCGTCTCTGTCAATCGTCTCCAACGTGGCCGCCGCCGCTGACAGCAGCGGATTCGGCACCACCGAGCTGACGGACTCCGGCGTCGACGTAATTGGTACGATTGGTGGTACAAGCTACACAGGTGTTGGCAACGTTCTGACAGCCAATGGTGGTGCAGAAAAGGGTCTGGCAATTCAGTTCTCAGCCAGCACTGGTGCCAACGCGTTCGAAACCGTGACGGGTGCTCAGGGTAACGTCACTGTGACGAACAACTCACTGGTCTTCCAGATCGGTGCAAACCAGGATCAGACCGCCAGCATCGCAATTCAGAAGGTGAATCCAAACGGTCTGGGAGTCGGTGTGACCGGCAACCAGTTTTCAAGCCTTGATCAGATTGAAGTGACTTCAGCCAGCAAGGCTCAGGATGCACTCGCTGTGATCGATGCGGCAATTGACGATGTGACCAACCTTCGAGGTACGCTGGGTGCGTTTCAGGCGAATACTCTGGAATCTACAGCCAACAACCTCCGAGCAACTCTGGAAAACACTGTGAATGCGGAATCCGTTATCCGCGACACAGACTTCGCCGAAGAAATTGCCAACTTCACGAAGGGCCAGGTTCTGGTCCAGGCCGGTACTTCGATGCTCAGCAACGCGAACCAGATTCCACAGCTGGTCCTGTCGCTGCTCCGATAATCGAGCCGCCTGAACTGACTTAAAACAACGGAACGGTCCGCAAGAACCTGGCAACCCAGAGTTCGGGCGGACCGTTTCTCGGTTCCATGGATCCGCGGGGAGGATTTATGCCAGCCATCACAATTAACGGCCTGGTGTCAGGAATCGACACAGATAACATCGTCTCAGGACTGCTGGACATTCAACAGCAGCAGCTGGACCGAATGGCCCTGCGCAAAACGGAGGTGCAGCGAAAGCAGGCCGCGTTCAGCACACTGGAATCGCGCATGCTGAGCCTGCGTTCGGATGCAGGAGTTCTGGGTCGTACGTCCTCAAACCCGCTCACGAAACTCTCCGTGACCGCCAGCGATTCGGAAGCCATCTCCGCCACCGCCTCATCCAGCGCGGTAGCTGGCGTCTATGCAATGACAGTCAATGCCAAGGCGGCCGCTCATCAGGTGGCCAGCCAGGGATTTGCCGATGCCGATGCAGAGATTACTCAGGGGACCTTTGAGATCCGTCTGGGCAGCGGCGATGTCAAGACGATCACAATCGACAGCAACAACGCCACACTGTCCGGACTGGCCTCTGCCATCAACGCCTCCGGCTCCGGCGTCAGCGCCAGCATCGTGAAAGACTCCGCTGGCGGTGCAACTCCCTACAAGCTGCTCCTGACCGGGACAAAAACCGGAGCCGCAAACGCGATCAGCGTGACCAATAATCTGGCAGCCAGCGGCGGCACGGCGACCAGGCCGGATCTGAACTTTCTGAGCCCTGTGCAGGCTGCTGCGGATGCGGAAGTGACTCTGGGTTCCGGGGCTGGTGCGATCTCGGTCTCCAGTGAAACCAATCGATTTGATGATCTGATCGCAGGTGTCAGTTTTGAACTGATGCAGGTCTCCGACGGCCAGCAGGTCTCACTGACGGTGGCACGCGATACGGCCGGAGCTGTCACGGCCGTTCAGGATTTTGTTGATTCCTTCAACGCGGTGCTCAGCTTCATCGACGACAACTCGAAGTACAACACGTCCACAAACGAAGGTGGTGTGTTCCTCGGCAATGCCGGCGCGATTCGAGTTCAGCAGACTCTGCGTTCCACCATCCAGAATGTCGTGCCGGGCGCAAACCCGCTTGCGAATCGACTCACATCCGTCGGACTGTCATTTACGGACAACGGCCGACTGCAGTTTGATCAGTCGAAACTTCAGGATGCACTGAACGGGGAAATTGACGGCGTCGATGCGGACGACGTGAAGAAGCTGTTCTCGCTGGGTGGTGAATCCACGAACTCCGGAATCTCATTTCTTCTTGGCAGCTCCCGAACCAAAGGTTCCGGTACGGCGTATGGAGTTGATATCACTCAGGCGGCCGAGCAGGCCAGCATCACGGGAACCACGAACCTCGCCGCGTCGACAGTGATCACGTCCTCGAACCGAACGCTGACGCTCGATCTCGATGGCAAGTCAACCACGGTGACACTCACAGCCGGCACCTACACGGCTCAACAACTGGCCGATCATCTGGAATCCGTCATCAACGACTCGGAAGACCTGCCAGGTCGAGAAATCAAGGTCGGTCTCAACGGAAGTAAACTGGTGCTGACATCTGCCAGCTACGGTTCATCGTCAAAGGTGGCGATTACCGGAGGCACTTCGGTGACGGACCTTGGACTGACGACGTCTTTGACCGACACAGGTCGCGATGTCGTTGGTTCCTTCATTGTGGATGGGCATTCGGAAGTGGCTGTCGGCCGGGGACGAGTCCTGTCCGGAGATCCGGATAACGAAAACACAGCCGACCTGCAGGTTCAGGTAACGCTGACACCCAGTCAGGTGGGTTCCGGTGTCGAAGGCTCTCTGACGGTCACTCGCGGTTTCGCATCATCGCTGGATCAGGTTCTGGGTGATCTGCTGGATGTGGAAAATGGCCTGCTGGCATCGATCGACGACGGGTTCACCGACCAGCTTGATTCCATTCAGGCATCGATCGACAGGCAGACGGCCACGTTTGACCGTCAGAAGGAAAGCCTGCTGACTCAGTTCCAGGCTCTGGAGACGGCCATCAGTCAGATGCAGTCGACCGGCAATTATCTTTCTTCGCAGCTCGCCAACCTGCCTTCTCTTTCGTGATCAGCTTTGACGGAGCAATCGTTCGATGAATCCTCATTTGCGATATCAGACGACTCAGACGTATTCATGGACGCGAATTGACATGCTGCTCACGATTTACGAGCACGTCGTCGCTTCGCTGACGGAAGGCGCGGTACTTCTGGAACAGGACAGGCCCTCGCAACTGCTTCCTGTGCGGATTCGAGCACAGAAGGCCCTGCTGGCGGTCGCAGACGGACTGGATCTGGAACAGGGCGAACTGCCAACGCAGGTCCTTCGCCTTGTTGTCTTCGCGCTCGATCAGGTTCGCACGGACGAACCTTCCCGATGGCGGTCCGCAGCACGCGTGATGTCGACGCTGCGAGACGGATTTGCCGAAATCCAGGATCAGATGCGGCTCGCGGAATACGATGGGAAGATCCCGGCTCTGGATGCTGTTCGAGTCTGATCGGTGAGTTCGGTTCTGCCTGAATGTCCCTGACAAGGACCGAAAAGCCCCTGACCTAAAGGAGCCAGCCGGCGCACTGCCAGGGCATCGCTTACGTTGTTCGCTGGCCCCAAACAGGCGCGCACGGTGCGAGAAAAAAACAGAGTCAGACTCCAGGAAGCGCATTTCGCTATTCGGCGCTCAGCAAAATTCCGAATCTGCAGCATCGGCATTTGACCGGTTGCATCGTGTTTCGTTGTGCCGTAACCTCCCGCAGTTCATTCAGCACCTGTCAAGCGGACAGGTTTGAGCTGATCCAGCGAACAAATCGGCGGGTGTTTCATGATTCTCAGCGGCAGCGAAATCAAAGCCAGACTCGGTGGCGATATTCGTATCGATCCGTTTAACGATGATCAGCTGAATCCCAACAGCTACAACCTGCGCCTGCATGATGAGTTGCTGGTGTACGAAGAAATCGTGCTGGATATGCGCCGGCCAAATCGCTTCCGTCGCATCCTGATCCCGCCAGAGGGGCTCGTGCTTCAGCCAAACCAGATGTACCTCGGTCGAACGATCGAATACACGGAAACTCGAAACCTGGTCCCCATGCTGGAAGGACGCTCATCCATCGGCCGCCTCGGCATGTTCGTCCACGTCACAGCGGGCTTCGGCGACGTAGGCTTCTGCGGTTACTGGACGCTGGAAATGATCGCGATCCAGCCGATCCGAATTTATCCGGCTGTACAGGTCTGTCAGATCTTCTATCACACTGTCGAAGGTGCCATCACCGAATATCAGACGGGCAAGTACCAGAAGAACAAGGACATCCAGCCCAGCTATCTCTTCAAAGAACTCGACAACCGCGACGACCGCCAGAAGACACTGGACTTCGACGGCAACGCCCCACAGTAATCTCGCCAGACTGGGTTCTCAGCAATCACGTCTCTCACAGACACTGGCCGGGGGGAATCGAACCAATGGCAGCAACGTTCACAGCAGCGCAGTTCGAGCAAGGGCTGCTGTCACGCCGCTTCGGAATCCGCTGCAGCGACTCGGGGCGCTCGCGTCTTTCGATACTTGTCCCACAGCGCTCGCACGGGTGAAGCCAGGGCGAAGTAGCAAAACAGCACTGGCACGGCGATTTCCTGAACGACGAACACGAGCACCAGACTGAAGACGATCTGCAGAATCTGCTTGCGACTCCGACGGCCTCGAACCATCTGATTGAACACGTGAGCATACCGAATTCGCGAGACCATCAGCACTGCAACACACAGGGTCATCAACGGCAGCAGAATGGTCAGCACTGGCCAGACCCAGGCTGCAACCGACTGAGCCCATGCGGCGGTCCCCGCATTGCTCAGATGCTGCTTCAGTTCGCTCACGCCGATCGGGAAGGATGCAATCACGCCCGCTGCAGCCGGCGATGGCAGTCCGCTGAAAAACTCATGCGAATCTTCTTCATCGGTTTCCACATTGAAGCGTGCCAGTCGCAGAATCGCACACGTCATGAACAGGACGGCAATCGCCCACAGAATACGAGGATGAAAATAGAAGGGTGCTGTCGCCAGAGTATCCATCAGGTGATGGGCAGGGTGCGACAACTGAAGAAAGATGAACGCAGGTGCAAGACCAAAACTGATGGCGTCACACAGGCTGTCCAGCTGGGCTCCAAAGTCGGACGTCTGGTTTGTCAGTCGAGCCGCGCTGCCATCGAGCATGTCAAACAGCATTGCGAGAAAGATCAGCTGAGCGGCCGTAATCAGTTCACTGCCGCCAAAATGCTCCGGCCCCACTTTGGCGGTAATCGTAATCGCACCAAAACCACACGCCGCGTTGCAGAGTGTCAGAAGCGTCGGAAGGACAGCAAAGACCTTTTGACGGCGCGTCCTTCGGACCGGACCGGATGGAGATATGTCGGACATGCGCTCGTTCGCCCTGGCCTTCGCCTGTCAAAATCATGAAGAAGACGTCGCGCGGTTTGCACAGGTCTTCAGAAACTGCTGGCGGAATTATCCGGGACAATCCACCATTTGCAATTGGACACCCGTCAAAACGAAAATCGCCAGTCCGGGCCTTTCGCCCGCCTGGCGCCTTTCGATGCTGTTCGTTCTGAGAACTCGGAAATCAGCGAGTATTGAATGAATTCCGTGGATCTTCGGCCGTTCGTGCGGTTTCCCGATCGGTGAGCTGCACAGAGACTTTTGTGGTCTGCTGTGACCGGTAAATCTCAATATCGACCGATGAACCGATGTCGGACAGGCTCACCAGGTTGATCAGATGATTCTCATCGATCACATCCACGCCGTTGAACTTCACGATGACGTCGTCAGGACGCAGACCTGCGGCGATCGCCGGGCTGCTCTTCTGGTTGTAAACTCGAGTAATACGGGCACCGCGAGCACGAGAGAGTCCCAGACGCTGAGCGGCCTGATCATTGAAGTTGTTGTCCAGTTCGACTCCCAGATAGGCACGACGAACTCGGCCGTAGACAACCATCTGCTCGAAGACTCGTCGAACGAGATTGCTTGGGATGCTGAAGCCGATGCCTTCGTTACCACCACCGTTCGATGCAATGGCCGTGTTGATGCCGATCACTGTTCCCTGCATGTCGATCAGCGGACCACCGCTGTTGCCCGGATTGATGGCTGCGTCCGTCTGCATGAAGTCCTGATTCGTCACCGTCTGATCGCTGGTCAGTGAAAGATCCCGACGACCCTTGGCACTCACGATGCCCATCGTCACAGACTGACTCAGACCAAACGGGCTTCCAACAGCCAGAACGAAATGCCCGATCTCAACGTTGTTGCTGTCGCCCCAGCGAGCCGTCGCCTGACCGTTGTCCGGAATCTGAAGCACCGCGATGTCGCTTTCGACATCACGATAGACTCGCAGAGGATGAACGGTCACACCGTCGGCCAGAACCACATCGATCGCAGGCATCTCCGCACCGCGAACCACATGATGATTGGTGATTGCAAACAGTCCCTTAACGGACTGGCTTCGCATGATCACGCCGGAACCCGTTTCTTCCACCTTTCGTTCATTCTCGACGCGAATCGCCTGAATGTGAACGACCGAAGGAAGAACGTCCTCCGACACCTTTGCAATATGTTGACCGCTTTCCAGAAGTGCCTTCGCACTTGCAGAAACGGCATAGTCTCCCGACTGATCTCCTGAAACAGCCCGCGCTGACGGAGTCAGTCGCAGTGAATCCAGGTGACCACCGATTGCCAGTCCGATTGACAGCATTGCTGTCGGAATCAGAATTGAACCACGTCGCGCCATCAACGGACTCTCCAAAGGAAAGTTTCACATCCTGTGGCGCGGCTCCTTCCGCAAATTGCCCTGCTCTACGGCCTCGACCAAACACCGGTCGTGCACGTTCGACATCACTGCTCGTCCAGTGAGCAGCCCGTCTCCTCTCGTATCGAACTGCGAATTCCGCGAAGGCAAACTGATTTCGGTGGAAACTGCCGAATTGCCCTTTGTGCGTTTCGGATGCAACCACAGACCTTACAGCCGTCATGGCCCGCAAAGTCAAAGGACAGGACTGTGACACTTGTGTGGAAGATTCGAGTGCACACAATGGCGGTCGGAAGTGCCGTGACGCGATCTGGACCGGGCCGATTTTTCCCGACCTCGTTCGGTCTCCGTCGCCATTCCGGGTGCGGATGGATTGATCTTTTTGAAGGATCAAAGGGCTTTCGAGACACGATAAACGGAGTCAAAGTCGAGGTGCTGATTGTGGGTGATGACCCAGGCGATGGCAGACCGAAGCCCGTGTCGTTTCCTGCCCCGGAATCAGTTCGGGAGGTTCATGACGAAAGTGTGCCCTACGTCAATCTTCAGTCCCTGCTTGAACTCAAAATTGCAAGCGGAGTGACAACAGCCCACCGTCTCCAGGATCTTGCCGATGCAATTCAGCGGATCCGAGTCAACACCCTGCCACGCGATTACTCAGAACAACTCAATCCGTTCGTCCGAGCCAAATTCGATGAACTGTGGCAAGCGGCACAAGTCTCGGAAGATTATTGATCCGGCCCTTTCGACAGGATTCATTCATCTCAGCCCCATGATTCACCTCCAAGCCAACGCCTCGCCATCCCTCCCATTCGTTTGCATCCAAATGGGCGCTCAGGTTGCTCGCATTCAACAGAGACGCATAATGTCGGGAAGTGGCTCAAACAGGGTCAGTGCAGCGACTGGAGAAGGACAATGAATTCAAAACCAACGTCAGATCACTCGCAATCGGTGCTCGCCAGTGCTCATCTGCGGGTCGCTCGACCAACGGATGATTTGGAAGCGGTTGTGCGCTTCTATCGAGACGGTTTGGGCTTCAGAGTCCTCTTTGAGTTCCAGGATCATGACGGATTCAACGGTGTCATGCTTGGCCTGCCCGGAGCATCCTACCACCTTGAGTTTACTCAGAAGACCGGACATCCAGCCGGGCGTGCACCAACGGAAGACAACCTGCTCGTCTTCTACCTGCCGGACTCAGCGGAATGGCAGAAGGCGATTGAGAAACTCGAAGCGGCTGCCCACAAGTCGGTCACGGCATTCAATCCGTATTGGGATGTGAATGGAAAAACGTTTGAAGATCCCGACGGTTATCGAATTGTTCTTCAAAACGCTCGGTGGGGCTCAGCGACAGAGGCATAATGAACGAGCACTGCACCTGTGGAGTATGACCGGGATTGCGTGAGAGTCAGGCAGACGACTATAGATGGATGGCCCCAAGAAGGGTGATTCTTTGTTGTGCTTTCCGCGATGATCCGCGTCATCCGCGGTTATGAAAATCACAAGATTGGGTTCCCGCCTGCGCGGGAATGACGAACGGGGCGGGAATGACGAACGAAGGCGAGAATGACGGACGGGGCGGGACCTATTTTGAAGCTTTGCTAAACGGCGGGATTCCGCGTTCACGCCGCTTCAGAGAGATCGTTCTGGCGTCCACACCCAGCTCTCGGGCTAGCTCGGCGTCTTTGCATTTGCCAAGTTTCCGGAGAAGCTGAGGAGTCCAGACGAGGTTCTTCTGCGGCTGGAAGGGAGCAATACCAAGAGACTCCCGCTTCGCTCGCACATGACGGCGACCTCGGCCAGTGACTTCACACACCTTTGCGTCGGGTACCTTTCCCAACATCGCAAGTTCGGACTTCTTCCACGGCTTTCGGGACGCATAAGTTTTCTGGTGCGGATCGATCCCCAGTGAGTATCGTTTCGCTGAGATCACGGAGGCGGAGACACCCAGCGAAGCAGCAAGAACGGCGTCGGAAATCGTGCCAAGCTTTTCCAGCATGGCCGGAGTCCACTTGAGCGGCTTTAAAGATTCAGCATTTTTGGCCGGGATCCCAAGAGACCGTCGCATGTTGAAGACTGCGGTATCGGTGATACCCATCTTTTTCGCCAGATCGTTGTCACTCATCGTGCCCAGCATCTTGATCCACTTCGGGCTCCAGTGAAGCATATGCGATGGAAGAATACCGAGCCGAAGGCGCTCCGCTCGGACCGCAAGAACAGTTACGTCGAACTCTTCGGCAAGCTGACGATCAGTTTTCCTGCCCAGCTGAGACGTCAGCTTCCTGGGCAGTTTCTTTACGACTTCAGACGCCACGCAGGACTCCAGCGCATGTCAACATGTGTGAATCGGCATCACCGGAGATTCGAGTCTTCTCTGGCAGGCCGGCTCCAAATTCACCCCTACGTTTCATATCAGGTTTGCCGGGGCTTTGACAGAGTTGAATGAGTCCCTTTTCCGTGTCCAACCCTGGCTTTTGCAGAAGTGCAGACTCGGCGTGTTGACACGCGCCGCTCGACGTTGAACTGGTTGTGCTTCGTCCGTGTCTATTCTCGCTTATCCGTGGTGGAGCCTTCTGGTGCCTGGTTCCTGCATGCGAGGGAATGACGAACGAAGGCGCGGGACACGGTGGGCTGGCGCGGCTGACGCCCAGCCGCTCGCCGTTGGGTCGATCTTGTTGTGTCAGCAACTGGTTGGTACCTCACAGGCTTTTCGACCGGATCACGTCAGCGATGTCGGCGACGGCTCGGGAAATCGTGCGAGGATCAAAGGCGGTGAAGCCAAAGACGAGACCTGGTGCGATGGGTCGCTGAGTGTACGACTCGAGGCACGGAACTTCGAAGCCCAGTTCTCTCAGACGCTGCGATACGCGAAGGGCGCTGGTGCGATGGTCGTTGAAGTAGCCTGCCTGGTTCATGCCTCCGTCGGTGTGAGGAAATGTGAGCGGAAGAGAATGCTTCGCCACGGACGTCAGCAGCGTGTCGAGCCGCGCTTCATACGCCTTTCGACAGCGACGAATATGAGTATAGAACGCGCCGGACTGCAGGAAGTCGGCAAGTGTGACCTGGTCAATCAGCGGTCCGTGATCATTCAGTGTCAGACGCAGTTCTTCAAGAGCCGGCAGCAATTCCGGTGGAACGACCATGTATCCGATTCGCAGTGAGGGAAACAGCACCTTGCTCATCGAGCCGATGTAAAGGACTCGCTGTCCCCGGTCCAGACTGTACATCGCGGGCAGCGGCGGCCGTGAGTAACGAAACTCGGAATCGTAGTCATCTTCAATCAGCCATGCCTTTGCTTTCCGAGCACACTCGATCAACGCCATCCTTCGAGCAGCCGGCAGACACGCTCCCGAGGGAAACTGACGCGAGGGCGTGGTGTAAATCACCGAAACCCCGGCAGCATCTTCCGGAGGAATCGCGCCGAGTTCATCCACAGGAAGACTCTGCAGCACCGCGCCGGCTCGACCAAAGGCCGACTTCGCTCCGGGGTAACCCGGGTCTTCCAGAAGCACAGACTGCCCGGGTTTCAACAGCACCTGGCTCAACAGATACAACGCTTCCTGCGAACCACACGTGATCACCACCTGAGTCCAGTCGCACCGAACGCCTCGGCTTTCACCCAGATACTCTGCCAGCGCCTGTCGAAGAACAGGAAGACCCAGAGCATAGGTCGACTGATAGTTGAGCAGTCGATGGCCCGTCCGTCGCAACGCGCGGCTGCGAAGTCGATTCCACAGCGCGAGCGGAAACAGACGAACGTCGGGCTGACAGAGTCGAAACGGCTGCGGCTCACGCAGCGCTGTCGAAGCATCAGGGACGGCGATTCGATGACGAGGCTTCAGGGGTGCTCGACGGGCTGCTGGCGCGGCAGACTTCTGTCGGCCAAACTCCGGATTCACGAAGATGCCCGATCGTTCGCGAGTTTCCAGATATCCTTCACCCGCCAGCCGGTCATAGGCGGCGATCACGGTGTTGCGTGAAACACCGAGGTCCGCCGCAAGATCCCGGCTGGACGGAAGCACAGATCCGGGTGCCATTTGACCAGTCTGAATCTGTTCACGCAGACTGCTGTACAACTGGTCCTGCAAAGAGGCGCTACGACGTCGATCGATGTTCAGTGGAAGAATTGGTCGGCCAGTCATCAAAAAATTTCCAGTGCTCTGCGTCTAATAGTCGGAGGCTTCTGTCGAACCTCTGTCTCGTATGACCTCGGACGAAACAAACGGTGTCGAAGGATGACACAGCGTTAAGTCACTGAGGCCTGAATCTGGACCCATCAACATAATAAAATCTGGAACTTCACTGGATCCAGATGCCGTGTACAGTTTTCACGGCTTTGGTTGATGATCGTGAAGGCAGCGGACCGGACGAACGAAATACTCAAAATCGTTTCCGAGTCGAGAGCGTGTCGGCAACAGACACGTGCCGGACCGAAGCTCATTGTTCCCCTGTGCTGTCCGCAGGGCTTTCTGTACTTCTGCCTGCGGAGAAACTCCGCGCTTTGGAGAGTATTCATGACTGCGTCAGCTCAGGTGAGTGATCGTCGAACAATGTTGATGGCTTCTACAGGACTCTTTCTGACTGGATTTCTTGCCATGCCCAAAAAGGCACCGAGTGTACCGGCCGACGTGATTCCCCCAGGACAACCCGGCAAGCCCGGAGATTTTGCGTTCCTGGAAGGAAACTGGAAGATTCAAAATCGCCGCCTGAAGCAGGGCACTGTCAGCGAATGGGACGAATTTGAAGGGGAGGCAACATGCTGGTCCATCCTGGACGGTGCAGGAAGCATCGAGGAACTGCGGATCCCGGCGCGAGATTTCTACGGCATGGGCCTCCGCCTTCTCGACAAAAATCAGGAAACGTGGAATGACTTCTGGGTCAACGCAAAGAGCGGAGCACTGAATGGTCCTCCGCAGGCCGGCCGCTTCCAGGATGGTGCCGGCACCTTTGTCGCTCAGGAAGTTGAGAACGGAGCCCGCATCCATGTGAAGGGTGTCTGGGACCAGGTGACACCGGAATCGTGTCGATGGACTCAGTCGGTTTCCCGCGATAACGGCAAGACCTGGCAGGACAACTGGGTGATGACATGGAAGCGCATGGTGACCGACACGGAACTGCGATCTTCATCACTCGCACCGAAGCCTGCGTCGCGCACGATGTAGGCGAGTCATTCCATGACTCAGCCTGAGGCATGCATCTCGTTGGGCCAAGGATCGTGGACTAGGTTCAAAACGATGGCGAACTTGCAAACAGTCCGCGCCGCGGGGCGGCTTGTTAGCTCTCGGTCATGGAATGACCGAGCTACGTAGGCGAGTCATTCCATGACTCAGCCTGAGGCGTGCATCTCGTTGGGCCGAGGATCGTGGACTAGGTTCAAAACGATGACGGACTTGCAAACAGTCCGCGCCGCGGGGGCGGCTTGTTAGCTTTCGGTCATGGAATGACCGAGCTACGTGCGTTCACGTCAGGCGGCGTCGCGAAGAATGTCATCGACGACTTTGCGGCGTCGCACGCGTTTTCGAAGACGGTGCATCCAGCGATCTTCGCCGTCATCCGTTTCCTTGAAGAAGGCTCCGGACAAAAGTCGGTAGAAGAACAGCAGAGTAAACGCGCCGAAGACTGCGGCGAAGAAGCCTTTGAAGCTGATGGGGTCGATCGCTGCGTCCTTCCAGAAGAACATCGCAACGCCACAACCGACGACAGAACCGCCGATACCAGTCAGCATCGTGGCAATCGCGCCACCTGGGTCGCGGCCGGGCATGATGGCCTTGGCCGCAAGACCAGTCAACGTGCCGAACCCGACCCAGCGCAGAAGTTCATTCACGCTGGAACGCAGGATCTCTACAAATTCTGCTTCGGTCATGACGGGCCTCCTGCCCGAACATGCAGACGACTGGACGGGACTGGTTTCACACGCGACTGGTACAACTTCTGATCAGATGACCATCGCTCTGCTGATGTGAGTTCTGATGTCCCGAACTTTTTGAAAAGTGCCGGACGGCAGACGCTCACTTCTTCTTTTTCGGCAGAATTTCGTCAGCCGTCACAGTCGGATGTTGGCAGAAGGCGTCGGATCGCCACGTTTCAGAACGGGCGAAAGAGAATCGGCGAAAATCGCGGGGTGCTCAACTGAAGAACTCCACCGAAACACCAGAGAACAGTGTGTTGCGGTAGCGAGCCCACTTGATGTCGCCGTTCGACAACCGGACTCGGCACCAGCCATCGCCTTTGCGGTTGTAAAGCCACAGGCGCAACGGTGGTATGAAGCCGGAGATGATCTCCCCCTCGACACCTGCCTGTTCCAACGTTTGCATCACAAACTGACAGGTTTTTTGGTACTTCCATTTGACCAGGAAATAGGTGAGCAGAATGACAAGGGGAATAAATGCAAACGCGAAGATGGCGGGATTCATGGTTGTCTGCCGGACTTTGGAACTACTGAACTTCAGAAGACTTCCCGTAAGGGCAGCGTTTTGTATGGAATGAGCGGGGGATGATTCAACCGGACCCTCATTCTCTGGCCTCGCGATGAGGATCGGGATCTTTAGCAAGATCCACGACCTCCAGGATTCAGGCTGGCATTCGGACTGGCAAGCTGGGCAAAGTCACAGGAAGGGGAAAGTCGTGGCTCCATGGTGGCGTCGGGCTCGCTTCGAAAACCGGCAGAAATGACCGGTCTGGTCTTTCCTGACCAACAGGGTTAGAATCTTGGACCAGCGCGGAGGCCGTGATCGTAGTGGTGAACACGACGCGGTGTCCGGCCATGGTTCTCCATCGGGCAGGCATTCCATGTGTTTGCCTGTGACTAGCGTACGACAGGGAGGTCGGCGTGTTTCTGGTCAACAGCATTCGCAGAAAGCTGGTGTCACTGTTTTCAGTGGCCCTTTTGCTGATGATCGTGCTGGCCATTATTGGCATTGTGGGTCTCATCTGGCATCAGGAAGCCGTCGACGACCTGGACTTTCTATTGCATCGAAGTCCCAACCAGGATCACCTCAGCCGAGCTGTCGCGCGCATTGGTGAGAGTCTGTTTTCACGGCTGGACCTGCATCGTCCGGCGGCTGCGGAAGAAATGAAGGCTCAGTATCTGACAGATCTCAAGCTGGCAGAGGCCGAACTGTTTGAATTTCGTCGACGCGTGGAATCGCTTCCGCTGCCCGACCAGATTGCTCAGCACCAGCGCGAGCAGGTCATTGGCCGGCTCGACAGAATCTATGGCGAGCTCTACCAGCTGTGGAAACTCTCTGAGTACATTCGACCACTCAAGGCCGACGAGGACATGAGTTCGCTCCGTGAGATGCAGCATAAGGCTGGCACCGCGATTTCACAGATTCAAAAATCACTCGACACACTTCCTGCGTATCAGACTCGCGACTGGGTGGAGCTGTCACTGACAAAAGAGCGTCAGCGTTCAGAGCGACTCCTGAAGGCCTTGATCTGGGGCACTTTGGCTGTTGTCGCCATCTTTGTGGGTGTCATGATCTGCGGACTCAACTGGATTTCAATGCCGGTACGAGCCATCGCCAAGGGATGTACTCGCATCGCCAACGGAGACATTTCGTATCGCCTGCCTTCCTGTTCCCGATGGCAGGATGAGTTTGCGGATCTGGTGGTCGGAGTCAACTGCATGGCCGACCGATTCCAGCAGTCCGAAGAAGACCTGCAGGAGAAAGTGCGCGAACGAAGCGAGCAGCTCGTGCGTTCCCAGGGACTGGCCAACGTTGGCTTTCTCGCGGCCGGTGTGGCGCATGAAATCAACAATCCGCTCAGCGCGATTTCGCTGGCAGCCGATTCGCTCGAAATGCGACTGTACGAAATGGACGATCCTCATTCCGACACCTGCCGCGAGATCCTGGACCGTGTTTCCATGATCCGTCGTGAATCGCGTCGATGCGGTGAGATCACAGCCCGGCTGCTGGATTTTTCCCGCGGTGACAAGGGTGCAAAGGTGCAGACGGATATCGCTGAACTGGTTCGGGAAGTCCTGGCGGTTGTTCGACATCTGGGCCGATTCAGTGACCGCGTCGTGGAGTTTGAATGCGATCGCGCGGTCACGGCGGAAGTCAGTGCCGCACAGATCAAGCAGGTCATCCTGAATCTTGTCGCCAACGGACTGCAGGCGACTCATGCTGGTGGCCGTGTTCTGATTCGACTTCAGGAACAGGTGGACAATGTTGTGCTGGCCGTCACTGATGATGGCTGCGGGATGGACTCGCTGACTCTGCAGCACATTTTTGATCCCTTCTTCACCACGCGTGATGCGGGGCAGGGCACCGGACTTGGGCTCAGCATTACTCATCGCATCATCGAAGATCACGGTGGCACCGTGACGCCCTTGAGTGAAGGTCTGAACCGCGGCAGCACCTTCCAGGTCCGACTTCCCCGCCGTCAGCGCCGTGTTCACGCGGCATGATGCGAAAGTGCATTCGAGCTTGAACGCAAGGCAGGGAAACTCGCGAAAACGCAGTCCTGCCTCCGGGCGGCTGATGGAAAATCGGCAGTTCCTGCCGAGGCTCTGTTGATCAGCGTCGGTCAGCAATCGATGACGGAGATCTGGGCATTCAGGGCAGGATTGCTGTGAGCGATCACCGTCGGGCACGTCTTGTCGAGGTCAATCCTCGGGGAATACTGTTCCCGCATTGCTTCTTTGCGTCGTGAGGGAAGGAGTCTCTCCATGCTGTCATTTGTGTTTCGTCGTGCTGATCGTCGTCGTCGCGCCTCTTCACCAAAGATGGCAGAGGTTCTGGAAGCGCGAACTCTTCTGGCTGCGGCCAATCCCCTGATCAGCATCAATGGCACCGCGCCGACCATTCTGCCGTTTGTGAATGGCAAGCAGCTGCTCGCGTTCACCGGCCCGTCATCAACTCAGCTCTACACGACAAACGGAACTCAGACCGGAACAACGCTCTACGCGACGATTCCTGCGGTCGCCGTGACTGATGCTCAGGGGCTGTTCAATGATTACGCCGTCGTCGGTTCGGAAGTCTACTTTGCTGCGACCGGAACCAATGGTACGGAACTGTGGAAGACCGATGGGACCGCCGCCGGCACGTCTCTGATTCTGGACATAAGCTCCGGCCCGGCAAGCTCCAGTCCGGCGAACTTTGCGGTCGTCAACGGTTACGCTTACTTCGCGGCGACGACACCAGGCGGTGGACGAGAACTCTGGAAGTCCGCAGGAACCGCCGCCACAACAACTCAGGTGGCCGACCTTATCAGCGGAGCAGACAGCAGCGATCCACAACGCCTGATGGCCTACAACGGTCAGATCTTCTTCCAGACGAAGACCACCGACGACGTGTATCGCACGGACGGCACGACTGCGGGAACGGTTCTGGTCACAGACGGCAACTTCCCCGACACGAATGAAGCGATTGGGACCTTTCCGGTTGGCATCGTCAATGGTCGTCTCATCATCAAGCGCGAACATGTGGTCGACGGGACTCAGATCCTGTCACTTTCCAGTGCGAGTGCGTCACCGACTGTGATCAAGTCGTTTTCCAATGACGGATTGGTTCCTCCCTCGCTCAATCGTTACATCACCGATGGGTTTACTGTGGCCGGCGGACGCCTGTACTTCCGGCGGAAAGCCTACATCACTGGCGAGATGGTCACGGCCACATGGGGCGAGTTGTGGCAGACGACCGGTACCGCGGCCGGCACAACTCAGGTCAACACCAGCACTTTGCTGTTCGGCAGCGGCGCCAGTTTTCCGGAGCGGCCGCTGCGACTTCCCAAAGGAGCCTTCCTGGACGCTGGCGTCCCCACGTTCGTGTTTGACGACCCTTCGTTTCAGTTCGGAAGTTACTGGAGCGACGGAACAACACTGAATCAGTTCTTCCTGCCCGTCGAGAATCTCCCGAAGAGCGACTTCGTTCAGCTGGATTCCGAACTGTTCTATCTGTCGTCGACCAGCCTGATGAAGGTCAGTGCCGGCCTGACAACGACTGTCGAAATCCCAGGACCGGAACCACTTCTGGATGGTCAGCCTTATGGGCTGAAAGTGATGCTGGGCCGATTGTGGTTCTCCACGGCCACAGCGCTCTGGAAGTATGAACCGGCTGCAGCTGCGAGGACTGCCGGACCCGTCATAACTTCGCCTTTGACCTTTGTCGGGCCGGCTCAGGGACAGACGAATCCCACGTCACTCACCGTCACATGGAATCCGGTCGCGAATGCGCTGGGCTATTCTGTGTCTCTGCAGGGGCCAGGAGATCTTCAGGGCCCGTTCTTCCCGACAGAAACTTCGCGACAGTTTCAGTTTGCTTCGGCTGGCAGCTATCAAGTCAACGTCCGCGCGCTGCTTCCCAACAATGTGCTGACCGAAATGTCGAGTCAGTCCTTTGAAGCGGTCTCGGTGCCAAAGAACTTTCAGGTCCTGCGCGAACTGCCGTTTGAAGAGCAGCTGGAAGTCGGCATCATCGATGCGGAGTTCCCGACGAACGCATGGGTTCATGTCATCGATCGCTTCACGGGCGAAACCGTTCTTTCCCAGGCGGTCACTCTTCCCGCCGGAAGCTCGGCCCGTACGGCTCGCGTTTCTCTTCCAAAGACAAAGCTTCCCGGACATCACAGTCTGATTGTCAGGATGTCTTCGTCTTCCAAAGCCACAGCGCCTGCAGCCTCTGCAAATGTGGATGTCAGCTATGCGGTTCTGGGAGTCACCTATGGAGCAAATTTCCAGGTCACGCTGAACTGGCCTCAGGTCACAAACGCCGTTGCGTATGATGTCTGGGTGAACGACGACACAAACGCAGTCAGTCAATTCCGGCGAGACACGAACGTGCTGACAACGTCGTGGACCAGCACGTTCCTTTCCGGAACCTTCCGTGCGTGGGTTCGTGCAAAACTCAGCAACGGCAGTCTGACCGCGTGGAGCGTTCCACAGGCATTTACAGTCGACGGGCCGATTCGTGTTGTGAACCCGGCGGGAACTTTTGTCGACGGCAAGGGAGATGAGATCTTCCAGTGGTCCCAGGTGAAGGGAGCAACGAAGTATCATCTGCTGGTCAACAGCGTGACAACGGGTGCCCAGATCATCAACGAATCGGATCTTCCTGCGACATCGACAAACTACGCATCGAAGACAGACCTGATCCCTGGCACTTACAGCGCGTGGGTTCGGTCGAGGGCCGCAAATGGAACCTGGAGTGCGTGGAGCCCGGCTCGGACTTTCACGATCACAGCCAGGCCCATTGTCATTACGGGCGGAACCGGCGCCACGTTCGATCGCACACCGACTCTGACATGGCAGGCAGGCCCGATGCCAATGACGTATGAAGTCTGGATCTCGCGACGAGGCCAGTCGGCGGCCTTGTATCGTCGCACCGGTTTGACCGATCTGACTCACACCGTCGACACAGCTCTCGCTCCAGGCGAATACGATGTGTGGGTTCGAGGAACGGCGACTGGCGGAATCACCACCGCCTGGGGCACGGCAACTCGTCTGACAGTCGGCTTCGGATCAACAGGTTCCACACTTGCGGCCGTTGGAAGACGTCTGTTGTCGTGGACACCGATCGCCAGCGCGGATTCGTACGAACTGTATATGGACTACCTTGGCGGCGCGGCTCCGGCTCAGCAGCAGATTCTTCGAGTCTCCGGATTGACAGACACGAGCTATCTTCTGGGAGCAGCATTGCCAGCCGGTCGGTACCGTGCGTGGATCAGGGCCGTTCATACAGAAAACGGTGCGACGTTTTATAGCGCGTGGGTCGGCACGTCTGCGGCCTTTACGATCACCTGAGACTGGTTGCGAAGAAATCATGAAGGCCTCGTCAACGAGGTGAGCCTGACGCTGTCGACAGACGAAGACCGTGCGACCCGTTGCGAGGCCGCTGGCCGGCTCTGTTCTCGACAAACGGATCCTTCGTTCAAAACGGCATCGTGGATGTGGTGCCGCGGTTTGCACTCGCTAAGCTAAGCAGGCGCGCGGCGCTGTTTTGCGCAAGCCACGTCAGTGGGCTGTTTGGCTTTGATCTCTTCTGAAGCTTGAAGTGCTATGAGCAAATTTACGGGTGTGTCTGTTGTTAAGGCAGCAAACGTCTACTTCGATGGAAATGTCACCAGTCGGACCGTCGAGTTTCCGGATGGGTCCACGAAGACTCTGGGCATCATGCTGCCGGGTGAGTACAAGTTTGGAACGGGCAAGCCGGAACTGATGGAGATCCAGTCGGGCGAACTGACGTATTGCCTGGCGGGCGAAACGACATGGCATTCGATTCAGGGCGGTCAGTCGTTCCATGTCCCTGGCAACTCACACTTTCTGCTGAAGGTGACCAAAGTGACGGACTACATTTGTTCGTTTCTTGGTTAACCCGCCATGCGTCTGGGAATCCTCGGCAGCAAAGACAGTCGCTATGTCGCGGAGCTGAGGCAGGCCGCTGAGGCTCGGGGACATCACGTCGCATCCCTGCTGTTTGAAGACTTCCGTGCCTCCATTGAGCAGGGACGTCTGCATCTGCGCTGTGGTGAGACGCTGCTGACGGAACTGGATGCGATCATTGTCCGCACGATGCCGCCGGGAACTCTGGAGCAGGTGGTGGCTCGGATGGACCTGCTGGCTGGCGTGGAAGCTCAGGGTGTTCGCATCGTCAATTCACCGCGTTCCCTGGAATGCGCGGTCGACAAGTACCTGACGACTCAGCGGCTGGCACTGGCAGGTCTTCCTGTACCGGACACCACGGTTTGCGAAAGCATGGACGCGGCGATGCAGGCCTGGGAGCAGCTGGGCCGCGATGTCGTCGTGAAGCCGCTGTTCGGCGCGGAAGGTCGAGGCATCATGAGGGTCAGCGACCCGGAGCTTGCTCATCGCACCTTTCAGACACTTTCGCGGCTCGGTGCGGTTCTGTATCTGCAGAAATTTTTGAACGGCCCGCGGTTCGATCTTCGGCTGCTGTGCCTGGATGGTCGGGTTCTGGGAGCGATGAAACGCATTCCGCGGGAAGGCGACTTCCGCGCGAATATCTCGCAGCAGGGAACAGGAGTCCTGCATCACCCGACACCGCAGGAAGAACGCCTCGCGCTCGACGCCGCCCAGGTCACCGGCGCGGTGTTCTCCGGCGTCGACCTGATGTATGACTCGAACGGACAGCTTCAGGTCATTGAAGTCAATGCCGTGCCAGGCTGGAAAGGGCTGGAGAAAGCCTGCCTCATTAACGTGCCCGACGTCTTGCTACAGTGGCTGGAAAAACAATAAGGGCGCAACCCCCGCTTTCCGCCCTCCGCTCTCCGCTCTCACGCCCCCGCCCCCGCCCCTGCCGTTTCCTCGCAGCCCGATTCCAAATGAATCCGGAAGTGCGGCCTTTTCACGGCCGGTGTCGGTTGAGTTGCGATGCTGCCGGTCGCTGCGTCCTCGCCCGAGTGCCAGCGGAGCTTATGACTGAGCACCAGCCTTTCGTCGCCGCTGTTTGCGGCAAGCATGTTCTGAGCATCGGGGAGATGCAGGCCGAAGGAGCGAGCTAGTTCGATCGCATTCCAGCGACTGCTGGTCGCATCCATCAGAGCATCGTGGCTGAAGAACTCAGACAGCGACGGCGGCACGATGTTCTCAGCGGCTGTCTGCGACTGACGATCCATCGCTTCGCTGAATCGGGCGACGGATTCTGCCAGTTCACGGGCCTCCTGCTGAATCATTCGAGCCGACAGTTCCGCCTGCAGGCGCTGGGCCATCGCGACGGTCTGTTCATCGCGTTCGTGAGTCCCGTTCAGCACAAGCGTTGCGTGCAGCCAGTCCTGCGTGCAGTTCGACATCGCGCTGAGAGCCAGCTCTGATCCTCGCATCTGAGGCAGCAGAGACATGCCGGAGAAAACCGTCCAGCGGGCAGACTCAACGCAGCGCGCTGCCAGCTCTGCGGGACCTCGTGACGGCAGAATGATTCTCTGCCCGGGCTCAGGCAGAAGAAGAAGGCCATCAGGAATGGTGAGCGATTCCAGAGCAATGATCTCACACAGCTCCAGAATCTTGTCGGTGCAGGGAGTTCCGTGCGACAAAGTTTCCTGCAGCCGACGCATCAGACGCATCTGCGATTCCAGACGCCAGATCTGGTTTTCCAGACGTTCTGTCCACTTCGACTGGGTCACGATCAGACGTCGCAGGTCCGTACACATTTCCTGACGCCGTGTGTCGGGTGCTTCGTTAAGGCTGACCAGAATGGCCTCGGCCAGACGCGACACGTCCCGAATCTGCTCTCGCAGTTTCCACAGCGGGCCATCGGCCGCCAGACGATGAGCAAACGGACCGGAGGCCCGACGGTTTTCGCGTCGCAGCTGTTCCCGGAGCTGATGAAGGCGGCGCGAAAAAGGAGAAGAATCGGGAGCCTGAGACGCAATGACGTCACCGGCGGAGTCGTCTCGCAGTTCCTGTGTTCGAAACTTCAGCTGCACGTTCGTTGTACCTGTCATGCAAATTCACTTCGATTGATGCCCATGCGACCGTCGGCGAGGACATGTCGCTCGTGTTGATGCGTGGTTCGGCATTTTCTGCCGGCCCACACCAGGGTTTTCTGATCAGGAAGGATTGGCAAGGTAAACACGACTGGAGGCGTTGTGTCTGCTGTACCGCCTGAGTCAATCCAACCGACTGCGCGCGTTCTGCCTGTTGTTCAGTTGCAGGGATTGTCCAGCCGATGTTTCAGGGGCCGTGTGCCTGTGTCCGCGCAGGCTGTCGCGGACCGTACCGGGACAAAACTTCACCTGAGGAACAATGAGAACTGCCATGCGTGACGTCGCTGCTGAGTCCGTGTCCGTGGAACAGATCGCCAACACTCTGCTGGAACAGCTGGGTTGTTGCGGCGGCTGTTGTCCCGACACGGCTCCGCTGCCGTCCGTGGAAAACGTCATTGGGCTGATTCACGATCTGAGAGACATTCTGTTTCCCGGCATTCACCGCAATCGCCGTCGTGAGCCTGGTTCGGCCGTGGCCGATTATGCGTCTCAACTGGTTCGCATCCAGTCGCGTCTTCGTCTGGAGGTCAGCCGCGCGCTGGTTCATTCGCGTCAGGCCATGCTGAGAATTCACGGTTCGGAGCCAGCCGCTCCCACCGCCGGCGCGGCGGAACTGGCCGACAGGTTTCTGGCTCAGCTGCCGGCGTTACACCGCCTGCTGCTGTCCGACGTGGAAGCGGCATTCAACAACGATCCGGCCGCGAAGACTCGCGAAGAGATCGTCCTGTGTTACCCGGGCATTGAGGCGATTACGGTTTATCGCATCGCCCATGAGCTTCTGATCCTGGGAGTTCCCTATCTGCCTCGCATTATGACCGAGTGGGCTCATAAGCAGACGGGCATTGACATCCATCCCGGTGCGAAGATTGGCGGATCATTCTTCATCGACCACGGGACAGGTGTCGTCATTGGGGAAACGTGTGAGATCGGAGAAGGCGTCACGCTGTATCAGGGCGTAACGCTGGGAGCATGGTCGTTTCCTCGCGATGAAGACGGCAATCTGATTCGAGGAACGAAGCGGCATCCGACGCTGGAAGATCGAGTCACGATCTACAGCAATGCCACTATCCTGGGAGGCACCACAGTGATCGGCGCTGGCTCCCAGATCGGCTCCAGCGTTTCCCTGAATCGCTCGATACCGCCAAACACGATCGTCACCATCGAACGACCGTCTCTAAAGTTCCGCGAAGCCGCGTAACCCGGCGACCGACAGAGCATCAGCCCTCCATCATCCGCGCCCGCTCCCACGGCGAGCGGCAGGGCGTCAGCCCTCCGTGTCCCCGCGCCTGCCCCCATCTCTTAATCCTAATCTTAACCTTAATCCTACTCCCAACCCCCGCGCGACGTCGTCCGACAAAAATGTGTGACAAAAAATGAGTCGCACTCAACCCCCACGGCGAGCGGCTGGGCGTCAGCCCTCCGTGTCCCCGCGTCCCCCCGCCCGTGTCCCTTAATCCTAATCTTAACCTTAATCCTAATCCCCACCCCCGAGCACCGTCGTCCGACAAGAATGTGCGACAAAAAATAGGGCCACCGCAACGACAGCGAGCGGCCCCGGCACCAACCGGACGGGAGATCACATCGGCTTCACATGAAATCGCATACCGGGAAGCTAACGCATCCCGCTCGCCAAATTGCGTTCACCA
>CAZIGZ010000025.1:35746-53039 GCA_964538835.1 uncultured Chitinophaga sp. | reverse complement strand
CCGAGCTACGTGTAGGCGAGTCATTCCATGACTCGAGCTGAGGAGTCCGCGCAAACGATTTCGGCCTTTCGGCGGAAGTTTGACCGTCTTGGCTTTGACCGTCCTGGCAGAGTTGAAGCCCGTGGGAGCAGAAACCAGGATGCTCGCTGTTTGCTGTGCAGTTTGCTCTATTGGAATTCTTGCCTCCCCCAACCGTCTCGTGACGGCGAACCGACCAGAACGGGTGACTCTTGGGCCCCATTGCCGATTTTGAACCAAACCGTTGGCTACTGGCACTGACCGATGTGGTGCTGGACGGGCAGGGGCATCGTCGACTGGACAAGATCTCGGTCCGAATTGGCCCGGGCCGAACGGCGATTGTCGGACTTTCCGGAGCCGGGAAGACGTCCCTGCTGAATGTGATGTCGGGCTTCGAACCCCCGTCGTCAGGCACCGTGCAACTGGGGATTCCGACCATTTCCGCCCAGTTGCCTCGCTTCTGGATCCCGCAAAATGGCGGACTATGGCCCCATCTGAGGCTTCGGGAGCACTTGACCTGCGTCGCACCAACACAGGGTGATGCGGAGAAATATGGCAAAAAGGCAGACGAAATCGTGCGGTCGCTCGATCTGACCCACCGAGAGTCCGCGTTTCCCGACGAACTTTCCCAGGGAGAACGCTCCCGCCTGGTTCTGGCGAGAGCCCTGATGTCTGACGCCGGAGTGATCCTGGCCGACGAGCCTCTGGCCCATGTGGACGTCGTTCGAAAACCGGATTTCTGGAACGTGATCGATCGCTGGTTCAATCGGAAGGAATGTGCGTTTGTGTTTTCCTGCCACGAACCAGAGATCATTCTGAAACATGCGGAGCGAGTCATCGTGATGGAATCCGGTCGAATCACCTTTGATGGCTCGGTGGATCAGCTTTACGAGACTCCTCCGTCAAAAATCGCCGGACAGTTTCTGGGGCCACTGAACTGGCTTGAAGCTGCTGATCAGCAAATGCTGACAGGAAGGGCCGAAGGGAAAGCTGTGCCGGTTCGCCCGGAACGCGTCAATCTCATGGAAGATTCCGGTTCACATCTTGAAGTGATCTTCAGTCGCCGGAGTGGCTGCTTTCTGGAAACAACAATGCGATCGACGGAATCTGGAGACCAGTCCACATTGCTTCATCTCGGCCAGGCTCCCATGCGAGAATTCAGCCGTGTCGCGGTCAGGATGGAACGACATGTCGATTAATCAACCGCACGCCACGATCCCAGATGGTGCACTCAGGAGTGTTGCAGGGACTCCGCAGCCCCGGACTTGTGCTACGAGGGGCCGGACGTTGCATGCAGCCCGGATCTTTCGGATTCTTGCACTCAGTCTCGGCATGCTGATTCCGGTTGGATGCGGCAAACAGGGGCAGGACCCGGAATTGTTCATTGAGGAAATCCGGAGCTGGGAAGTCCCGGCCTCGGGGCGATTCCTTCCGGCGCCGCGTGGCTTGTATTCGGACGAAGACGACAACGTCTACATGCTGGATGATGCAGGACGCGTCCTGGTGTATGACAAGTCGGGCCACATCCTTCGCCAGTGGTACATGCCGGAGTATGAGATTGGCAAGCCGGAAGGTGTCTGGAAATTAAGGGACGGGCGAGTTGCCGTCGCGGATACTCATTACCATCGCGTTGTCGTCTTTAAGCCCGACGGGACCGTGGACTTCATGTTTGGTTCGAAAGGGCGCGAGCCGGGACAGTTCAATTTTCCCGTTGCGATTGCTCAGGACAAGTCCGGGTATCTTTACGTGGGCGAATACGGCGACCATCAGCGCATTCAGAAGTTCACGGAGAGCGGCGAATTTGTGCTTCAGTTCGGCCAGCATGGTACCGCAGACGGAGAATTTCAGCGGCCGAGTGGACTGGCATTGCGAGATGGTGAGATCTACGTTGTTGACGCATTCAACAATCGCGTCCAGGTTTTCAGTGACGCGGGCAAATTTCTGCGAGTTTTGAAATTGCCGGACAATTCTGACCCGCTCGCGTATCCGTACGATATCCGGGTGACTTCGGAAAATTTGGTTTACATCATCGAAAACAAGGCGGCGCGGCTGACGGTGATGCGAACAGACGGCACAATGGTGGGCCGGTATGGTCACCCTGGAAGAGGGCTCAACGAGTTTTACCAGCCATGGGACCTGACTGTGTTAACAGACGGAAGAATTCTGATCGCTGATACTGGAAACCACAGGCTGGTGGAGTTGAAACAATGAACGGAATCTTCGCCTTCTTTCGTCGCCTCGTACCACGCCCGCACCGGACCGTGCGCTGGCAGGCCGTGATTCCGCTTCTGGTCTTCCTGACTCTGTTTGCCCTGATCGTGCTGTCGATCCTGCCGACGTTCATTATCACATCGGCCAACGCGTCGTTGTGGAGCCACAAGAACCACTGGATTCGCCTTCCGTTCCTGACAAACTGGGGAGTCGGTTATCCGCAGTTTGAACTTGTCCGTGAACTGGAGTTTGCCCGCCCCTGGATGTTCCTGCTGCTGCTGCTGACTCCGTGGATCTGGTGGCTCCAGGCGGCCGGTCATGCAGGGTTGCCGTTTCGTCGAGGCATGGTGGCGGGATTCGTACGGCTGTGTCTGTGCGGACTGCTGATCATCGTTCTGGCGGAACCTCGTGCGGTGCGAACGAGTGACGTTGTTTCTGTCGTTTACAATGTTGACGTCTCCGATTCCGTGAATCAGTTCCGCGGCAAGATGCTGGAGTTTGTGGCAGACACAGCGGCAAAGAAACCAGGTTCCGATCAGGCCGGACTTGTTGTGTTCGGGCGAACGGCCGCGGTGGAATATCCGCCGAAGGAAACGTTCCCGTTTGAGAAATTCATCAATTCTCAGGTCAGTCAGGACGCAACAAACCTCGAACAATCCCTGGCACTCAGCGCGGCGATGCTTCCGGAAGAAAACCTGGGGCGTATTGTTCTGCTGAGTGACGGGACGGAAACGGTCGGTCAGCTGAAGGATGTGATTGACGACCTGCAGGCTCGCGGTGTTCAGGTCAATGTCGCGGCGGCCGACTATGAGTACGAGAAAGAGGTCCTGCTGGAACGCCTGGACCTGCCGCGTTTCGTTCGACTCGGGGAAACCTATGAAGCGTCGGTCGTGCTGCAATCGCTGACAGCTGGCAAGGGAACTCTGGTGCTGATGGATGGAAGCAAGAAGATCGCCGAAAAGGAAGTGGAGTTCGAAGCGGGCAAGAGCCGCTATTCCTTCCCGATCAAGGTTGATCAGCCAGGCTACTATGAGTATTCCGCGAGGATTGAAGTCAACCCGGCGGAGGATCGACGACCGGAAAACAATGTTGTCCGAAACTACCTGTATCTGGAAGGTCCTGGCCGTATCCTGCTGGTGACAAATCCCGAAAGCTCAGGCGATGAAATTCGCTTCCTCCAGCTCGCTCTGCAGCAGGGCGAACGGCAGGTGGAAGTGATGAATGCCCGGGAGTTTCCGTTCGACCCGATGAATCTGATGCCATACGACGCCGTGATCTTCGCGGATGTGGCGGAGGACACGCTTCTGCAGACTCAGATTCAGGCCCTGCACGATGCGATCAAGAATCTTGGCGTTGGTTTTATGATGGTCGGTGGTCCTAACAGTTTCGGACCTGGCGGCTGGCAGGGTTCGCTGATTGAAGATGCCCTGCCAATTTCCATGGAGATCACCAACAAGAAGATTCTGCCCAAAGGGGCGCTGGCCATCATTCTGCATACCTGTGAGTTCCCATCAGGGAATACATGGGCGAAGAGAATCACCAAGCGAGCGATCCAGGTGCTGAATTCCGAGGACCTTGTGGGAGTCCTCGCGCAGACGATGAACGGGGACGAGTGGATTTTTGAACTCACCCCGGCATCGAAGTACTCAGAACTTGCCACCAAAATTAACAATGCCCAGATCGGCGACATGGGGACCTTTGGAACCACGATGCAGCTGGGCTACGACGCGCTGGTGAAATCTGACGCTTCGACTCGGCACATGATTATCATCTCAGACGGAGATGCTCAGGCACCGGTTCCATCACTCATTCAGAAGTTCCAGGAAGCCCAGATTTCCGTCTCGACCGTTGCGGTGTTTCCTCACAACGGTGACGCAACGACGCTGAAAGAAATTGCGGCACTCACGAAGGGGCGGTTTCACTTCCCCAATGACCCGAATCAGCTGCCTTCGATCTTTGTGAAAGAAGCAAAGCCGCTCCGACGCAGTCAGTTGCAGAATCGCACGTTTGTTCCGGAGCTGATGGCTCCAGACCCGATGCTGCGAGACGTCGCGAGCTCTCCAAATCTTCACGGTTACGTTTTGACGTCACCGAAAGATGATCCTCGAGCCACCGTCGTTCTGGCCGCACCACCCACAGAAAGCGAAGCGGCCGCGGGCGATGGCGAACGAGATCCGATTTTGGCCGTCTGGCGTTATGGGCTTGGTGTGACAGCCGCCTACACGGCAGACTTCACCAGCCGCTGGGGCAAAGACTGGGTCAAGTGGGATCAGTTCCAGCAGCTGACGAACCAGATCGTGACTCGCATCAGCCGGACTCGACGAGAACAGTTTCTGCGAGTCTACACGTATGTGAACGGGAACGAAGGCGTCGTGGTCGTGGAGGATTTTCATCCGGAAGAGACACTGCTGGACATCAACGTTTCAGTCACAGGCCCCAACGAGTTTGAACAGACACAACCCGTGCGTCAGATCGCTCCTCGAAGATATCAGACGTCAATGCCGCTCAAAGGCGAAGGTCGATATCAGGTCATGATCGGAGCCACGGATGGTACTCGCAATGAAACGGCTTATGCTGGCTTCATTGTATCGTACTCGCCCGAGTATCTGCGGTTTCGAGCAGACCCGATTGTGCTGAAGGAGATTGCCGAGGCGACGGGTGGAACGGAGATTGACCTCAATCAGGAGCCGGAAGAGATCGCTGAACAGCTCTTTGGAAACCGAAAACCTCGCCGCAGCAGTCGCGCGATCTTTGAATGGTTTCTGATGCTGTTTGCATGTCTGCTGCCGATCGACGTTGCCATTCGACGCGTTCAGCTTGATGCCGGCTGGTTCCTTCGACTGTTCCGCAAGGAAAAGAAGGAATCCACGGCAACGATCGGGGCTCTTCTTCAGCGAGCCGAAGCCGTGCGGTCGACTCTGCAGACACAGAAGGAAGGCACCGCCGACGGTCGACAGCAGGCGCCGAAGGAGGGGCGGCCAATGCCCGTCCGAACTCAGAACCGTCCGCCAGCATCACCCACAGCATCCACACCTGGCTCGACAACGGCAACGTCGGCAGGTTCGGCCGAATCTTCATCAGCACCGCCAGCAGATCCGGACGCCACGACATCGCGGCTGCTGGCGCTGAAGAAAAAGCGAGAAGAAGGCAAGTCACAATAATTCTCTGATCGCTTCGCCTTCCGGCGCGAGTGATATCTTTCCAACGAATTTACAAACGCGTTCACAAACTCACTTAATCTCTAACGTCAGACACCAGACTTATGAACACACCGACGACACCCGAACAGCTGCAGGCGGAAGCGGATCAGTTTCGGAAGGAATTTGAAGGAGTACGCGATGCCGTTGGGCAGGTGATTGTCGGACAGCAGCGAGTGGTCGAAGCCACTTTGACGGCCTTGTTGTGCGGCGGAAACGTGCTTCTGGAAGGCGTCCCCGGACTTGGAAAAACGGAATTGGTCAAGGCACTGTCACAAGTGCTGAAGCTGCATTTTCGTCGTATACAGTTTACGCCGGACCTGATGCCTGCCGACGTCATCGGCACGAACATCATGACGACGGACGACGCCGGCAAGTATCGTTTTGAGTTTCGCCAGGGCCCGATCTTCACTCAGCTTCTGCTCGCCGACGAAATCAACCGAGCAACCCCGAAAACACAGTCTGCGTTGCTGGAAACGATGCAGGAAGGAACCGTCACGACCGGCGGAACCACTTACAAACTGGAGCAACCGTTCTTTGTTCTGGCCACGCAGAACCCGATCGAGCAGGAAGGCACGTTTCCGCTGCCGGAAGCTCAGCTGGACCGATTCATGTTTAAGGTCGTCGTTCCGTTCCTGTCGCGTGCGGAACTGAACGAAGTTGTGAACCGTACGATTCTGAAGAAGCGTTTTGAGGCCACACCAGTTCTGGATGGTGCTCGCATTCTTCATCTTCGTTCGGTGCTCGATCGAGTTGTTGTCAGCGATCCGATGCGAGATTACGCGTGTCGTCTGGTTCTGGCGACGCACCCGGATTCGGAGTTCTCCACGGAGCGGATTCGCAAGTTCTTCCGCTGGGGTGCAAGCCCTCGAGCTGCTCAGGCCCTGATTCGTTCCGCGCGAGTGCGTGCACTCAGCCAGGGGCGGGCTCATGTGTCGTTCCAGGATATTCGCTACTTCGCTCCTGAAGTTCTTCAGCATCGTGCCCTGCTGAACTATGACGGCCAGGCGGAGAACGTGTCGATTCGGGATGTGATTGAAGAGTGCATTAACAAACTGCCGACGGAGGCGTGACGGTTGTGACTGAAACAGCGTCCCGCTTTACCAGTTTGTTTGACAACAGCACGCTCAGCCAGATTGAGCGGATGCGGCTTCGGCCACTTCGTCGACTGACCAATCGTGCTCGTGGAGAACATCTGTCCGGCAAAGGAGGAAGCAGCACGGACTTCGCTGACTTCCGTGACTACGCCGTCGGAGATGACCTTCGATACGTCGACTGGAATATTTTTGCTCGGCTTCGCCGCCCTTACATCAAGCAGTTCCAGCACGAAGAAGAAATGCATGTCGTGCTGCTCGTTGACGCCTCCACGTCGATGCTGTTTGACAATAAGCTGATGTTGGCCAAACAGGCCGCCGCAGCCATGGGAATCATGGGGCTCCACAACGTGGAACGCGTCAGTGCATACGCGCTGCACGGGCAGCAGGGCAAGCCCTGGAACCTGCCGCCGGGCACCGGAAGGACTCGTATCCGTCAGCTCCTGCAATTCCTCGAACAGCTTGAAGGAGGCGGCAATATCCCGGTGGAACGCGCGATCGAAACCATGCTGAGATTTCATCGAGGTCGTGGCGTCGCCATTCTGATCAGCGACTTTCTTTCGTTCGGTGATCTGGGACGTCCGTTCAATTTGCTGTTCAGTTCCGGGCTGGAAGTCTGGGGGCTGCAGGTTCTGAGTGACGCGGAGATCAATCCGAACGTTCAGGGCGACCTGCGTTTCATCGACAGCGAAACTCAGGAAACTCTCGACATCACGAATGCCTCTGAGCTACTGTCGGTTTATCACGACCAGCGATTTTGGCTCCAGCAAAATCTGGATTCCATGTGCCGAAGTCGCCAGGGCCGTTTTCTTTCGGTCAGCTCTGCGATGTCGATTCAGACCGTGTTGTTTGAACATCTTTGCCGACAGGGGTGGGTGCAGCGATGAACCTGCTCAAGTTTGTGAACCTGTACGGAGCCTGGTTCTTCCTGGCTCTGATTCCGCTGATCATTTTGTATTTCCTGAAGCTGCGTCGACCCAAGCTAGAAGTGCCTTCGCTGGTGCTCTGGCAAAGCGTG
Organism: uncultured Chitinophaga sp.; assembly: GCA_964538835.1. Taxonomy (GTDB): domain Bacteria; phylum Planctomycetota; class Planctomycetia; order Planctomycetales; family Planctomycetaceae; genus SXXK01. Next base: position 45,501 of record CAZIGZ010000025.1, on the reverse strand, counting down.
GTGAACGATCAGCGAGTCAATTCGCCATTTCAGAAGTTTCGCCGAAACCTTCTGCTTCTGCTTCAGATCATCCTGCTGTGTCTGGTGATTCTGGCCTTGATGCAACCGTTCCTGAAGAGTGAAGCCGCAACCTCGGAGTACCTGCCGATTCTGATCGACTGTTCCGCGAGCATGTCAGCGGTCAACGAAGCAACGGGCAAGTCGCGACTCGATGAGATTCGTGAGCAGGTGCGGGAACAAATTGAGAACCTGACGGGCAATCAACAGATCTCGCTGTTTTCGTTTGCAGCCACCGGACGACGCCTGACGGAGTTCACAAACGACCGTCGTGCGCTGTTGAAGGCGCTGGAAAAGGTCCAGCCGACCGACCTCCCGGCTCAACTGGACGATGTGCTCAGAATGGCAGCGGCCTATACAAGGTCGTTCCCCATTCAAAAGGTCACGGTGCTGACTGATGGCAACCTGCCGGAACGAGCGAACTTTGAACTTCCGTTTGAACTGGAAGTGAAGCGAGTCGAAGCTGGCGGTCCGAATATCGGCATCACGGAAATGACCGCTCGGCGCAGCGGCCCGACGGAATGGGAGATCTTTCTTCGAGTCCTTGGATCAACGGAAGACCTGAGAGGCACGGAGCTGGAGATCTGGGAGAACGGCGAGAAGACTCATACGGAGACGATTGAAGTGTCTCTGGAAGAAGCCGAACGCATGGTGATTCCTGTGTCGGCTGACAAAGCAAGATTCGTCGAGGCTCGGCTGGTCCCCAGCGGCTTTGATTCGATGAAGACGGATAACAGCGTCTGGCTGTCTCTTCCGGCCGCGCGTCCGCTGACGACCTGGATCGCTCCGAAGTTGCAGACATGGAAGCGAGCCGCGTCGGTTCTGGAGAATCTGGAGCTGGAAGACAGTGATGGCGAAAAGCCAAAAGGCTCGGATTACGACCTGATTGTTGCGGACAGCGTCGAAGCCGATTCCGTCAATGCGGCAGTGAAGGTTTTCGTTGGAGTGATTCCGCCGGATCTGACCGGCTTGCTGGAAGTGAAAGATGATATTGCCAGCGTTGTCGACTGGAACCGTACGGCACCTCTATTGCGGCACGTTCAGATGGCGGATGTCCAAATGGGAGTCCAACCCGCGTACCTGACAGGGTTTGGTGTGAAGGACATTGAAGATCGAGGCTATGAAGTGCTGGCAGACGGAAATGCGGGACCGTTGCTTCTTCAGAAACGTGAAGGCCTGCAGGTCTCCTGGTGGTTTCTGTTTCATACGGACAAATCAACGCTGCCTTATCGTGTTGGCTTTCCAATCATCATGGCAAATGCTGTGGATGCGGCTCTGAAGCAGGCATCGCTTTCCGAAATTGCAGCCGCTCCGACGGGCGTTCTTCCCGGCGTCGCCCTGGAAGCGGATCGAGACTACGTCGTGAAGACTCCTGACGGCAGCAAGATTCCGGCACGCACGAATGCCACAGGATCTTTGCTGGGTGTTCCCGCTGCAAAAGTGGGGAAGTATGAGATTCTCGAAGGCACAGAAGTGGTCAGTGCCGTGGGCACAGGATTGCTGAGCGGAACTGAAACAACGCTCAAGGTTGTCGAAGATCTGAAAGTGGCAGAAGCAGAAGTGAAGGCAGAAGAACTGGATGGGCTGGAAAGCGATCGTCCCATCTGGTGGTCTCTGGCAGCACTGGCCTTTGGTGTCATGCTGTTTGAATGGTGGTATTTCCAGAGAGCTCGCGGATCGGCGGTGTAGTTATGCAGGCTCCCTTCAAAGCAATCGTTTTTCTCGCCATGTGTCTGGCGATATTCTCGGGTAGCCGCATCGCGGAAGCCGCTCCGCCAAAGATTCGCATGAAGATGGAGTTGGTGTCGATTCGTAATCGATCCGCCGGCCCCGTGCCCGTGCGAATTCGCCTTGAGTACAACGATCCACAGTTTCTGGAAGGCAGTCTGGAGCTTCAGATTCACGACGCGATCGGATTTCCAGACAGCGAATCGCGAATTCTGACACTGCGGCGAGACGACATTGTTCTGGCAGGGCAGGACTATGAATTCATCCTGCTGATGCCGCCGATGAACCCACCAGAAACTCGCAACTGGTCGATTCGGGCGACGTTTGTGACCGAGAATGAGCGAATTCCGCTGTCCTTCCGTCCAGAGCGAATGAACCCGCCTGAACCCTTTGAACTGCTGGTCACCAGCTTCATGGAACGCGGCATGGTCCTGTGCAGCGCGTCGGAGGATCCCGTCAATCAGCCGGCGAGTGCGAATCGATTGTTCCTTGAGTCTGCACTGTCGCTCGACAATTACAATCCGCATGCCGAAAAGCCTGTTTCGCCGGAAGCCGCGATGGAAACGGCGGAGGCCCGTCGTGATCAGCTGCAGACCGGGAAGACGGTTGTTTTCTTTGCATCCCCATGGTCCGCAAGATCACTGCCAGACGATCCGCTGACTCATTGCTCCTTTGACGGCGTCTTGTTGTCCGACGGCGGACTGGCACAGCTCAATAGTACTCAGCTGGAAGGATTGAAGATCTGGGTGCGAGCCGGAGGAAGTCTGTGCGTGATTCCTGACGGCCGACTCCAGCCGATGCACCTTGAGTTCCTGCGCACAGCGTGTGGAGAAGCGCTGGGAGCGGAAAGCGACCTGACGCTGGACAGCGAAGGCAAACTGCTGCTGATTCATGAAGACAATGAGCCGATTTTGAAAGCTCACTTTGGCCTTGGGCGAGTCGTGTTGCTGCCGCTGGTTGAGAACCTGCAGGCACGACTGGCCGAACCAGCGGCCCTGGGTGAAGTCGTCGCATTCCTTTGGAAAGTGCGTTCGGACAGTCCGATTTGGCAGGGTCAGAAATGGAACACACCGGATGGTTTGGCCATTCTGAAACAGCAGTATCCCGGTTTGCAGCAGGACGAACGCGGCTGCTACATCAGCTATGCGGAGTATCTTCAGCACAGCCAAACCATTGGCAATGTCATGGGACCGACAACCATTCAGGGGGACCGCGTCTACTTTGACTCACAGTTGCAGGCCAGTTTGTCCCAGCCGCAGGATCTCTTTCCGCAAACCGGCAGCGGCATGGCTCGCCTGGAAACATCCCTGTTGCCGGTGGACGTGGAAATGGTGCCGACATCAGTGATAGCTTTGATTCTGATCGGTTATGTTCTTGCGATCGGGCCGGTGGACTATTTTGTGCTTGGCTGGCTGAAGATGCGGAAGTACACCTGGATCGCGTTCCCGGTGGTCACCTTGCTGTTCACGTTTCTGACCATTGCCGTCGCCAACCAGTACATGGGCAGCGAAGACACTGGAGGCTATTTCGAAATCACAGACCTCGATCAGGCCAATACGCCTGTCCGCCAGAGCCGCTTTGAAACGATGTTTTATGGACGGTCCGGGGAAGCGGTGAAGTCGCATCGGCTTGGTTTCTTTGTCCAGGCTTCAGACCAGACACCTCCCGATGACTGGATTTATGGAAATCGACAGACCCAGACAAAGGTTGATGAACCTCTCGAGATGTCGGGGACTTTTCCGCAAAACTACAAGACGGTTCAGAGTCTCGCCCAGTGGTCGCCCGTGACATTCCGGGCATTCACTCTGACCCCGGAGAATGTGGTTCTGCCGGAAGTAAACTGGAATGATGTTTCGCTCGTCGAGACGCCTGAAGGGCGTATCCGACTGGCGAATTTGATTCGCGAATTGTCCGCAAGAAACGGCAGCCGTTATGCGGCCTGCGTGATCCACGGAGGAACCGGACACATCGACAACGTGGTCGAGAACCTGTTCCAGCCCGTCATGCAGCAGCAGGAACGCTACTTCATGTATGGCTATGCGGATCGCAGCACTGTTCTGCAGCAGGCGATGAGTCAGATCGTGAATGCTGGCCTGCGTCAGGACGGCTTCTTTTCGATCGTGAGTCAGATCGCCCCCGAAGGCGCTCCGCTGCTTGAGGATCTGGCGATGTTTGACGCTTCCGATCCGACGCAGAAGGTGCTGGTGATCTGCAAAATCGACGGTAACCGCGTGCAGATGTTTCGCAAACGCTTCTTTGTTGAGGCACCACTATGAAGATCACATCAACGACCGTGGACTCGCTCCCAAAGACTCGTGACGGAGCCGTAAAGCCTCTGGCCATCTGCGTTCGCGACCTGCGAGTCAGTTATGGCAAGTTTGATGCGGTCAAGGGCATCAATCTCGATATCCCGGAAGGCGAAGTGTTTGGGTTTATCGGGCCTAACGGTGCCGGCAAATCGTCAACCTTTCGCGTCCTTGCCACGCTTCAGCCGAAGTTCCGAGGCATGGCACTGGTGTGCGGACTGGATGTGCTCAGTCAGGCTCAGCAGGTTCGGGATGTCATGGGATTTGTTCCGGACTTCTTCGGAGTCTACGAAGACCTGACTTCCCTGGAATACCTGCACTTCTTTGCTGCGGCCTACAAACTGCCTGTGTCACGTCGCAAAGCGACAATCGATGACGTGTTGTCTTTGACGGACATGACGCACAAGGCAAATTCCCCTGTCGACGGACTGTCACGAGGAATGAAGCAGCGACTGGCGCTGGCCCGTGTTCTGCTTCATGATCCGAAAGTACTGCTGCTGGATGAGCCGTCAAGCGGCCTGGATCCTCGAGCCCGAATCGAAATGCGAGAGTTGTTGAAGGCTCTTCGTGATATGGGCAAGACCATTTTGATCAGCAGCCACATCCTTTCTGAACTGAGTCAGCTGTGTACACGCATTGGCATTATTGAGCTTGGACAAATGGTGGCTCAGGGATCACTGAATGATATCTACCGACAATTGCAGCTGATGCGAGTCGTGCACATCCGAGTGGAGAATCCCAGCGACGAACTCTGCGAACGTGTTCGGAAGATTCCAGGTGTCGGCGAAGTCGAGCAGCAGATTGATCGCTGGGTGATTCGACTGCACGAAGAAGAAACCTCCATCGCGGATCTGCATCAGGGGCTGGTGGATGCCAAAGCACGTCTGACCATGTTCCAGCCGGAAGCGATGGACATGGAAACGGCGTTCATGAAGCTGACCGAAGGAAAGACGGCATGAGTGTGCTTCGGTTCATTCCCGAATTACCTCTGCTCCGCCGGGAACTCACTGAGCTCTCAGCGCGACGTCGAACCTACGTACTTCGATTTATCGGGGCCGTCATACTGCTGGGATGGTTTGTCGTTGTTCTGGACCAGGCGGTTTCCGCCGCCGTCGGCACCGCGGCAACCCTGCCGGCCAGTCAGCGGGTTCAGGCCATGCTGGGGATGGGCGGGAACGTCATTCAGAGCATCGTCCCGTCTCTCTTTCATTGCGTGCAGCTTCTGATGCCGGCCATCGTGTGCGGCTCCATTGCGATGGAGAAAGAACGCAACACGATTGGAACTCTGTTCGTGACGCGACTGTCTCCCATGACCATCGTACTGGAGAAGTTTCTCAGTCGCCTGATTCCCATGTTCACATTTTTGTTCCTGACGTTTCCGCTTCTGGCCTTTCTTTACTCACTCGGAGGCGTTGACCCTCAGATGGTCTTTGCAGCCGCCTGGTTGCTGCTTGGCGAATGCATGTGCTATGCGGCGGTTGGTCTTGTCTGCAGTGCGTGGTTCGGAACGACAGTCAGTGCGTTCATCGGGTCGTATGTGCTCTGCGGCGTTTTCGTCGTCGTGACTCAGGTGCTTGCCCTTCGCATGTTCTCCCCGTTCTGCATCTGGGAGGTTCTCTTCAGTTCGTGGACCCGAGTCAACGGGCCAATTGCCTCATGGCTCCCGATGTTGTCGGAAATCGTCCAGGACGACCCCAAGTGGGGATTCGTAAAGTGCTGTCTTTGGTTTTCGCTGCCGTGGATTGCCTTCGTCGTCGGCTGCCTCGCTCTGACTCGTTTCCTTTTGTTTCGCAGGGCCTTTGTTGGACATTCTTCGCTGGTGCTCAGGGTCTTCCGTCGAATCGATAAGTTCTTTACGGACCTGAATAATCGCACCACCGGCGGAGTCGTGCTGGTCAAAGACGCGGAGTCATTGCCTGCGTTTGATCCCATCGCGTGGCGTGAACGCACGAAGAAATCTCTTGGAAAAGCAAGGTATCTTATTCGGATCCTGGTACTGCTTGAGGGACCGGTGCTGTTCCTTTGCCTGCTGTCGATCACGTGGTCGGATCGATCGAGTTCCGACCCACTTCGAGTCCTCCTGGCTCTGGTCTGGGGACTCGCCATCATGGTGGTCATGGTCAAAGGCTCGACGATCATTTCCGCCGAACGATCCCGTGAAACATTAGACGCATTGCTTTCGACACCGATTTCCTCCCCGCAGCTTCTGAGAGAGAAATTGACCGGGATGCGTCGCATGATGATCGTGCTTGCGACGCCCATCATGACCGTGCATCTGACGCTGATCGTGATGTACGCCTCTTTCGGAAGCGGCTTCCTGGGGGGAGGACGCTTTCTCAATCTGCTGCTTTATCTTGTCACAGCGACACTTGCGACTGCCACGTTAATGCATACGGTGGCGTGGGTCTCTGTGCTTGCCGGGCTTCGTTCTTCGACTCAGGCGAAGTCGGTTGCGTCCGCGGTGATCGTGCTGGCGGTGTGGGTCTTTGTGTCGTACTACTTTCTGGGGCCGTTCACCGATCCAAGCTATGGTTACGTTCAGGATGAGAATCCTCGCATGAGTGTGCTTGCCATCTTCAAATGTATGTTTCGATTTGATGGCTGGATCTGTGCGAATGAAGGGCTGCTGTCTTCACTTTCCAGCTCATATACCGGTTACGGTTATTCGCCAAAGATCTGGCACGACTTTGATCGCGATCCAGGAACGGCCATGGTGGCGGTCACGATTGTCGGGCTGGCTCACGTAGGCATGATGTTTGGAATCCGCCAGGTAGTCCTCACACTTGCCTCCTGGCTGCTGAATCGGCGTGACCAGTCGGCCTCGGACATCGTCGAAAGCCGTCGATTTCCTCATTTGCCGGACGGGGAACCTGTGTTGCCGCTGTCCGAATTTTCTTCAGAGCTGCAACGATCTCGAGGGTAAGTGCTTCGGTGGTGCCTCCTATTGCCTCAACTGATCAACCATTGTCGCCGTCACCCGCTGGCATCAAACGCCCGACGGTCAGGCTGCTGCTGTTCCTGTTCGCGATAGTGCTCAGCGTGTCAGAAACCGCGTTCGGTCAGACAGGAGCAAAGGTGCGAGTTGTCGAAACCATCTGGGGTTTCGACGGCCGAGTCATGCAGGGCGAATTTCAGCCACTTTCCATTCTGCTGGACAATCTGTCCGACAAGACGATCGACGGCAAGGCGGTCCTGAAATCCAATGCAGGTCTGGTCAGACGAGTCGGCGGAATCATGGAGCAGCCCGTCTTTCTGGGACCAAACTCCCGAAGATGGGTCCAGTTTTATCCGTACGTCTTTGGACAGATGGTCTCATGGGACCTGGAACTCGAAACGGATGAGGAAACCATCAAGTTCGACGCACTCGATCAGGCCCGAACAGTTGCAGACAACCTGAGTGAAGACGAAAAAGAATTCACCTTTCGAGCGACCGTGATCCTTGATCCGACAGGGATGATGCAGCGATCACCGACGACGGTAAAGCACATGCCCGCGGAGATCTTTCCTCCCTACAGCACAGCGACCCACGGACTTCATGCCGTTTTCCTTGACCATGTTCCGGACTGGGATGAGCCGCGTCAGGAAGCGCTGCTTGGATGGCTTCAGGCCGGCGGCCAGCTGCATTTGTTGCAGGATCAGAATCGCCAGACGCTCAGGTTCTCCGGGTTGCTGGCCGCTTTGAATGAGCCGTTTCCGGAGTTTTCGGTCGAAGCCGGAACGGTGGTTCGGCATGAGTATCAGCGTGATGAACTGACCAAAGAGACGGTCAACACGATTTCGCGAATTCGCAAGAAGCCAAAGGTCAACGACGAGAACAGCCAAAAGGCTTTCGCTGGCCCCGGCTCCGGGCTCGGCTGGGACGAGGTCATCCTGAATGATGACGATATCTTCTACAGTCTGCGAAAACTGACGGAGCCAGAACATTCCTGGGCGTTGATCCTGCTTCTGTCGCTGCTCTATGTGGCGATGTTGTTTCCCGGCGGGTGGTTGTTTTCGCAAAAGTCCCGAAAGAACTATCTGATTCCCTACGGAGCGTTGCTGGCTGTCGTCGTCGTATTCAGCGGTGTGTTCCTGCTGGTGGGTCGGCGAGGTTACAACGAAGAATCATCGATCAGGGTTCTGATGATCGCTCAGGGCCAGGACAAGACTCACTGGAGCTGCCTGGGATTCACACACATGTTTGTGACTCAGGGAGGCCAGTTCCACCTTAGCACAAAGAACCAGCAGACTCTGTTCGCGTCCGGGTCAACCGAAGAAGCGACGGATTCCACTGTGACGAACGGTGAGGCGGCGAGGTTCGATACACTGATGCCGCCTTTCAGCAGCCAGCCGATCTTCTTTCGCCGCCGAATCGAGACGCCTGACTGGGGGTTGAAGGTCAAGTCGTTTTCGGCTTCGGCAACGGACCTGACGGAACTGCAGGTAACCTGCAGTGACAAGTTTCCCGCCGAGAAAGAAGTCCTTTGCTACGCGATCTATGGCAGTCAGGTTTTCACCGTGGCTATGAATTCCATGGATCGAACGCTGACACTCCAGCGGCAGCAGCAATCGTTGCAGAGCTTCGTAACGACGCAGGAGACTGAGGACCAATACGGCGTGCCTCGTTATCAGCAGCCGATCCGGTTCACGGATCCCAAATTGCGGTTTCGAGATGAATCACTGCGGCGATTGCTGCAGCGCAGTTTGTCAGATTCCGGTGTGGTTGACCTCAAGGCCTGGTCTCTGCCGCCAGGGCGGATTCGCTTCCTGGTCTACATGCCTCTGCCCGAAGCGTTTTGGATGGAAACCAACGTCGATGGAGACGCTGCTGGGGACGTTCTGTTTATCCGCGATTTGCCTCTAAGCGCAGAGCCATAGGTCCGACGGGGCTAATGGGCAGAGAACTCTCTGGCACACCGATCGCCTTGCATTTTCGTCAGTCCTGATGCCGTTTTTGTTCTCGGAATGCAAAGCGGACGTCGCCTTCGTTTTCTCCGGAAGCGATTTTCGCTACCCTCCGGATCGATTTCGTTCTCGGACGTCCATATCCGAGACGCTGGCCGCCATGACGGAAGGGAGATTCCGCTCTGGCACGCCATCCCTCCTTTGCGTCCCTCCTGGAGATTCCCTATGCGATTGCAATCAATTGTGCTGACCGCTGCTGCTCTGGCGGCGGTGTTTTCAGCGAATGCATCGGCCGCCCCGCCGGAAGGCTTTCGTGCCATTTTCAACGGTAAGGACCTGACCGGCTGGCACGGCATGCCCCATTTCGATCCTCGTGATCTGGCCAAAATGCCAAAGGAAATGCGAGATCAGAAGATCGCGGAATGGACCGCAGATGCAAAGCAGCACTGGAGCGTCGAAAACGAAGAACTGGTCAATGATGGCCACGGCGCGTACCTGGTGACCGACGAAGAGTACACCGACTATGAACTGCTGATCGACTACAAGACCGTTCCACTTGCTGACAGCGGGATCTACCTGAAGGCTAATCCTCAGGTTCAAATCTGGGACTTCACGGAAGAAGCCAAGTTCAAGCTGGGGGCCGATAAAGGCAGTGGCGGCCTCTGGAACAACAGTCCTGGCGCACCGGGGAAGGATCCATTCGTGAAGGCGGATCATGCCTTTGGCGAATGGAACAGCTTCAAGATTCGCCAGATCGGTGCTCGCACCACTGTCTGGCTG
>CAZIGZ010000025.1:0-35736 GCA_964538835.1 uncultured Chitinophaga sp. | reverse complement strand
TGAACGGCCAGCTGGTTGTCGACAACGCGATCATGGAAAACTACTTCGACCGCGAGAATCCTCTGTTCGCCAGGGGACCAATCTGTCTGCAGACCCATGGTGGAGAGATTCGCTGGAAGAACATCTACCTGCGTGAGATTCCTGCAGAAGAAGCCAACAAGATCCTGGCATCCAGCGCTGCTGATGGCTTCAAGAGCGTCTTCAACGGCAAGGACCTCACCGGATGGGCCGGCGCTGCGGACAACTATGAAGTTGTGGATGGTGCGATTCGCTGCAAGGAAGGCAAAGGCGGCATTCTGCATACGAAGGATGAGTACTCAAACTTTGTCGTCCGCCTCGAATTCAAGCTTCCGCCATCAGGAAACAATGGCCTTGCCATCCGAACTGACGGCACCGGTGACCCGGCTTACAACGCGATGTGCGAGCTTCAGGTTCTGGATTCCGAACACGCGAACTATGCCAAACTGGATGCACGACAGTACCACGGCTCTGCCTATGGCATGGTCGCGGCAAAGCGAGGATTCCTGCGAGCCGCTGAAACCTGGAACTACCAGGAAGTCACGGTCGATGGCAGCAAGATCAAGGTCGAACTGAACGGGAACGTTATCCTGAATGCCGATCTTTCGACTGTGACAGAATACATGAACGGTACGCCGCATCCTGGCAAGGATCGCAAGTCCGGCTTCTTTGGTTTCGCCGGACACGGCGATGCGGTTTCGTTCCGAAACATCAGCATCAAGCCACTGCCGTAAGCCCTGGATGATCAAGACAGGCTGAACGAAAAAAGCCCCGGTGACCAAATCACCGGGGCTTCTTCATTTGCTGTCAGTCATGTCCAACAAAGCCAATGCTCACCAGAGCCAATATCACTTGCGAGGCGCGAGATCGACGCCGTCAGTTTCTTCCAGCGTCACGCCATCTTCACCGATGACATGCGTCGACTTCGAATTGGCGTCCCTCGAGACATCCATGAGCTTTTCTGCAGGCTGGATGTGAGGAACCTCTTTGCTGACCTGTGGAACGCTCACGCCGGGGGAATCCCAGTTCACAACAACTACAGCCGTCATCACCATCGCCGCCAGCGCGGAAATCACAGCCATCATGGAATGTCGCGGGCGAGGCTGCGCTGCAGGCTCCGTTGATTCAGCCACAATGGTGAGCGTGGTCACCGTGCTCAACGGTCTCGCCGCTTCCGTCCTGGAAAACGGCTGGTTCAGCTCAACTGGCATCTCGAGCCGGAAAAAGTCCCGGAGCATGCCTTCAAGCTTTGCGTCGTTCAAATCTGGTCGATTGTTTCGTTCGTCATTCATAAACAAATCCTCGCTCCGTTAAGATCTCAGCGAGTCGGCGTCGTGCCCGCGAAAGTCTCATATCAATTGCAGCCGGACTGCAGTCCATCACGGTCGCCATTTGCGCCGCAGACCAGTCCATCGCATACTTCATTACCAGGACCTTTCGGTCGTCTTCGTTCAGTTCCTGCAGAGCACCTCGGATCTGAGTCTGGCGCTCTTGCAGTGCCAGCCGATCTTCAGCGGAATCCGGATTCCCGGTCATGTCATCCAGACCAGGAAGCAGCCGACAGGAACTGCTTTTCTTCCTGGCCACATCCCGCAGCCAGTTCTGTCCGACTCGCAAAAGCCATGCTCGCATGTCGCGAACAGGTTCTCCGTGGTAGTCGTACAGGCGAAGAAACGCTTCCTGAACCGCATCGTACGCACGTTCCGGATCACTGCACATCGCATAAAACAAAGCCCATAACTCCCGGGAATGTTCCCGATAGTAGGTCTCTATTTCAGCGTCCCGTTCGGGCGATGTGGATTGTCCAGTACGTGGACGGTTCATGCAGTTTTCCAGCGACAGACCTGAACCCTGTGGATTCAGGATTCAGGCAATTTCCGGCTCTGCCGGTTTCAAGACGGAGAGATGGCGAACGACTAACACCATAACGAGCAGAACGCTGGATTCCCCACCCCACCCGCATCAGAAACTGGCATTTTGCATGAGGAAGAACTGTCCGAATGATCAGTTCTCGGGCCAGAAATTCCCCAGGATCACTGCTGCCATTCCTGGAACATCATCGAACCTCCCCGGAACTCATGACGGCAAGCGATCGTGGTTTGACGAATAAACTCAGGAATTCACGTCCGGATTTCAAGAGCCATGGCCGCGGGTGGATGTTTCTGTTGTTGGTCTATCACGCGGACCTAGAATATCCGAGGATCATTGTTCCTGCCTATCTGCCTTCCCGCCTCCTTCCTTCTTGCCGACTCAGCCTGGTGACTTATGCGTCATCGTTTTTCCCTGGGATTCGTTTTGCTCGGGTTCGCCAGCGGCCTCGCTTTCGGTCCGCCAGCGAACGCCGACGAAGCGGGTGACGCATTCGAAAAGCACATCCGTCCGATGCTGCTGGAGAAGTGCATTGAATGCCACGGTCCTTCCAAGCAGGAAAATAATGTTCGGCTTGATCGCCGATCGGACGTGCTGAACGGTAAGTCAGGCGAAGTCGCCTTTATTGTTCCTGGCAATCCTGATGCAAGTCGCTTGTGGCAGGTGATTCAGCACCATGAGACTGATGTGGCGATGCCGCCATCCGGCAAGCTGCCACCGGAACAGATTGAGTTTGTGCGACAGTGGATCATCTCCGGTGCCGTGTGGCCGGAAACGATGGATCTGGAAGGTGATGCAAAGAAGCGAGCCGAACGCTGGCGGGAACACTGGGCCTTCCAGCCTGTTCGCGAGCCTGATCTTGCTCAGGTTCCTTCGGGTGTGCAACCGGTCGATTACTACATTCGCAAAGCGCTGGCGGATAAGGGACTTGCTCCATCCGCCGCTGCGCCCCATCGAGTACTCGTTCGTCGTCTGTCCTATGCCATCATTGGACTTCCTCCGGAACTTGCCGAACTGAAGGCAGCCGATGACGCGGTCACCGCAGGCCAGTGGGATTCGTGGAAATCTGCTTACATCGATCGCCTGCTCAATTCGCCACATTTCGGTGAGCGATGGGCTCGCTTCTGGATGGATGTCTCTCGATACGCTGACACGAAAGGCTACGTCTTTCAGGAAGATCGTGAGTATCACGAGGCGTGGAAGTATCGTGAGTGGATCATCAAGTCGCTCAATGCAGACATGCCATACGATGAGTTTCTGAAGCGACAACTGGCGGCTGATCAGATGCCTGGTTCAGACGATCCGGGACAGCTGGCAGCGATGGGCTTTCTGACTCTTGGGCGACGCTTCCTGAACAATCCGCATGACATTATCGATGACCGCATCGACGTGGTTTCGCGAGGACTGCTCGGTCTGACAGTGTCATGTTCTCGCTGTCATGACCACAAGTTTGATCCGATCTCCATTGGGGATTATTACTCTCTTTATGGTGTCTTTGCCTCATCTGAAGAACCAAAGAACGAACCGTCGACCCTTCGGATGGTGGACCGGCCGGATCCTGTGGAGCCAGTCATCTTCCTCCGCGGCCAGCCTCACAATCGAGGCGACAAAGTGCCTCGACGATTTCTGACGGCACTCGCTGGCCCGGATGCTGCTCCCTTCCAGAAAGGCAGTGGTCGACTGGAACTCGCGGAATCGATTGCATCGCGGGACAACCCACTGACAAGTCGAGTCTTCGTGAACCGCATCTGGGCTCAGCTGTTCGGGCGTGGTTTTGTCGACACTCCCAGCGACTTTGGAGTACGGACCGAACGCCCTGCGCATGCGGAATTGCTCAATTATCTTGCCTGGGATTTCGTCCATCAGAACTGGTCCATGAAGGCGCTGGTGCGACGTCTCGTGACTTCCCAGACCTGGCAGCAGTCCAGTGATCGCCGTGAAGATGCAGAGCAGATCGACCCTGAAAATCGCCTGCTCGCACGAATGAATCGAACTCGCCTGGACTTTGAGGCGTTGCGTGATTCAGTCGTTGCGGCCTCAGGTCGACTCGACAAGACCATCGGCGGGCCATCAACGGATCTTGCCAACGATCCCAATGTGGTTCGCCGAGCCGTCTACGCCCGAATTGACCGCCAGAATCTGCCAGGTCTCTTTCGCACGTTTGATCTGGCAAGCCCGGACACTCATGCACCGAAACGATTCCAGACTATCATTCCTCAGCAGGCACTCTTTCAACTGAACAGCGCATTCACGATGAATCGTGCGGCGGAAATCAGTCAAAGGACCTCGTCAGCAGGAAATGACGCCGACGTTGCATCGCGAGTGAGAGAACTGTTCCTAATTGTTCTCCAGCGTGAACCATCGAACCAGGAAATGACGGAGGCCGTTGCCTTTGTCCGGCAGATGCTGGATGAACAGGCCAGAGTGTCTCGCAGTGGCTGGGAGTATGGTTACGGCGCATTTCGTGAGTCGGACAACACGGTGACGAAGTTTCAGCGTCTTCCGATCGCGAAAGAAGGAAAACTCCAGGCCGGCGAGACTCTTCCCGACCCGACTCTTGGCTGGGTGTTCCTGAGCAAAGCCGGTGGCCATACGGGGAACTCCGTTGACGTTTGTGCCATTCGACGATGGACAGCAGACAGCGCGTGTCGCGTGCTGATTCACGGAGTGGTCAGCCACCCCAGCGATCAGGGCGATGGTGTTCGCGTTCGAGTCATCGGTCCGGGATCATCCCTGCTGGCCGACGCTGTCGCACAGAATTCGACCAGCCCGTTTGCCGTGAAGGCTGTCGACCTTGAGGCCGGACAGTCCATCGATTTCGTCATTGACTGCCGCACGAATTCTTCACACGACTCGTTCAACAGCCGTTTCGTGCTGACTCAGTCGTCCGGTGGAAAAGTCGCGCGAGTCTGGAAGTCTGATGAAGACTTTCGGGAAACGACTCAGGAACGAATGGATGCCTGGGCTCAGCTGGCCCAGGTCTTGTTGATGTCCAACGAGTTTGCATTTGTTGACTAAAGGAAATCGCCATGGACCAGGACAACAGAATCAAATGCAGCTCCGCCGACAACGGTCCAATCGCGATCGGTCGTCGAGGAATGCTGACGCGATGCGGCATGGGCATGGGCGCGCTGGCTCTGGCCGGTATGATGAACCAGCAAAGAGCGATCGGCGAAGAGCCTCTGAATCCGATGCTGCCACGGCCAGCACAGTTTCCATCCCGCATTCGCCACGTCATTCATCTGTTTATGAATGGCGGTCCTTCGCACGTGGATACGTTCGACCATAAACCCGAACTCCAGCGCCGCGCTGGTGAGATGATCTCTGCCGGCAATCTGGCGACGGAACGACCAACAGGTGCACTCTTTGCATCACCATTTCGGTTTCGAAAGTATGGCGAAAGTGGTTTGACCGTCAGCGAGTTGTTTCATCACACAGCGCAGCATGCAGACGACCTTTGCGTGATCCGATCGATGCATGCCGATGTGCCAAACCATGAACCGTCTCTGCTGTTGATGAACTGCGGTGAAGCAAGACTGGTTCGACCGAGCATGGGCTCGTGGCTGACCTACGGACTGGGAACCGAGAACCAGAACCTTCCGGCATTCGTTGCGATGTGCCCGGGCGGCTACCCGATTCAGGAGTCGCAGAACTGGCAAAGCGGATTTTTGCCCGGTGTGTACCAGGGAACGTACATTGACACGAAGCATAACGATCTGGAAAAGCTGATCGAGAACATTCGCAACGACCGTATTCTGCCGGGCGAACAGGCCAGTCAGCTGGGGCTTTTGCGTTTTCTGAACCGGCAGCATCTTCATGAGCGTCCGGGAGATGCTCAGCTGGAGGCTCGCATTCAGTCGTTCGAACTTGCCTACCGCATGCAGACGGATGCCGCCGATGCCTTCGACATCAGTCGTGAACCGAAGCACATTCAGGAAATGTATGGGGACGGTGTTAACGCCCGGCAGATTCTGATTGCTCGACGCCTCGTTGAACGTGGCGTGAGATTCGTGCAGGTGTGGCACGGCGATGGTCAGCCCTGGGATAATCACGACGACATCGAAGTGAATCATCGACGACTGGCAAAGCAGTGCGACCAGGCCATCGGAGCACTGCTGACCGATCTCAAGCAGCGAGGCATGCTGGAAGAGACCCTCGTGATCTGGGGTGGGGAATTTGGACGAACGCCGGTTGTGGAATTGCCCAAGCAGGGCGCCAATGCCGGCAAGATCAATGGCCGCGACCATAACCACTGGGGTTTCACAATGTGGATGGCGGGCGGAGGTGTTCGTGGTGGCTACGTCCACGGAGGAACCGATGAGTTCGGCTTCAAGGCCGTGGAGAATTCCGTCCACGTTCATGACCTGCACGCCACGATTCTGAAACTGATCGGCTTTGATCACGAAAAGTTCACGTACCGCTACGCAGGTCGCGATTTCCGACTGACCGATATTCATGGCAAAGTCGTTGAAGAGCTGATCGCATAGAGCTGCCTGGCGTCAGAGAACTCCAGCATCATCGTCATTCCTGCGCACGCAGGGATGCAGCACTGGAATCACCAACAGCGGATGCACGCCAGGATGGACGCCCAGGTCCGTCTGCGTTTGCATTTCGATGGCTCTTCAGCGTCGTCTACGTCAAACCAACGGCAAATCCGGCATCGGGAACTCGGAAGAGGAACGCTCTGGGAAGAAGACGGCTGAGGGCGGCTATCCTGCGAGGAACGTGCGGAATCAGCCGCCCGACTTTCCGAAGTCGGCTGGTAGTGGTTTGTCGAACGAAAACGCAAGAGTGGCCGGATCTGAATATCTCAGAGAGCCCTGATGAACGACAAGTTCGTTCACCACACGGCTTTGACTGGCTGAATTCCAGAACTGAGTCTGTTCGGACAGGACTTTGACCGGGTCCTGAGAAGGATCAGCGGCCATTCGTTTCAGCCAGCCCGCAACGGCCAGGTCGGTCTGCATCTGAGCGGTCGCAGACTTCGCACCAACCAGCACGCCACTGCCAATCTGATCAAAGCCCTGCGCCTTTCCGTAGAACACATAGGGATGGGTCGATGCAAGAACCGGGGTCTTCAGGCCCGACAGGGTGTTTGCGATTCCCGCCTGTCCGTTCTGCAGTGTCGTCCCATACAGCGCGTTGAATGTGTCGAGGGGGTGAGCCCCAAAGACCACGATCGGGTCAGTGAACCCCGACTTTCTTCGAGCGATTCAGCAGAAGACGAACCTGCCGCCGCTGGTACGCATGAAAATCCTGAATGGGAATCAGCCCCCAGTGCGGGTCACCCGTGGCTGATTTCTTAGACCCCTGATCATCCTCTGCCCCAATGGGCGTCGCGTCCATCACGGTGTTGAACAATGGAAGATCTTCACGGTCAACACCATTGGCCGTCAGCAGTTCCTCACATCGAACCGGCACAGGGTCATTCAGGTAATCCTGATTCGTCTCGAGCAGTCGAATCGGCGGGTAATGAAAGACCAGAACCGCCTTCTGGTTGAGCATCGACATGCCCAGCGGCAAAAAGAACCTCGAGGGCTGATACGGCGGCTGACCGGATTTAGGCTCAGTCGGATCCGAATCCCATCGACCGCTGGACTGGATCTTTGGAACCACGGTGGTGAGTGCCTGCCAGCCGTTTCGAAGGAAACGCGGAATCCTGACCGAATAACGACGAAACTCACCGACAAGCGATTCCGGCCCATTGAGGATCAGCAACACATAACGACCGCGAGTGCGAACTGCCAGCGATGCTCCCTTCTCGCTCAGCCCGTCTCGCTGAAGAGTCATCTCCAGCCAGTGTTCCACCGTCTGTGTGACAGTTCAATTCTTGCCCTTCGAATTCGGCCATGAGAACAGCTTGGCGACTCGATTCAGTGAACCAAGAGCAATGGTGACCCTCATGCTGTGAACTCCTGATGGCCGTTGCAGAATCCGACACGAAACAGGGCGTCATTCCGTCATCAGAGCGATTGCAGCAGGCCCCGATCGCTCATCTCGTTGCAGCACCCGGCCGATGCGAAACCTCTGGAGACCGCCAAACAGGCGTCTTGGAACAAACAGGCGTCTTCCAACGGAACAGGACTAGCCTTCCGTCGTGCGGCCAGCTCGCGTTGAGCCTTCACCGGCAATGGATTCTCGCATGCGAGTATCCGCCTGGACGTTCTTCAACTCGTAGAAGTCAAGAAGACCGAGAGTTTGCCGGCCAAATGCCTCGGCGACAGCCTTGGGCACTTCCGCTTCCGCCAGAACGACCGCAGCCTTGTTCTGCTGAATCCGCGCGACCATTTCCTGCTCGCGGGCACGTGCGGCAGCACGACGCTGCTCGGCCGAAGCCTGAGCAACTCGCATGTCTGCTTCCGCGCGGTCTGCTGACAGGCGAGCACCAATGTTCTCGCCGACGTCGATGTCAGCGATATCGATGGAAACGATCTCGTAGGCGGTCTGTGCTTCAAGACCCTGCTCAAGCACTGTTTTGGAAATGAAATCCGGGTTCTCAAGCACGATCTTGTAGGAGCGAGTTGAACCGATGGCCTGAACGATCCCCTGGCCCACTCGAGCAATCACGGTTTCTTCCGTTGCACCACCGATCAACTGCTGAATATTGGTTCGCACGGTCACTCGAGCACGAACACGCAGTTCAATCCCGTCCGCAGCGACGGCTGAAAGTGTGCCCTGGGTCCGTTTTGGATCCGGACAGTCAATCACTTTCGGATAAACGCTGGTCGTTACGGCTTCCAGAATGTCTCGGCCAGCAAGGTCAATCGCCTGAGCGGTTTCCCAGTTCAGCGGAATCTCCGCCTTGTCCGCCGCAATGAGTGCACGAATGACGTTCGGGACGTTTCCGCCAGCGAGTGCATGAGCTTCAAGTGCACGCGTTGTAATCGGGTACTTCTTCAACAAGCCCGCCTGCACCGCCATAATCTTGCTGCGAACGATCACGACCGGATTGACGCGGCGAAACCGCATGTAAACAAGGTCAAGAAGACCAATGCCCGCTCGTGTCATCTTGCACTGAAGCCAGAGACTTGCGAACTGCGCAAAGATGGCCAGGAAAACAATGACACCCAGCAGAACAAAAATCAGAAAGCCCCACTGGATATTGTCCAGAGCCAGCATTTGGACCGTCGTCATATCGAGTCTCTCCGTCCTCGTTCAGTGTTCTTGATCACCAGATGGCAGATGCACGACTGGTTATCGATCGATGACCAGCTACTGAGTTGATGCTCCGAGTCTGGTCAGTATCTATGTTCCCCGCCAGGATTTCGAGTCCTCACCCTGACTTACTGGAGTCGGTGTAATCGTCAGGGATGTCGAAGTCAAGCGGGTTGGGGACCAGATCCGACTCTGGCGTCTGAGCGACCGGTTCAGGGGCAATCGCGGCACCCTTGGTTGACGCGTCCAAACGCTGAGGCTGATCATCCGAGGGAAGGAGTGGACGGACGAGAAGGCGACTGGCTTTGGCCCCAATCACAAGGACCGCGGTGCCAGGTTCAATCATCATTCCAGGAGATTCTGCATGGAAACGTTCGCCATCCAGAATCACGATTCCGCCCGGGGTCATCAGATTCTGAGCTGTCCCGCGACGACCCACATGTTCTTCCAGGGGATTCGGAGGGAGTTTCTCTGCCGAAGGAGCCGGGGCCAGCGTCATTCGGGAACCAAAGCTGCTCTTTTGCATCAGAGCGATGGTGCCGAAAACAGAAACCGGAATTCCACCGACCAGCACAAAAATGTATGACCAGAAAAATCCCGGGTTCGTGCCCCACCACGCTTTGCAGGCAGCCCACAGAGAAACAATCAGCGACAGCGCGGCACAGATAAAGATCATGCCGAAGCTGGGAATGAAGAACTCGACTCCCAGCAGCAAAAGACCTATCAGCAACATCACCGTTGCCAAAATGCCAGCATCCGGCATAGCTACGTCCCAATCGTCACAGGTACAAAGTCATCTGAACCGTCTGATTCTATCACGATCGCCTCGAACGTCACGCAATTCAGCTCAACTTGCGAGGTTTCAGAATGGGTTCGATTGTTCTTTGACCAGTCGGCTAGCCTGCGGGCGTTCGTTTCGTTCGCTCCTGCAGCACACCTTCGCGGGCAATAATTCTCAATTGAGCACGAAAGCCCCAGAATGCCGTCAACAACACTGGCGTCAGAAGCAGCACAATCAGGATTCCAGCTTCCATGAAGCTGATTGATGACCTGGACGGAGACCATTCAAAGTACCGAATCACGCGAGCCGTGATGCGGTCCATCGTCCGATACGTCTGGCCTGTCAGCGCAAAATAGATGGCAATCAGTCCCAGTCCGATCGCGGGAAGAGCACAAGCGTGATACTGAAACTGCGATTTCCTCTGAAATGCAAGTCGATGTCGAGTACCGCATTTCGGGCAGGGAATGGCCAGCTGAGGATGTCGCAGAAATGCAGAAAACGGACGGACCGTTCGCTTCCGGCACCCGGCACATTCCAGCAGCGTTCCGCTTTCCGTTTGCCGGAGTCCCGCCACCGACGAATCCGGAATGGCGTAGGGATTGGTGGATGAATCGTTGTGCATTCGCGATCAGACCTTCATTCCCGGCATCTGTCCTCCGGGCCAGCACCGGGAGTTCAACTTTCCAGCATGATGGTGAAACGCCGGCACAAACTGTCAGCGCTGACGGAAGCCTACACCATTTTGGACGCTCGGCGAAGATTGGCCACCGTTCTGAATGCTGCAGTCTCTTCAAATGTGGCGGAATTCCTCCGCCGTCACAAGAAGCCGTGATCCGCTGCCCATCCGAACTCGTTCCCCGCATGAAACTCAAGAGGCTTCCAAATCACTGGAAGCTGATGTTCCGTTCGGTGTTCATCCACGGCCAGGCGATGACTCAGGTTTTACTCTCGACGGCCAAAATCCAAACGCTGACACGGCAGCGAAATCGCATTCTATTGGCCGCCCTGGCAGCAGGTCTCGTGGGGATGTTCGCTTACCTCGCAGGCATCAGCTTTCTTCTGAATCTGTTTCAGGACGCAGCCACACGCCAGCAGTCACGTCCGCAGAACCCGTTGCCCTTTCTGGCATTCCTGCCGGCCCCGGCGATCGTGATTGCCGTGTTGAGTTGGGCAGAACGAAAAGCCAGCCGCCATGCGATCACCTGCCCGAATTGTCAGGCGGATGTGACTCGTTTCACACAACGAATCCTTGCAACCCGCTGCTGCCATCACTGCGAGCAACAGATGGTCGAAGGACGACGGACTCGAGGAATCCAGACCTTTCGCCGCTTCACACGAATTCAACAGCGAAAGTTTCTGATGTACTGGCTTTGGGTGTGGCCGATCATCGCGATGGCTTTCTTCACGCTGAGCCACTTCGACACGACCATTCTTCAACGCTGCCCGCAGATGCTGATCCTTCCCGGAATTCTGGGGACCGTCTCCGCAGGCTGGTCGTTTGCTCGAACGCAGGACTGGCGCTATCTCCCTCAAATGATTGCGTCCGGACTTGTTCTGGTCTGGGGCTGGCGGCTGATCTGGTGACAGATTGATGTGATCTCGTCTCGGTCTGTGACTCTCTCTTCCGATCTCAATTCCGACGACAGCCATTGGCCCAATTGTGGCTTACTTGAAGACTGCCACCGGCGACCATGTGCCTTTCAAAATCTCTTTCGAATCGGCCTGGAACCAGTTCTGAATCACGGCCGCATAGACTTCACGAAAGTCCGTCTGATGCTTCAAATCGCCGTCTTTGAGATCGGTGAGTTTGGGGGGGGTGCCAATCAGGCCCGACTGAATCCTGGCGGCTGAACCTGCGATGAACATCGGGCCGGCGGTTCCGTGATCCGTCCCGTCGCTTGCGTTCTCTTCAACTCGCCGACCAAACTCGCTGAAGCACATCACTGAGACTCGATCAGCCTGCCCCTGATCTTTCACATCATCCAGCAGCGCCTTCACGGATTCCGACAACTGTCGAAGCAATGCCGCATGCACCTCCGGCTGTTGTGAATGAGTATCAAAGCCATTGAGCGTCACATAATACACTGAGGTACTCAACCCCGATCGAATCAGTCGGGCAACGGTGCGAAGCTGATCCGCCAGCGGACTCTGTGGCCATACGATCGAAGATTCCGATTTCCCCCCGGCGCTGCTGAGACGTTCGCTGGCGGCAATGGCCGAGCTGGTACTTGTCTGGACAAAGTCGAGCAGATCATTGTCTCCTCCACGCCGCGCTGCGGAAAGTTCCTGCACGGCCTTGCGGAATTCCGCATCGTCGGCCCCCTGAAGACGAAACTGTTCCAGAGACCGAATCGAAGGCGTTCGCACCGTTCGGGACATCAGCGCGAATGGCTGTTTGTCGAATCCCAAATGAAGCGCCGCCGGGTCTGCGCCATCCGCTGCGGAGTCTTTTTCCAGAAATCTCCCGAGCCAGCCGTCGGTCCGCGTTTCTTCCTTCCGCTGGCAGGTGTGCCAGATATCCATCGATTCAAAGTGGCTGCGGTTAGGATTGTCGTATCCAACGCCCTGGATCACGGCGAGTTGCCCGGCTTCCAGCAGGTCCGCAAATCCTCGCAGCGAACTATGGAATCCAAGGCCGTCATCGATCGTCAGAACATCGTCTTTCTTCAACGCGAGCTTCGGACGGAGCTTTCGGTACGTGTCATCGGCGAAGGGCACCACAGTATTCAGCCCGTCGTTGCCTCCCTGAAGTTCAATCACAACCAGCACGCGATCCGTCTTCTGCGACCGTGCGGCTGCCTGCAGAGCCCGCGGCGCTGTGCCTCCAAATGTCAAAACGGCGGCACCGGCTGACGCGCTGCGAAGGAAATGGCGTCGTGAAGAATCTCGCATAAGTCACCTCGATGTCTGAAAATGATTCACTAGGCCAGCTGAAATTCCGGCAGAGTACACAGGGCATGAAGTCCTTCGATGATGGCTTTGTCCGTGGCCGGGGCCATCAGCTTTTGAATCCGCTCTTTGGCCGCTTCCGGAATGGGGACCGCGAACAGGCGTTCTTCCAGATGATCGATAATGGCTCGTGGCTGAGTGACCTTGCGGCTGGCCAGGTACTGTTTCAGCGATGTGCGTCCGAATCGAGTCTTCTCGTGCGTGATCAGTTCAAGGACCAGATTACTTCGTCCCAGCAGAGTCGATGAATTGATCCACGTGCGCCCACCGTCCCAGCCTTTGACGCTGGGAGGATACAGCAGGCCCTGGCCCAGCTCCTGCAGCGATTCCGCCAGCTCAAAACTATTCGTCGTTCCTTCCAGCGAACGAAGCAGGCCGATCGCCATTTCCACCGGCGACTTGATCTTGCGCCCCATCGCGACCTGCGAATAAAACAACTGACTGGTCAGAATCCGTCGCAGCACCGGGCGAATCTTCATCCCCGAGTCTCGCATTTCCTTTGCGAGCGGAGCAATCAGCTCCGGCGACGCCGCAGGTTCATCCATCACGAAATAACGAATCAGCTTCGAGACCAGAAACTCCGGAGCGGACTTCTGCTCCAGCACGATCCGCACTCCGTCTTCTCCACCAAACTCACCGGTCTTCCCAAGAATGCTCTTGGTTCCGTTATCATGCTGGAACCGGTTGAAGCGAAACTCACCACGTCGAACTTCCCAGCCCGTAAAGCACCGAGCCAGCTCGCGAATATCGTTCTCCGAATAATTGCCTTCGCCCAGGCAGAACAGCTCCATAATCTCCCGCGCGTAGTTTTCATTCGGGTGAGCTTTTCGGTTCGTTGCAGAATCCAGGTAGATCAGCATCGCGGCATCGCGTGAGATCTCCATCAGCATCTGCGAAAAATCACCAAACGCGTAGCGACGAAGAAGCTCATTCTGAGTCAGCATCAGCTGGCCTTCGGTCACCTTTTCCGCGCTGGTCGCGAAGTGTCCGTGCCAGAACAGTGTTGTCTTTTCCAGTGCCTGTGCGGGAGTTGCCAGCATGCGGTACGCCCACCATGCGGACAGCTGCCTGACATTGCCTGTCGCCAGAGCCGAATCGGCCAGCGACTTCATTTCCTGACGGAAACCTGCAGGCTCTTCAGCGTCCAGCAATTCCTCCACAACCTGAGTCGGGGTCTTCTGAAGTGCTGCGTCCAGTTCAGCCTGAGTCGCCCCGAAGCCAATTCGGCGGAACAGATGTGAGGCGGTTCGAAGATTCCATGGTGCCTCCTGCCCAGGAGAATACTCACGCCACGCCCATTCCGGATCAATCTCAAAGTTCATGACAGCATCCTCTCGCGAAGGCTGAATGAGTCTCTTTGTGGACCTGCAATCGATGCCACTACCGGATGAATGCGACCGAATCACCGTCGCCGCAGGATCGAAGTGTTATCTCGCCGCTGGCTGCGTTTCGATGGTGAACTGCAGGTTCAGTCGTTCATTTTCCGCCTTCAACTCGAGCCCCGCACCCTTGAAGTTTTTCATGACTTCAAGAAGCAGCCCGATCGCGGCCTCGGCTTCCTCCCGTGAATGCCCTTCCTCGAGCATGTTCTGGGAAATCAACTGTTCCCGATTATCCACCAGAGCTTCTCTCAGCACATCGGCATTCAGATCGATCGAAGTGTTCGCTCCGGAGGCTGCCTTCAGTGGAGCGGTACCAAGCTCTTCAGCAAGCTTTGACGTTGATGCCAGTACAAAGCGATCACCGGTGAAGCTGACCGATGGTGAAAAATTAAAGATGATCGGGGCCGATGTGGAATCCTGATTTTTCTTTTCCGGAAGGTAGCGAGATGTGATCAGATCCGTCTCGCCCACCTTTTGCATGTCCATCTCAAGCTGAGGCTGGCCGTTTTGAGCTCCCACGATGTTGAAGAACCCAATGGCACTTTGAAACGTACGTCGCAGTTCGCCCCGCATCGTATCAGGATCTTTCAGCTTCAGCACCAGAGCAAACGCAGGCAGTTTCAATGCCGGAGTTGGTCGAGCATTCGTGAAATCCTGACGAACCACAACGACACCCATTTCAGGAGCGAACGATCCAAGAATCTCTTCGCCGAAATCTCGACCGGCAAAAATCGTGGACAACCCTGCATCAGCCTCCGCAAGTTTGTCGTTCATCTGCTCATTGAACAAATCTCCCGCGCGAACCCACATGGCCGAAACATCACGATAGGCTGCAAGCGTGAACAGGGTTTCCTTCACGTTCGGCAAAGCGGGAGCAAGCCCGGTATTGGCCGGGCCGAAGTAATACTGACGCGGCTCGGGAATCCAGTCGACAGACAGCGGCGAAGCGATGTTCCATGTCAGTCCACTCTCGGCCACAGTCACGTCGGAACAGAGCCAGTCGGCATGCTGAAGCACGCTCTGAATTCCGCCTGCAATCAATTCCGCCAGTGGATTCTCCGCCTGACCTTCGAACAATTTCTGAGCTCCACCGCGACTGCGAATCGCGGCGAGGTCAACGAACGACCAGATCTGTGATGCAGCACGAGACTGACTGGCCTGCTGGAAGACAGGGTTGTCCGCAAGCGACTCCGGCTTTTCGTCAGCACTGGCGACGAACCGATCCAGCACGGCTTTTCCAAGGTCGCCTTTGTTGGTCACGATCAGCCAGTCTTTGTAGGTGGCAGCACCACCTTCGGGCAACTGATAGACCGTGATTCCCTGATAGTCCTTTACCTCACGAACCTCATTACCGTTGAGCCGTGAAAGTTCCAGGATCTTCATCCGGAAGTTTTCCATCGTCTCTTCGTCTTTGCCTCGGACCAGAACGACTCCGCCGTTCGTCTCCGGGTCGAACGCAGCATAGACACCCTTCGCAGAAAGAGCTTCAATCGCCGCACGCCATTCCGCCCCAACCTGAAGTTCAAAGAACTTGCGGCCAGTCAGGAAGTTTCGGTACCCCTGGCTCTGGGTCGCCTTTTGATAAACGTCCAGTGACTGGATCTGTTTGCTGATCGGATGATCCAACACGCTGGCGAGCAGAGCTGATGGCGAATCGATAGCCACATAGATGACGGTCGATCGAGGCAGGAGCGTCTCCGGACGCATCTCCTGAGCTTCCCCGACAGCAATCCACATGAAATAAGCAGCGATGGCGGCAACGGACAAACGAACTTGTCGGGGAAGGTTGCCAGCAAGAAGAGCATTCAGCATGGGTGAGTCCTGGGCTCTTACAGTCAATGCGTTGAACATCGTCGGTTCGGCAGCGAAGGCCAAATCCTGGCAAAAAGGCGTCAAAGATCGGCGTTTCCGGCGATGTTCGGGAAGATGTCAATGATCATGAAGATACCAGTGCCGCCCTGAGTTGGAAATGCACCTGTTTGTTCGACGTCGTTGACTGCAATGATCCAGACCACCGAGGTGTTTCGCCCTGAGGAGTTCGCAGGACGCCATTGACCCTCAGAGAAAGCGGCCCATAATCTCATCTCTGGCATGCCAGAGGTCGTTCGCGGCCAGTATTTGGGATATTCTGTGCAATTCAGTGCGGATTCCGTTTTCGAACGAGTACAATCCCGGGCCTGTTTCTGTTGCCGGCGCGTGCCGGATTTTCATCGGCAGACCTTCTCAGATTTCCGTAGAACGTAGCAAGAGCCACCCGGTACCCATGTTTGCAGATCGAGTCATTTTGTATTGTCGAGGTGGTGACGGCGGAAATGGTTGCAGCAGTTTCCGACGGGAAACTTTCGTGCCGCGCGGTGGCCCGGATGGTGGCGATGGCGGCGACGGCGGTGACGTTGTCATACAGGCCGACCGAAACCTCGGGTCGCTGGGAAACCTCGTCGGAATTCGCCACTGGAAGGCGGAACGCGGCGAGCACGGTCAGGGAGCACTGTGTACGGGCAAGTGCGGAAAATCGACCGTGATTCTCGTCCCCCCCGGAACACTCGTGAAGGACTTGAAGCATGGCCACCTGCTGAAGGATCTTCAAAACCATGGTGATTCTGTCATCGTGGCTCAGGGCGGTCGCGGCGGTAAGGGCAACAAGCGATTTGCCAATTCCGTCAATCGTGCACCGCGCGAGTCGGAAGCGGGGCATGCGGGCGAATATCGTGAGATCCAGCTGGAACTCAAGATGATTGCTGACGTCGGATTGATCGGAAAACCCAATGCCGGGAAGTCGACGCTGCTCAGCCGTGTGTCACGGGCGACTCCGGAGATTGCGGACTATCCATTCACGACCAAGTATCCGAATCTCGGGCTGGTACACGTTGGTTACGACCATGAATATGTTCTGGCCGACATTCCGGGCCTGATCGAAGGTGCGCACTCCGGTGCAGGCCTTGGCCACGAATTCCTGCGTCATGTCGAACGAACCCGCCTGCTGGTTCATCTGGTCGAACCCAATCCGGCCGACGTGTCAGATCCGCTGGATAACTATGCTCGCATTCGTGAAGAACTGCGACTCTACGACGCGACCCTGGCGGAACGGCCGGAGATCATCTGTGTTACCAAAGCCGAACTGCCGGATGCTCAGACCTGCGCCGAACTGCTGCGAGAAGTCACAGGAAAGGACGTATTCCTGATCTCAGCCGTCACTGGAAAAGGTCTTCCCGAATTGAATCGCCTGATCATTCAGAAGCTGGCAGAAATTCGAGCCGAAGAGGCTGCCAACGCGCCCGCCGAAGTGGCCCCGACGGTTCCGGCAGTCGATGACAACCTGGCATAACCCGCACAGAATCCGGCCTGACCTGAAGGGCTTATGATCCCTTCAGCGCTCGGCCAGGATTAGTTATGCGGCAGCCCTACGCGGCTATGCCCCCTGTTAGACTCGCTCAAAGCCGGTCGCTCGAAGTGTCGTTCGGGCTGACGCGAAATGGGTCCTAGGTTTCCGTGGTGTCGCGCGGCGCATCTGCAGAAGGACATTCCAAAGTGTTCTTGAGACATTTTCACAGCTCTTTTTGACATCAAGACGCCAGTCGGATGAATCACCAGCATTCGACGATTGCATGCGGATTGCGCTTTCCAGGCCCCTCGCCTGAGGGAGGTTGTCAATTCGTGTCTTCAGCGTAGCAGCAACGGAACGTTCTGCATGGCGGTTTCCGGATGCCGACCTGCGGCAGCGGCTCTTGCCGAGTCCGCGTCAGGAAAATCCGCCAATCCCTGTTACCTGATCTGCATCGACAGGCCAGACCGCCGAAATTCACTGACCAGAACTGTCTCCCACACAGGAAATCACGACCAGTCCTGGTCATTTCACCTATCTGCTACGGCCGGAATTATTGGCATCACCACTCCGGCTCCGGCGAGAACTGCGGATTTGGGTTTCAGTCGGCAAGAACGAGGCACAAGGCCATTTTGGCACCCAGCCAACCATACATCGCCCCTGTCAACCAATGGAGATTCGCGAACGGAAGTTCGATGTAGACAGAGGATTGCCCTGCGCCGTCATTGCGCAGGCGCAGTCACAGCATTCACTTAACTCTGTCGGACCTGGGAACCAAACCATTTCCGGCCTTGTTCAGAGATGCTGATTCTGTTCAATGGACTATCCGCGCACATGGAGGTGCGAGGTGTTACGAAAATCTGTGCTGAATCTGATGACACTGGCCGGGCTCACCGCCGTGTCCGGCTGTGCAGGCGATCGGATGACTGCGGCCTGGGACAGGACGACGTCCTTCCTGACGCCGAAGCCTGCGGAAGAAGAAATCAGTCCGGAATTCCGCGAGGCACAGAAGACCTTCAAAAAGAACACCGAAAAGACACTGCTCGCCTGGGCCAGATACCAGGAAGACGTCGGTGAATACGCCGAAGCAAAGAAGAAATATCGCGAGATTGAACTCGCTTACCCCAACAATATTGAAGCCTCATTGGGTATCGCGCGTGTTGAGCTGGCAACCGGCCGCAGCGAAGAAGCAGAGAAGATTCTGATGGGACTGGCGTCCCGGCACCCGGACAGCGTTCCGGTTCGCATTGAACTGGGAGCGTTGTACGCAAGCCAGGAGAACTGGGGCCGAGCCATCGAAGCGTATACCGAAGCATGCGAACTCGCTCCCGAAGATCAGGGATGTCGGTACGAACTGGGAGTGGCCTATGCGAAGTCAGGCAATCTCGATGAAGCCTATCCGCATCTGAAATTCGCTGTCGGCGGACCGGCGGCCTACTACAACATCGGCTACCTGCTTCACGAGCAGGGTGATGACGAAGCGTCTGCCGAATGGCTTCGCAAGGCGCTCACAAGCCATCCCGACCAGAAGACCTCGGAAAGCGCGCGATCGCTTCTGGCGATTGTCGATCCGACGACCCTCAATATTGATGGCCACGACCGAAACTCCACCATTGCCAAAGCACCTGCCCGACGAGGTGCCCCGGTGATGGCTGGCTTTGAAGGCCAGTATGAAGAGTTTGCTTCAGCCGGCGAGGAGCTTCCTCAGGTTGTCGCAGGACGTTCTCGCTCCGAAGATGGGGAACCAGGATCAGAATCTGGCGGTCGAGCGGCGATGCACGAGAAATTTGTCCCGTCAGCCGTGCCGTCTCGAGCTTCGAACCCTCAAACCGTACCGGTCAGCGAGACAGCATCTCCGTTTCGAACAGTGTCGCATCGAACCCAGACCGAACGTCCGTCTCAGCCTCTGCCCGCAGAAGGCATGCCGGTGGCGGAAGAATATGACCCAGCCGATCCTCCCCAGTGGCAGGGGCCCAGTCGAACGGCGACTCCGGCAGCTTCTCCGGTCGCTCCACCCCCGAATCACGCTGTTGATCCGCCCACCTGGCGTCCTCGCCGCAACTAACGGTCACATTTTGCCATGGTCCGAAAGTTGTCTTTGGTCAATTGAGCCGGGAAGAAGGCCATTTGCGCCGGACGCCAATCAGCAATTAGCCAGACTTTTCGTGGCTCCGGCTTTCTCTGAAGAGAGCAAACGGCGAGTAGGCACATTTTCGCGGAGGAATGAGCCAGGATTTGGGCCAGCCTGGCGAATTGGCTCGGTCCGACAGTCGTCTGGCGCTTTGGACTCCGTGAGCCTCGAAGTACCGATGCACGTTTTTGCCCGGCGGCCGTGCGGATTTTGTAAAGCCTGATGGTCAACCAGGAATTTCGCGCCTCATCGATCGTGCGATCGCGGAGCGAATTTGTTTCCGCGGGATGACAGGATTTTCCCCTGAACTTGACCGCTGACGGTTTTGTGGGTGAGAATCAGCTTTTGAATGGAACTCCCTGTCTCTCTTTTTCCCTAAAAAGGACGTTCAATGTTTCTGGCCCGAATGAAGAAGATGTTGCTGGCATCCGCTGTGATGCTTGGGGGACTGTGCAGCACAGCGCTGGCTCAGACTTCTGAAGACACCAAGGTCCTCAGCAGTTCAATCCTGCCGAAGGACACGTACCTTTACATGACTGTTCCAAGTGTCTCCGACATGAAGGAACAGTTCATGGAATCGTCGGCTGGAAAGATGTGGGAAGATCCGGCGATGGCCGATTTCCGCGCTGAACTGGAGAAAGCCTTTGCTGCCGAAATGGAGCAGGGCATGGCACAGGTTCAGGAAGCCCTCGGCATGACCCTTCAGGAACTGCTTGCGGTTCCGACCGGCGAAGTCAGCCTGGCATTTTCCAAGGCACCGCCGAACAAGATGGGAGCCATCCTGTTCCTTGATTATGGTGATCACGAGGAACAGGTGAAGGGACTTCTCGAAAAGGCTCTCGGCGGACTTGCAGGTGTTCCAGTGCTGGAAGCTGCAAACTTCGAACACTCCGGGACCGAAGTTGTCCTCTTTAACATCAAGGCCGATATCGCCAAGCGAACCCCGCTTGCCAAGGAATTTGGCTGGTTCCTGAAGGATCAGCGTATGGTCCTGTCCAACAGCAGCGCGCTGCTGAAGCTGACTCTGGACAACTGGGCCGGTGACGGCGAAAAGACTCTCGCAAAGAACGAAGTCTATTCTTACATCATTGAGAAGTGTGAAACAGAGCCAGGTGACGGCATGATGGTCACCTACTTTGATCCGATCGGCCTGTTCACACAGCTCGTTCAGACTGGCTCACTGGGTGAAGCCGGCATGCAGGCTGGTCTGGCAATCAGCGTCTTCCCGATGCTGGGTGCAAATCAGCTGAAGGGTATCGGCTCTGTGGCTGAAATGGGTGGCGAAGAATTTGAAGGGGTTTCTCGTTCGATGATCTACTGCGAGCAGCCTCCACAGGGTGCAATGCAGATGTTCCAGCTGGCCGAAACCGACCCGACTCCACCAACCTGGGTGAAGGAAGGGACGGTTCTCTGGATGGCAACAACCTGGAAAGTTGAAGAAGCCTACAACGCCGTGGCCACAATGGTTGACATGTTCCAGGGTGCCGGTGCCTTTGAAAATCTGATCGACCAGGCTGCCCAGCAGGGTCCTCAGGTCCACATCAAGAACGACATCATCGATCTGCTTGACGGCAAGCTTCAGATGACCATGGCCTCTGGTGAAGGTGAGACTTCAACAGGAACTGATGACATTCTGTTTGCTATTGGCGTTCGTGATACCGAGAAGGCTGTTGAACTGCTGGCCAAGCTGACATCACAGCCAGGCTTCCCTGGCGAAACACGTGAACTGGAAGGCACAACGATCTATGAGATCGCAAATCCAAGCGGTGGAAACATCAGCTTCACAGCAGCCAACAACTTCCTGTTCGTGTCCGTAGGTGGCACGCAGCTCGAATCAGCGATTCGCAATCAGGACGACGTCCGTCCGCTGGCCGAAACTGACGAGTTCAAGGCTGTTGCAGAGCACTTCCAGGAAGGCGCTCTGCTGGTTGGCTTCAGCCGTCCTTCAGAACAGTATCGCAAGCTGTACGAAATGGTTCAGAGCGGCAACGCGGCTGACAACTTCCCTGGCATGGACGAACTGTTCTCCAAGATCGACTTCACCAAGCTGCCTCCATTCGAAGCGATGGAAAAGTACTTCGCTCCAACCGGAACAAGCTGGGTGGGTGACGAAAACGGAGTCATGATGGAACAGTTTACTCTGCCAGTCGCAGAGTAATCTCGTAAGACCTTCGAACAACACGAGATGGCCGCCCTTGATCAGGGCGGCCATTTTTTGTTTGACAGTTGGTCAGTTCGCCGAACTTCTGAGAGGCTTTCCTGAGATCCAGCTTGTGGCGTCATCGAGGAGAGGGTCGCTCACTGGCACGTGAAAGACCTCCATGCCATCGTTGACCTCAGAGTCCATGAACAGCGCGGTGCCATTATTGAGTTCCAAAGCGATTGAGCAAACGCAGCTGCTTCGGAAGATGTCCACGATGTGTAGTCCCGCACAGGCAGCGCTCTGCCTGGATGGAGTTGTACCGTTGCGCCAGGCAGGCTCCACATCGTTTGCCATCACGATCCTGGGTTCATCGCCCCACGGACTGCAGGTCGCAATCTCAATCACGTCTCCTGTTTCAAGAACGACAAATCCCCGGCAGTCGTGAAAGAGGCCCTCACGAGGAATCAACAGTTCTCGAATCTCTGAGATTTGTGGTTTGAGGATTCGATCAAGAAGTCTCTGGTCAATGCCTGGCATCTTGTCCTCCCTGGCAACCAGAAATACAGCGTGCAAATGTCGCGTCGAAACGCTAATCTCGTGGTTGCATGCGACTCAGACTCTGTAAGAACTAAGAACAGTGTGGCTCCTCTGGGAAGGAAAAAGCAATGTTCCCGGAGCAGAACCTTCCGTGGTGGCGGCATGATCGGCCTTGGGGATTTCGGTTTTCGTGGATGGACGGACTGATTTTTCTCGCTGGCCTGGCGGCAACAATTGTGCTTTGGCAGTGGATCGGCCAGTTCGCGCTGATAGTGCCCTATCTGCTGGGGCATTTCTTTCTCTTTTGCAACACGTTTCGAGTTGGCGGCGAACGCTCACTGATCTGGGTCGGTACATTCCTTGTCAATGTTTATTGTTGCGCCTACGACCAGCGTCTGACCCTGCACATGGTGATCCAGGGATTGATAACGGCCGCATTGATCGTTCAGTGTGTGTCGGGCCAAAACTATCATGGCTTTGCGTGCGTCTGGATCAACCCTAACCATTACCGCAAGGGAGCCCTGAGCGAAGGCGCGCTGACTCGCAAAGTTCTGCTGACGTGTAAAGTGCCAAAGCCACTCATCGAAGCATTGGTTGGCAGACGGCTTGAAGAGTTCCGCACGGAGGAGTGATCGGAGTACTTCCAGAGTGTCCGATAAACTTCGTTTCCAGGGCAGGCTTATGTTGAACGTTGACCGCGACGACTCGGGAAAGTCTTCCACCCTGACCGTGAGCATCAGTGGTGATTACGGGTTTGGTTCGGCGGGCAATCAAGATGCTGCTCTGGTCTTTGCCGCTATCGACAAGGCTCTGGTCGAAAGAACCCCGGTAACTCTGGTCATCGACTTTACGAGGATGAACTACCGTTGGGGTGACGCAATTGCTTTTGTCTTCCACAAGTATCGACGACTCAATCCCATGTTCTTGCTTCCCGCGTCTCAGGCCGAACCGTGGCAGGGGTTGTTGACAATCACCTGGCCGATGTGGGCGGATTGTGTTGGGAAGTCAATTCGCTTCGTTTGATGACCACTACCGGGCATTCATAGGATCGACGTCGACGGCCAGTTCAACGTCGTCAGGCAACTCGAGTGTCTTCTCGACGGTCTGCCAGAGCTGACGCACAAGTTCGTGGTTCTTGCCGACAATCTGCAGATGGAATCGCCAGAGATTCCTGAGTCGAATGACGGGCGCGGGGGCGGCTCCGCGAATTTTCAGCGATTGAGTCTCCCCCTGACGCGCGGCTTTGAGCTTCTCGGCGACGGCAATAGCAGTCTGCCGAGTTCGCTTCTCGTCAGGCCCGCGAAAGATGACTCGAGCCACCGACGTGAACGGAGGTGCCAGGGCATCATGGCGTTCGGCGAGTTCGTGCTGAGCAAACCCGAGGAAGTCGTGTTTCGATGCGAACTTCACGGCAGGATCATCTGGATTCGATGTCTGCACAAGGACTCGGCCGCCGCGTTCTCCGCGTCCCGTTCTTCCGGCCACTTGAGCAATCAGCTGGAATGTCCGCTCAGCCGCGCGAAGGTCCGGCTGTCGCAGCATGGTGTCGGCATCGACGACTCCGACCAGCGTCACGTTGGGGAAGTCCAGACCTTTCGCGATCATCTGAGTTCCCAGCAGAATATCGACCTCGCCCCGCCGAAACCGATCCAGAGCTTCGTCGTGGCTGCCGGGTTTCTTCATGGAGTCGCTGTCCATGCGAAGGACGCGAGCCTCCGGGAACGACTTTTGAACTTCTTCATCCAGCTTCTGAGTTCCAGTGCCCAGAAAGCGGATCGCGGGACTCTGGCAGGCAGGACATTGCGATGGCGGATCCGTCGAATAGTCGCAGCTGTGACAAACGATGGCTGCTCGATCGCGATGCCATGTCATCGACACGTCGCAGTTCGGACACTTCAGCCCAGTCCCGCAGCTTCGACACCACACGACCGGGGAATATCCTCGCAGGTTCAGGAACAGAATCACCTGGCCTTTGGCCTTCAGCGCAGTTCCAATCGCCGTGAAAAGCGCTCGTCCGAGCGAAAATCCTCGCGACATGCGCGGGTCGCTTCGAGTATCCACGATGACGACTGGCGGAAGCGGCCGCCCGGCGACTCGATGCGGCATGGAGACAAGGGTGTCCTGTCGCCGTTGTGCCCTGAGCCATGATTCCAGGGTCGGTGTTGCCGAGCCCAGAATCAAAGGCACCTTCTCATCCTCGCAGCGTTTCCTGGCCACTTCACGAGCATGATAACGAGGCGTGCTGTCCTGCTTGAACGACGGCTCATGCTCTTCGTCGATCACAATCAGTCCCAGATGTGGCGTTGGTGCAAAGACAGCACTGCGAGCACCGACGACGACTTGAATTTCGCCGCTGGCAATCTGCTGCCATTGCCAGTGCCGCTCTGCATCCGTCATGTGACTGTGCAGAACCGCGACACTGGGAAATCGACTTCGAAAACGGCGGATCGTCTGTGGAGTCAGACTGATTTCCGGAACCAGCACGATCGCCTGTCGACCGTAACTGACCACTTCGCGGATGGCTCGGATATAGACTTCGGTCTTCCCGCTTCCCGTGACTCCGTGAAGCAGCAGCGTTTCAAATTCACCCGCGCGAATCGGACGAAGAATCTGATCCAGGGCCTTCGTCTGCTGCTCGTTCATCAGCAGGTCCTGCTGAGTTTCGACTTCGCGCTGATCCATCGCGGCCACTTCGGTCCGAACTCGCTCGGCCACGATGAGTCCGCGTTTGCGCAGAGTATTCACGGGGCCCGGTCCGCACCCGGCTCGCTCACACAACTCCGCGGCGGGCATGGACGTGTTCTCTTTCAGCAGAATCTCGAGCACATTCTTCTGCTGGCGAGTCAGTCGCGGCGTCTTCAGGATGTCCTCGGTGGATTCCGCAAGACGCAGTGCCTGGATTTCGCGCGTACCGCTTTTCTTCCGGACGCCGGCGGGAATCACGCTGTCGAGCACCTGACCCCAGCCGCACAGATAACGCTCGCCGATCCAGCGTGTCAGTTCGAGCATCGAAGCATCGAGCAGCGGCTCCGAATCAAGCAGCTCGGAGATCGGCTTGAGGGCTCGCTGTGTCCCTTCGGCCGCTCGAACACCGACACAATAACCCACGACCGAGCGATTCGAACGACCGAGCGGCGCGAGGACTCGCTGGCCTGCCTGAATCCTGTCTCGCAGTGCCTGCGGGATGGAATAGGAATACGGACGTTCCAGCGGCAGATTGAAGACAACGTCTGCAATCAGGATGTCCTCCTGAGCAGCCTGCTGCCACTCAGGAGTCTCCGCAAAGCCAAACATTCCCTGTTGATTGGACACCGTCCGATAGTCCCGGTTGGGCGATGATCTACTTCTGCGACTTCAGTTCTTCGATGGCTCGACGCATCTCCTGAAGTTCGGCGCGAAGCTTTTCGTTCTGAGCGCGAAGTTCGTTCATTTCGGGGTTCTCATCGCCACCGCGTTCCTTCTTTGGCTGATCGCGATGCTTCATTTGAGCCATCAGCTCTTCTTTGGCGTGAATGACATCACGCTCCATCGATTCAGCTCGCTCCATCAGCTCATGAGCCATGTCCGGCATCTCGGCGGCTCGAAGGTTCTCCGCGGCCACACGAATATGCTTGATGCGACGCGAGGTCAGTTCAATCTTTTCCGCTCGCTCACGGAACTCCGGAGGAATCTCGTGTCCCTGCTTTCCCGACACGGCAGCCAGTTTCGCTTCGACTTCACCGATCTGTCGGCGAAGCTGCTCTCGCTTCTCTTCTGGAATTCCCTCGGCTTCAGCGTTCTTCAACTGGGCCCGCAGATCGGTCAGGCGTTCCTTGATAGCTCCGGCATTGCGTTCGCGTGATTCCGCATCACGTTTCTTTTCTTCGGCGCGATGAGCTTCACGTTCCTTTTGTTCGGCAATTGCTCGTTCTTTTTCAGCTCGACGAGCATCTTCATCGGCCAGCAGCGTTGTTGCGGGGATCAACGCGGTGGCAGTCAGCAGGGTCAGGGTCTTGAGGTTCATGGCAGGTCCTTTCGATCGAGGTGGGAAAGAGAAATGACGGCTTTCGCCGATGGGCAGTGACGTGATGACGCGCGGATGTTAACGGAGAACATCTGATTCGGCGACCGGCTTCCCGTCCACCGTCAGAATCTGTGAGTTTGTCAGAGAATCGCCGAAGCGGTCGAAATCCAGAAAGCTCCAGACCACCTTCTTGTCGCGCGACACTTCGATCAGCTGCGGGTTCTTTGGCCCGGCATGACAATTGTTGATCAGGATGTTTCCGCTTGGCAGCACCTGAAGCGAGGTGACCCATGCGAGCTGGATGCCGGGAAGGTCGTTCTGATGCAGGCTCCAGACGATTTCTGCTTTCGGTGAGACTTCCAGAACCGAATGACCGTTGCCGGCACCGATTAGAGTATTCCCGTTGGGAAGTCGCAATGCGGAAAATGCCTGATTGCCAAACGCTTCCACGCCGTGTCCTGGCTTTGGTTCCCTGTCGAACAGCGGCACTTTGTATTCCCAGGCAATCTTGCCGGACGGTTCGTATTCTCTGACGAGGCCGTCACCTTCATGACAGACGAGATAGTTGCCGGACGCCAGCTTTCGAACCAGGCGAGTATCACGATGAGGGTCCGGTCGTGAGACCTTCAGGGCCATCGTTGCTGCAACGTTGAGCTTTGCATCCAGCTCGATGATTCGTCCCGGGCCGGATTCAGCAACCATGGTCCTGCCATCGGCCAGACGCTGGAACGCATGAATCTCCATGGGGACAGACGTATTTGCCGGGATGGATTTGGCATCATAACGCCAGACCGTGTCCCCGGACGCGGGGTTGACTTCGATGATTTCTGTCCAGGTCTTCTGGAACAGCACGTTGCCGTTTGGCAGAACATGAAGATCGTGAAGAGGCCCAATCTTTGATTCCCAGACCGTCTTCCCGTCTTCTCCAACGATCGCAATTCGCTGTTTGGAAGAATCGGCCGCGATGAACTTCCGCACCGGATCGGCTGCGGCCACTCGACTGGAGAGCCACGAAAGGGCCAGCAAGAGGATTGCGCCGGCGAATAGGTTCCGAAGCGGGAATGCCGTAAGAGCTCGGTGGCGATGCGTCATGGAATGCACATTCGAAAGGAGGGAAACGGAGCAGTTGTCAGGAAAATCTCTGCCGAATATCACGACTGTGGGTGAACAAACCGTGCCGGAAGCAACCAGGTTCGCAAACACCACAGACTCATGAAGCTTAGGAATCACGACCGCGAATGACAAATCCTGGCAACGAGTTCCGCAACGTCCGGCTCGCCCTTGTGTCGGCTCCGTGAGCGACGATATAACCCCAAAGCGACCCGTACTCTGTCATCCTGAAGGTCGCGGAATTCTCTGAGTTTTTGCTCTGCTGACCACAGTTTCCCACCACACCGTGTCATCAGACGAATTTCATTACAACCATGAGTTCATTGACGGCCAGTCTCACGAGCTTGCCGGGGCGATGGATCATGTAGAGCGGCGTCGCATGACGTCCGGAAGAGTCGCATGCCGATCAAAGTTGGGTTGTTTCACCAAACGACATACAAGTATGACCGCCTTGTCTCACTGGGACCGCAGGTCATTCGCCTTCGCCCGGCCCCGCACAGTCGCACTCCGATTGATGCCTATTCGCTGAAGGTTGAACCAGCGAATCACTTCATCAACTGGCAGCAGGATCCCCACGGCAATTACCTTGCGCGACTGGTCTTCCCTGAGAAAACAGACCAGTTCGTCGTCACGGTTGATGTCGTTGCGGACATGACTGTGATTAATCCGTTCGACTTCTTTCTGGAAGACGACGCGACCAATTTCCCTTTCCACTATGCCGACGAACTTGCTCTGGATCTCAAGCCGTTCCTTCAGCCTCTTGCTCCGAATCCCGTCTTCGAAGCGTTTCGCAAAACAATTGATGTTCGACCCCGGCGGACCATCGACTTTCTGGTCGACATGAATCAAAAGGTGCAGCAGGCGATTCGCTACCTGATTCGCCTGGAACCTGGAGTCCAGACTCCGATAGAAACCCTGACAAAGAAATCCGGGTCCTGTCGCGACTCCGCATGGCTTCTGGTTCATCTGCTGAGAAGCTTTGGCCTGGCAGCTCGGTTTGTCTCGGGTTACCTGATCCAGCTGACGGCGGATCTCAAGCCGCTCGAAGGTCCTGAGGGACCGACCGTCGACTTTACAGACCTCCATGCATGGACCGAAGTCTTCCTGCCAGGCGCGGGTTGGGTGGGGCTTGATCCGACTTCAGGTCTGCTGACCGGCGAAGGACACATTCCGCTGGCGGCCACTCCTTCGCCTCAAACCGCCGCACCGATTTCAGGAGCAGTCGAAAAGAGTGAAGTGACGTTCGACTTCAAGATGACGGTGACTCGCATCCATGAAGATCCGCGAGTCACCAAGCCGTACACCGAAGAAATGTGGCAGCGCATCGATGCCGTGGGGCACGAAGTTGATCGCCGACTGAATGAGAATGATGTCCGACTGACGATGGGTGGCGAACCCACGTTTGTTTCCATCGACGACATGGAAGGTGCGGAATGGAATACGGCTGCGGTGGGTCCTACCAAGCAAAAGATGTCGGACCTGCTGATTCGCAAACTGCGTGCAACCTTCGCGCCGGGTGGGTTGCTGCACTACGGTCAGGGAAAATGGTATCCAGGCGAATCTCTGCCTCGCTGGGCCTACACGTGCTTTTGGCGACGTGATGGTCAACCGATCTGGAAGAATGAAGCACTGCTCGCCGGCCTGGACCTCGACGGGACTCAGGACGCCAGCAAGCACACGGCCAATGAACACTCCGCGGCCGAGTTCGTCTGTGCTCTGGCTGACCGTCTGGAAGTGGAAGATCGCTGGATTCGGCCGGCGTTTGAAGATGTCTTTCACATGCTGGAGATTGAGCAGAAGCTTCCGGTCGATGTGAACCCTCACGAGTTTGATCCCGATTCTGACGAAGACCGTCGACGACTGAGCCGCGCGCTGGAACGAGGCGTCAGTCGTCCTGTTGGCTTTGTCCTGCCTCTGACCCGCGCGTGGTGGCAGACGAATGCGAAGTGGATGAGCGGCTTCTGGCCATTTCGTTCGCATCGTTTGTTCCTGATTCCCGGCGATTCGCCGATGGGGCTCCGACTGCCGCTCGAGTCACTTCCGCTCGCCGGTTCATCCGCGCCGGCGGTCTACCCGCTGGATCCCTTTGAAGACCGTCGGCCTCTGCCAGGTTATGCGGAAATCCGGCGAACGGCACAGGATCGTCTGGATGAAGATCGCCGCGAATTGAAGCCTCGCCAGAAACAGACTCTGCAGCGTCTTGGGCTGATTGACGATCCGGAAGAATCCAGCGATTCATGGACCATGCTTCCGCTGGGAAGCGGCCCGGTCGTTCGAACCGCGCTTTGCGTGGAACCTCGCGATGGTCGCCTGCGAGTCTTCATGCCGCCTGTGGGCACTCTGGAAGACTACCTCGATCTTGTCGCATCCATTGAAGATACCGCCGAAGCTATGAACATGCCGGTGATCATTGAAGGCTACCTGCCTCCACATGATCCTCGCATTGAGATTCTGAAAGTGACGCCGGACCCTGGCGTGATCGAAGTAAATGTGCATCCGGCGCACAGCTGGGAACAGCTCAAGCAGATCACCACCGAAGTCTACGAACAGGCCCGCTTGTGTCGGCTTGGTACGGAGAAATTCCAGCTGGATGGACGCCATACCGGAACCGGTGGCGGGAACCATCTGGTGCTCGGCGCCAAGACACCGGCAGACAGTCCGTTCCTTCGACGCCCGGACTTGCTCAGGAGCCTGGTTGGGTTCTGGAATAACCATGCTTCGCTTTCTTATCTGTTCTCCAGTCTGTTCATCGGACCGACCAGTCAGTCACCCCGAGTCGACGAAGGACGCGATGACGCGCTGTATGAACTGGAAATCGCGTTTGCTCAGGTCCCCGAGCCTGGCCAAGGCTGGGTCCCGATGTGGATGGTGGACCGGTTGTTCAGAAACCTGCTGGTCGATCTCACCGGGAATACTCACCGGGCCGAGATCTGCATCGACAAGATGTACTCACCGGATCATGCCAACGGCAGACTGGGGCTGGTGGAGCTGCGCGGGTTCGAAATGCCGCCACATTCGCGAATGAGTCTGACACAGCAGCTCCTGGTGCGAGCACTGGTCGCCGCATTCTGGGAGACGCCGTATCGTGAACCACTGATTCACTGGCGTACGCTGATTCATGATCGCTTCATGCTGCCGTATTATTTGTGGCAGGACCTGAATTCGATCGTTGACCATCTGAGGAAGGCGGGAATCCCGTTTGAAACGGAGTGGTTTGGGACTCACTTTGAATTCCGATGCCCGCTGATCGGTACGTTCAGTGCCGGCGGAGTCGATGTCGAAGTGCGTCAGGCGCTGGAACCCTGGTATGTGCTTGGCGAAGAACCGGGCTCCGGCGGAACAACACGATATGTGGATTCCTCGGTTGAACGACTGCAGGTTCACGTGAAGGGGATGTATTCGAAGAATCAATGCGTGACGGTGAATGGCATTCAGATTCCCTTGCAGGCCACAGAGACGGCCGGCGAGTTTGTTGGCGGTGTTCGTTACCGAGCATGGCAGCCGCCTAGCTGCCTGCATCCGAACATCCGAGTGCATACTCCGATCATTCTGGATGTCGTTGACTTTGCCAGCAAACGATCACTCGGAGGATGTCGGTATCACGTGGATCATCCTGGCGGTTTGAATCCGGAAGGCTACCCGATTAACGCTCTCGCCGCCGAAAGTCGTCGAGCCGGCCGTTTCTTCCGGATGGGCCACACCGGCGGATCTCTTCAACCGCAGCCCCCAAGAATGTCGCCGGACTTCCCACACACCCTGGACCTCCGCCGCCATTCAGGAAACTGGTAGCTCGTTCATCGATTGCGTAGCTCGGTCATTCCATGACCGAAAGCTCCCCAAGCCGCCGCCAACGAGTCACACAAGATGAACGTCATCCCCGCAAAATGAACGTCATCCCCGCGCAGGCGGGGACCCAGCACTGGGCTTCTGTAACCGCGGATCAACGCGGATTGACGCGGACAAGACAAAGGCCAGGTGCTTCCTTCGGTCTTGCGTAAGAGACTTCGGCACCAGCTCACCAAAGCCGAGCGGCTGGACGTCAGTCCTCCGTGCCCCACACCTCATTCTTAATCTTAATCTTGATCTTCACCCTAATCTCCATCCGCCACACAACTCTGCCCGCCATCACGCCGGACCAAAGTCGCAATCACTCTCCGAGTGATGCTCTGCGATTCCCGGGTAAGCTCTGCCCGAACGAACATCGTGTGGTTGTTGAAAGCCGGTGAAGAATCGCAGGGCGTCACTCAGAGAGTGACGTCTACTTTGCCGTGGCTCGTTTTTGTGAGACGAAGAGTCATGAGGGTGGAGATTAGGATTCGGAATGTGGCGGGGGCGGTGACACGGCGGGCTGACGTCCAGCCGCTCGCCGTGATCCGCGGTTTCAGAGTCCCAGTCGCTGGGTCCCCGCCGTCCCCGCCTGCGCGGGGATGACGTTTGTTATGTGGGATGGCGGACCGAAAACCGAAAACCGAAAACCAAAAACCGCCCCCCCCTCACCCCCGGCCCCTCTCCCCGATTCGGGGCGAGGGGTGGTTCAGGCGGAGTCATGGAATGACTCGCCTACGGTATTTCGGAACGACGGGTCCTGAATCCAGAATTTGAGGAACAATCCGTTCCGGCGAGTGCGAACGGCAGCAGAAATGAGTCCAATCAAGGTCGCTTCTTGACAAGTTGGCGGCGATCTGTCGTAATCGGAGAGTGTGAATGGGGCTGATCAAGCTCCTGTTCCAAAGACCTTCCGGACTCCCCTGGCCGCAGTCCTTTCGCGGCCGGTACTCCTTCAATCCTGCCAGAACATATGACTCCAAGAATTCTCACACTGCAGCTGGTTGCGCTCTTGAGTTTTGCGGCGACGGTTTCCGCAGCAGACCGCAAGATTGACTTCAACCGCGAGATTCGCCCGATCCTTTCGGACTTGTGCTTCACGTGCCATGGACCGGATGCCGCCGAACGTAAGGCCGGATTAAGGCTCGATACGGAAGACGGTGCAAGGGCCGCTTTAGAGTCGGGTCATACGGCGATTCTTCCTGGTGATCCGTCAAAGAGTTCCATTCTGGATCGCATTACGACGACTGACGCGGATCTTGTGATGCCGCCGCCGTCGACTGGCAAGACTGTCAGTGCCGCACAGGTGGAGCTCCTCAAGGCGTGGATCCTTCAGGGGGCTGAGTATAAAGGGCACTGGTCGTTCATCCGTCCGGCCCGTTCACCGCTTCCCACTGTGACTCAGCCGGACCGATGCGTGAACCCGATCGATCAGTTCGTGATGGCAAAACTGGATCAGTCCGGACTGAAGATGTCACCGGAAGCGGATCGAGTCACGCTGATTCGTCGTGCAACGCTGGACATGCGAGGACTTCCACCGACCCCCGCGGAAATTGACGCCTTCCTGAATGATGCCAGCCCTGATGCCTACGAGAAAGTCGTTGATCGACTGTTGAATGACCGCCATTACGGCGAACACATGGCTCGATATTGGCTGGACCTGGTGCGCTACGGTGATACTCACGGGCTTCACCTGGATAACGAACGATCACTCTGGAAGTACCGTGAATGGGTCATCAACGCGTTCAACGAGAACAAGCCGTTTAACACATTCGCGATTGAGCAGCTTGCAGGCGACCTTCTTCCGGATGCCACTCTGGAGCAGAAGATTGCCACCGGATTCAACCGCTGCAACGTGACGACCAGTGAAGGCGGTTCAATTGATGAAGAAGTGCTCGTCCGATATGCCGTGGACCGCACGGAAACCATGTCCACCATCTTTATGGGCATGACACTTGGCTGCGCGGTCTGCCACGACCACAAGTTTGATCCGGTCACGCAGAAGGAATTTTATCAGCTGTACGCGTTCTACAATGCGTCTGCCGATGCCGCGATGGACGGCAACGCTCTG
The DNA here is from genome assembly GCA_964538835.1 of uncultured Chitinophaga sp. GTDB lineage: Bacteria > Planctomycetota > Planctomycetia > Planctomycetales > Planctomycetaceae > SXXK01. The sequence goes on along the minus strand of CAZIGZ010000025.1, from coordinate 2,440 downwards.
GCACCACCGCCGATCATCAAGGTGCCGTCCGCCGACCAGACCGCGAAACTGGCCGAATTGGATCAGCAGGTCGCAAAGCTGCGGGAAGATCTCGCGGCGTCACTCGCGAAGGTTGAGTACACAGATGTAGGAGCTGGTCAGCCAGTTGCCGCACCTGAGCCGATGGAATTTGTCTGGATTGAAGACGAAGCGCCGGCGGGAGCAAACCTGCAGGGGGATACTCCCTGGGAGTTCGTTTCAGCCCCAGACCATCAGGTGTATTCGGGCACCAAAGCGACTCGTCGAAAGGCCGACGGACTGAGCCAGCATTTCTTCACCGAAGCGACAGACCGGTTGAAAATCGGTGAAGGTGACAAGCTGTTTGCCTATTGCTGGATCGACCCGGCGAATCCGCCGCAGACGGTCATGCTGCAGTTCAACGACGGCACGTGGGAACACCGTGCCTTCTGGGGCGAAGACAAGATTCCGTTCGGCGCCGGTGATGGCGTCAATCATCGTCGGATGGGCGATCTTCCTGCGGCCGGACAATGGGTTCGACTTGAAGTCGACGCGGCACATGTTGGCCTGAAACCAGGAAGCGAGCTTAACGGCTGGGCGTTTACTCAGTTTGGCGGCCAATGCTACTGGGATCATGCGGGAATCGTGACGAAGACTCCTCAGGGCAGTCGTTCGTTCGAATCGCTTGCGGAATGGGAAGCCTACGACAAGTCACTTGCGGCTTCGGCTGTTCCGCAGCCTGTCCGTGATGCCATCAAGGTGGACGCCGACAAACGTTCTCCCGAACAAACGAAGCAGATTCGAGAGTACTTCTTCCAGAACGTGTATGCCGCCACCAAAGCAACACTTGAACCCATTCAGAAGCAGATAGACGACCTGACCAAACAGCGTAATGATCTCGATGCAGCCATTCCTGTGACGATGATCATGCAGGATCTTCCCACACCGCGTGACACATTTGTCCTGCGTCGAGGTGAATACACTTTGAAGGGGGAAAAGGTGGAAGCCGGCGTGCCGTCGATCTTCCCGCCTTTGCCGGCTGATGCTCCGAAGAATCGACTGGGATTGGCTCGCTGGCTGACCGCTCCGGAACATCCGTTGACCGCCCGAGTCACCGTGAATCGATTCTGGCAGCAGTTGTTTGGCAGCGGGATCGTAAAGACGGCAGAAGACTTTGGTTCGCAGGGACAATGGCCGACTCATCCGGAACTGCTCGACTGGCTGTCTGTGGAGTTTGTGGAATCCGGCTGGGACGTCAAGAAGCTTCAGAAGCTGATCCTGATGTCGGCCACATATCGACAGACTTCGCATGTAACGCCGGAGCTTCTGCAGACGGATCCGAACAACGAACTCCTGGCACGCGGACCTCGATTCCGTCTGGACGCGGAAGTTGTCCGAGACAGTGCACTGGCAGTGAGCGGGTTGCTGCGAGATCAGTTTGGTGGCAAGAGCGTCAAGCCGTATCAGCCAGATGGAATCTGGGAAGCCGTCGCGTTTGTGGGCAGCACGACTCAGTATTACAAGCGAGACGAAGGTGATGCGCTGTACCGACGCAGCCTGTATACGTTCTGGAAGCGTACAGCTCCGCCACCGTCACTGATGGCCTTTGACGCACCGTCGCGCGAAATCTGTGTGGCCCGCCGTGCCCGCACGAATACTCCGCTTCAGGCTCTGGTTCTGATGAATGATGAGCAGTACGTGGAAGCCAGCCGGAACCTGGCGGCTCGAATGGTTCGCGAGGGTGGAGCGTTTCCTCAGGAACAACTGGCCTTTGGCTTCCGGCTGTGCACAGGACGGGTACCGACCCAGAATGAACTGGCCGTGTTGGACAAAGTGCTCGGTCAGCACCGTGAGCACTACAACGCGCACCGGGACGAGGCAGGAAAGCTCCTCGGGATCGGTGTCTCAAGACCGCCGGAAGGTGTTGATACTGTTGAGCTTGCGTCAATGACAATGATGGCGAATTTGTTATTGAACCTGGATGAAACGATCACCAAAGAGTGACGAAAAGCCGTAGGTTCGAAGGAGATGGAGCTCTGATTTTCCACGCTCTTTTCGAATTCTGAAGAAATTCTGACATGAATTTTCGGCGAAACGCCCAAAGCGGCAACTTCATTGGTGTAAACGGTTTGCATGTCAGACAGCGAACAGCCGGGAAGGTGATGTGCCGCGTGTCTGGATGGTCAGGAGCGAACGCTCCTGAAGGAAAACACTGTGAGCACTATGAGTCCTCAGGCAATCTTTCTGGAGCATGAAGGCTGGCTGCGTACAGTCGTGCGCAGTCGTCTGAATGAACCGGATGCCGTTGAGGACGTGATGCAGAATATTGCGCTGGCGATTGTTCGTCACCGTAATGTGCTGCACGAAGTCAATCGCATCGGTGCCTGGCTGTATCAGGTCGCTGTTCGGCAGGTGCTGATGTATCGTCGAGCCTCCGGGCGTC